>CAJAVE010000373.1 GCA_903945325.1 uncultured beta proteobacterium | reverse complement strand
GCTTGTAATCAAAAACAAGGAGGACGGATGCAAACCAGCCATTGAGTACACTTATCCACAGTTGCTGATTCAAAAACCAGCAACCCGCCCTGGGTCAATATTGGATCGGCAGGGTGGGTCAATATTCAATCGGCGCTGACACCAGCAGTCCTTACCCGTAGTGGCTGGAAGCAAACCGACTGCACCACACCAACTGTGCCGCTGTACACAGGAACTTTGAACACTGCCAACAATATGTTTTCCATGTATGACGCCAGCAAGTTCGACCAGACCAAGGACAACGGCTTGTTTTGCGTGGCCTATGCCGGAGCCAGCGCCTCCAGCGCCAAAGGCCTGATTCGTTCCGTTGTCTCTGGCGTGGACGCCAACCTCAACATCTGTCCACCCATTCAAATCGGTGCGCCAGCGGATACCACGGCGCCCAGCATTCCACTGAACATCACCGCCGCGGCAGCTGGCCCCGGCCAAGTCAATCTCACTTGGAGTGCGGCGACCGACAACACCGCAGTCGTGCGCTACAACATCTACCGTGGCACTGCCTTGATAGCCACGCTGGACAACGTCACCAGCTACACCGACATCGGCCCGCAAGCATCCACCGCCTACAGCTACTCAGTAATGGCGTGTGATGCGGCAGCTAACTGCTCGGGCCAAAGCACACAAGCGCAAACCGCAACCCCGGCGCAACCCAGTCTTACTTTGGGAGCAGGTTGGAACTTGGTGGGCAACGGTGGCAACACCGCCATGAGCGTTCCCAATTTTTTTGGCGACCCCGGCAAGATCTACAGCCTGTGGAAATGGGTCAAGACCGGTAGCACGCCCAACATCACCTACCCAGCTTGGGCGTTTTACACACCGGGGCAAGCAGACAGTGGTGCCGCCTATGCAGCCAGCCGAGGCTATGACACCTTCACGTCCATCGCAGGTGGGGAAGGTTTCTGGGTCAATGCCAAGGTGGCCATGAGCGTACCGATGACTGCACCGGCGTGGATACTGTCCAGTGTCTTTGCACCCAACCAGGGCAAGGCATTAACACCGGGTTGGAGTCTGATTGCGACTGGTGAGGCACAAACCGCCAGTGCATTCAATAAGGCCATTGGCACCACGCCACCAGCAGGAGTGATACCCATCAATCTAACGTCCCTGTGGGCGTGGCAGAACAGCTCCCAGCGCTGGTACTTATACGCGCCTAGTCTGGATGCCAGCGGTGGGCTTGCTGCTTATCTGAGCGAAAACAACTTCCTGGACTTTAGCGGCGTCAGTTTTGCCCCGACCATGGGCTTTTGGGTGAACAAGTAGTTCTCGGACCGCAGAGCTTGCTCTCGCCCCAAGGAATGGTTATTCATGAAACTGGCATTCCCTGAAGCGGGCACTGGCGGTGGTCTCCTTACGCCACGCTGGAGTCGGTGAGTAGTGAAGGCCATCGTTCAGTTTTGCCATCACCCTAGCTGACATACCTGCGTGAGCTTTGCTGGTATGCCCCGGCGTATTGGGGTCAGAGTCCTGGACTTGGGGTTTTGCCTGGACTTGGGGTTTTGCCTGGACTTGGGGTTTTGCCTGGACTTGGGGTTTTGCCAAAATCCACCGCTCTTCGGGCGTCCCTCGCGGTCGCTTCGCATGGATATTGGAATCCGACCCCAATAAACCTGCATCGTGCCGACCCGAAAACTCACATCACTTTGAATCCCACTTGTTCATACAGGGTGACAGCTGTTCCCTGCCACTAAGATAGCCGTGTTTCAAACTACGGTTTCTTTGTTTTGTCCCTGTCGTTACCCACTGCCCCTTCGGTCCCTTGGCGTTTGCTGGGCGCGGTGCTGGCTGCCTGTGCCGTGATGGGGTTGGATGTCGCGCAGCGGGCTCCAATGCCGCCGGTTGCCCGTGCGGAAGTGCCTGTTGCATCAGCGGTGCACAACACGTCCGAACTGGTTGAAAAAGACCGGGGCATGATTCCCATGCCTGACGGGTTGGCCGCTGCCCACGCTAGCACCCTGCTGGCCATGCCCGCCAACCATGCGGCCGTGCTGACAGCGTTCTGGTTCGCGGGCGACCGCGAGAGCGCAGCGAATGTGCAGATCGCCGCATCCCAATTCGACCGCACGACCCAGCAGTGGACTGCCGCGCGCCTGGTGGTGGACCGCTTTGCCATGGGCCGACAATTGGGTTTTGGGTTGCGCCGCCTGGGCAACCCGGTGGCGTGGACGGACAGCGGTGGTCGCATGCACCTGTTTGTGGTGGCCACGGGCTGGGGCGGTTGGGCGGCGTCCCGCGTGCTGCATTTGCGCCAAAGCAGCGCGGGCAGCCACCTTGCCGAGCTGGCGTTTGAACCCGTTCGCGTGCTGCCACTGTCGTGGTTGTGGAACACCAGCCACCTGGTTCGCAATGCGCCGCTGCCGCTGGAAGACGGTGGCATGGTGCTGCCGGTGTATTTTGAGCTGGGCATCAAGTACCCGGTGGCACTGCGTTTTGACCGCGACGGCGCCTTTTTGGGGCTCACGCGCATGTCGCGGCGCACCCATCAGCTGCAACCCAGCGTGGTGGCGCAGTCACCGCAGCAGTGGCTGGCCCTGATGCGCGATGTGCGTCCTAACGGAAAGATAGGCGTAGCGCAGACCTTGGATGGTGGCCAACACTGGGCCGACTTACCTGACTTGGCGCTGGACAACCCGGATGCGGCGGTGGCTGCCATCGCAGCGGGTGACAGCAGCATGCTTTTGGTCCACAACCCGTCGATGAACTCGCGCAGCGCATTGGACCTGAGCCGGTCAACCGATGGCCTGCAGTGGGCCCGTGTGACAGCGCTGGAGCAGGGCGTGCCGCCGGCAGAGTTTTCTTACCCTGCGATGGCCTGGGCAGACGGCAGCCTGTGGGTCAGCTACACGGCGGGTCGCAAGCGCATTGCCTGGCGGCGCTTTGGGGCCACGCCATGAGTGCACACCTGAGTGGCTGGTTGGCACAGGCATGGGCAACGGATTCACCCGTGTTGCCCACCTCCAGCGCCATGCAGGTCTGGCTGCATTTGGGCTGGAGCGTGGTACTGGCGTGGCTGGGTGCTGGCCTGGTGGCCAGGTTGCTGGCAGGTCGAGCCCACGCCGTCCAGGGGCAGTGGGTAGCCGCGCTGGCCTTGGCCGCCTGGGCGTGGGTGCCAGGGTCGGGTGGAGCTGCCTACTGGCTGGGCTTGGCATTCCAGGCGCCCAGCGCCAGCAGCGTGCTGTGGTGTGCCGCGATGCTGGCTACGCGCTGGCGTGCGTCCTGTGGCGCGCACGGGACCCTGCGATTCACTGGAAATGCCATGTTCACCGATGGCCAGTCCCTGTGGCTTGCCGGGCTGGGCGCTTTGTTGGGCTGGGCACTGTTGCTGGACAGCATTGCCATGCTGCCGATGCAAATGTACGCCTGGGGTTTCAGCCCTTGGGCCTTGGGGCTGGTGGTCTTAGCCGCTCTGTTGCCGTGGGTGGCGGGCCGTCATACTGCCCGGCCAAGAGGGTGGATGGCGGTATGTGTAATGCCACTGGCTGCACTGGTGTTTGTCGCGGTGCGCTTGCCAACGGGCAATGTGTGGGACGCAGTGCTGGACCCTTGGGTCTGGCTTGCATTGCAGGTATGGCTGGCAAGACGCGGCTGGAGTTGCTACAAAAATAATAGCTGATTGCGCTTACTGTACGGGCTTTACAGCCTGATTCACTGCATTTTCTACCAGCCATTCGTGGCGGAACAGCCATTCCTGCGGTTGCCACAGGTTGCCCCAGTGGACCTCGCCGGTTTTGTGGCGACTTTTCACGTGCCAGCGTGTACCCAGCAGCTTGCACTGGGGCGCGCAGCTTGGCTCGGTTTGGACCAGGTCGTCTTGCAGCCACACCACGGCGTCAAACTGGCCCAGCAAATAGGGTAGCCGCTTGGCCGGTGGCAGGTCGGGCTGGTAGGCACCGGTGTTGCGGCCCTCGGCGTCGTACGGAATCAGTTTGGCTGATGGCAGAACGAAGTGAAAGCGCTCAAATTGTCCGGTGAAACCGTTGGGAACGCCTACCCGTTTGCCGTGAACCTGTTCTTTTGCCGCCGCACTGTAACCGGCATCAGGTGCGCTCAGTGGGGCCACCATCAAGCTGAAGCTGGCATACACAGCCAGGCAGGTCGCCAGAGTTGCGGCTCGAAGCCATTGTTTTATGGCAAATCCGGCTGCAACACCCGTCAAACCTGCGCAAGCAGCTATCAAAGTAATAGTAAGCTGAGTGGGGCTTGCGACCTGCATGTCACCCATCACCCAGGCAATGCGTGCCACCATGACCAGAGCCGGAGCCATGATGGCCTGCGTGACCCAAAACGCTACTTTGGGAATGCGTTCCCACACCAAAGCCATCATGATGGCCAGAGCCGGAGTTGCGGGAATGACATAACGCTCCGAGCGCTGGCTTGGAATGGTAAACACGATGAGCCACACCGCCAGCCACGCCAGCAAGATCCACTGCGCCGGGGTGAGCTGAACATAGGTCTGGCGTTTGAATGCGCGGGTGAGGCCAACCCATGCGACGCCCAGCACGGTGAAGAACAGCAGACCGGCGTTGGCGGGATAGGCCAGCAATTGTGTCCACATGGGGTAGACACCAAAGAAGGCTGCGTGCCAGTAACCCTGCGTGTTGCTCATCTTGCCAGCGTTCTCGCCCAGCACAAACTCCTGCCAAACGGCAGCGGGGTCCGGGTCCAGTACCAGCCACAGGGAAAAAATGCCCACGGCCAGTGCGACACTCCAGGTCAGCCCCAGCGTTGCTCTAAGTGCCAAAGGCCATTGCAAACGCGGCGCGCTCAGCAGCCAGGCGCACCACACGGCTGCTGCTGCGGGTGCCACCAGCGCAAACGACTTGTAGGCGGCGCCCAAGGCCATGGCAAGACCCATTAGGGAGAATGTCAGCCAAGTCATGCCGTTGCTGGCCGGGAGCGTGGGCGCCAGGGCGTTCTGCTCCGTGTCCCCCGCCCGCTGCGCGGGCTCCTCCTTGACCTGCGCAGAAAGCCCTGCCGCCCACGCTCCCTGGGGTTCGCTGCTGCGCAAACGAAGCCACAGCAGCCACCACATCGGGAGAGACAACCAGAAGGTCTCGGGCGCTGACGTGAGGTACACCCGGCCGTAGCGGAAGGTCGAGAAAAACAGCAGATACAGCGCCGCTGCTATACAGGCAGTGCGCAGGTTCCCGCTGATGCGGTGGGCAAAAAACGCCAGCAAGGCGGTGGTGAGAAACGTGTAGACGATGCTGGGCAGGCGCAAGGCCCACAGGCTCCAGTTGTTTCCCCAATCGCCTGCAGCAATGGCCTGCCAGAACAGCAGTGGCGGTTTGGTGTTGCGCATGCCCACGATCTCGGACTGCAGGGGCAGCCACTGGCCCGACTCGGCCGTCATGCGGGAAATATGGATGTAGACCATCTCATCGCCGTTGGTGGGCGCGTAGGAGCCGCCCAAGCCGAAGAGATAGACCGTCAGGGTGGCCAAAACCAGGGCTATCCAGGGCCAAGGCAGGGGGTGACGCAAGTGGGTCATGGCGTGGGGCAAAGAACTAGTCTTTGTGGCGCTTGAATGTCCAGCGGTCGTTGGCGAGAAAGTTGCTCACACTGGCTGCAATGATGGCGACGATGTTGGCCAGCCGGTAATCCATGCTGCCCGACAGCAACAGGGTGAGTACATATTGCAGCGTGCTTCCGAATGCCGATGCGGTGACATATTGGCCGAACTCCATGCCAAGCAAGCGCAGACTGACCGGTTGGACGCCCTCTTCTGCCTCCAGCGTTCGCACGCGGTCTGACCACGTCCATAGGCGGTTCCAGGTGAAGTTGTTCAGGGTGGCCAGCGAGATGGCCAAGGCCAGTGACAGGTAAGGTTTTTTATAAGACGCCTCAATCGCGTTGAACAGGTACTCGTGCCCGATGTGCAACATCACCAGATTGACCACCGTGCCGCTGGCACCGACGATGCCAAACTTGATGTAGCGGTAGCGTTCAATCCAGCCCAGCACCCATAGCACAAAGCGTTGCACCGACGACGTACCGCTCATGCCGCAGCACCTGGGCTGCTTAAACCTTCATTTGCGCTGCTGCCACGTAAAAAGTTCAACGCCTGGTCCAGCACCGGGTCGGGCGCAATGCGTTTCAGACATTGGTTGTCGCCATCGCAAAAGGTCAAGCGGTGGTTGTAGGCCGACAGGCAGGGGGAGCAGGCAATGCCTGACTCCAGAATGGCATTGCGGGTGCCCAGCGGACCATAGAGCTTGCCCGTTTCGGGGCCGAAAAACACCATGGTTTGGATCGGGGTGAGAGTGGCAAAGTGGCCAGGGCCGCCGTCATTGGTAATCAGCAGCCTGGCGCTGTGGAACAGCATGAGCAGTTCGCGGATGCTTCGCGTGTAACCGGTCAAGTCAATGCATGCGCTGTCACGGATTTTTGCGATCAGGTCTTTGGCCAGTTGCGCGTCGTCCTTCAGGCCAATCAAACCGACTGCGAAACCTGCCGCGCACAGGCCTTGTGCGACCCGCGCGTAGTGTTCGGCGGGCCAGGCCCGCTCGGGCAGAATGCCGCCACCGGCGTACATGAGCACGAGCCCGCGTGTGGCAGTTACCGGGTGGTCTGCAACCAGTTTGGCCTGGTAGGCTGTCAGCTCGCCGTTGTCAAAGCTAACTGACAACTCGGTGTTTACCGGCAATTCGCGAATGGGAGCGGCTTTGTTGCGCGGTGTGCTGCCTGCAGAGTCCAGCGCGTCTACCAGCGACAGGAATTGCTTGCTGATGTGCTGGTAGGGGTTGTACGGAATGGCGTGGTTGATGAAGCTGCCGCGGTACAGGCCCTCTTGTGTATGCGGCGTGAAGCCGACCCGCACCGGCGCACCGGTCGAAAACGACAACAGGGCGCTGACGCGCGAGAAAAGCTCGCAGTCAATGACGGCGTCCAGGCCCAAGCGGCGCATTTTCAGGCTGATGGAGAGGATGTCGCGCACCAGTGATCCACCCGAACTGTCGTCCAGGCTGTGCATGCATGCGGTATCGGTGAGCTGCAGCAACTTGGACACTTCCTGATTCTTTTTGAGCTGCAGGATGTGAATGGCCGCTCCGGGATATTGGCGACGCAAGTGCGCAAACATCGGCCCGGCCAGCACGATGCTGCCCATCTCGGAGAGCAGGATGATCAGGATGTTTTTGGGTGCGGCTGCCAACTGTGCCGTTGGCGAACCGAATAACCCTGTAAAACGCACCCAGGCCGACACCGCGCCGCACAGAAGCTGGCCCACCCAGCGATCAATGAAGCGTTGTGTCTGCAGTTTCACAATCCAGCCGCCGCGCGCAAGGCTTGGGCCTTGTCCGTGCGCTCCCAGGTGAACTCCGGCTCTTCGCGGCCGAAGTGGCCGTAGGAGGCGGTCTTTTCGTAGATCGGGCGTAGCAAGTCCAACATCTGGATGATGCCGCGTGGACGCAGGTCAAAGTGCAGATTGACCAAAGTAGCGATCTGCTCGTCGGGGATCACCCCGGTTCCTTCGGTGTAGACCGTCACGTTCATCGGCTTGGCCACGCCAATGGCGTAGGCCACCTGAATCTGGCACTGGCGTGCCAGCCCGGCGGCGACGATGTTTTTGGCCACATAGCGTGCCGCGTAGGCGGCAGAGCGGTCCACCTTGGTTGGGTCTTTGCCGGAGAAAGCGCCGCCGCCGTGCGGGCAGGCACCGCCGTAGGTGTCCACAATGATCTTGCGGCCAGTCAGGCCACAATCGCCCTGGGGGCCACCCACAACAAAACGGCCAGTGGGGTTAATCAGGTACTTGGTGTCTTCGGTGAGCCACTCTTTTGGCAACACCGGTTTGATGATTTCTTCGCGCACAGCCTCATAAAAGGCATCGGTCATGCGGTTGCCCAGACTCATCTCGGGCGCATGCTGGCTGGATAGCACCACGGTGTCAATGCTGTGGGGCTTGCCGTCTACATAGCGCATGGTGACCTGACTCTTGGCATCGGGGCGCAAAAAGGGCAACCGGCCGTCCTTGCGTAATTGGGCCTGGCGCTCGACCAGACGGTGCGCGTAGTAGATGGGCGCGGGCATCAGTTCAGGCGTCTCATTGCAAGCGTAGCCAAACATGAGACCCTGGTCACCGGCGCCGGTATTGAGGTGGTCGTCACTGGCGTGGTCTACGCCCTGGGCGATGTCGTTGCTCTGCTTGTCATAGGCCACCAGTACGGCGCAGCCTTTGTAGTCGATGCCGTATTCGGTGTTGTCGTAGCCAATGCGCTTGATGGTGTCACGCGCCACCTGGATGTAGTCCACATTGGCGTTGGTGGTTATTTCACCGGCCAGCACGACCAACCCGGTGTTGCAAAGGGTTTCGGCCGCTACGCGGGATTTGGGGTCCTGTTTGAAAATTGCGTCCAGAATTGCGTCAGAAATCTGATCGGACACCTTGTCGGGGTGGCCCTCAGAAACAGACTCGGAAGTGAAGAGAAAATCGTTCGCCATAATTTATTGCTCCAAAAAACATCAAGTCGCGTTGCTTGGGCTTTGGGGCTTGCAGCGAACGCTTTAGCAGATTTGTCAGTGTTGACAAGGCACAATGGCAATCCTCAAAAGAAAGAATCACCACTGTGTGCGTCGCCCTGCAAGTAGTTCCGTAACTCAGCGACACGCGCAATTTTATCCCAGAGCGAATCCATTGCTTTCAAATCTCTTGGTTTTTGTAGTCCTTTCGGGCGGGCGCCTGTGATGACCCGTGCGGTACTGGCCTTGGTCGGCTGGCTCGGAATGCTGCCATTGCCGATCTTGCGCGCTTTGGGTGCCGTGCTGGGCTGCCTTTTGTACGCGTTGGTTGCGTCGCGCAGGCGCGTTGCCCAAACCAATCTTCGGCGGTGCTTTCCGCGGTGGTCTGAGAGCGAAGTCAAGAGGCTGTCGTTGCAGGTGTTTATCAACTTCTCACAGAGTTGGCTCGATCGGGGCTGGCTGTGGCACGGTTCGCCACGCATCACCCGGAGCCGTTTGCACCTTTGCGGCGAGGTGGGGGAATTGGATGGCAATGCGCCCACGGTCATCTTCGCGCCGCACTTCATGGGGCTCGATGCCGGATGGACCGCGCTCACCCAGCAATTGCCCCGGCGTTTCATCACCATCTACACCGATCAAGCCAATCCAGTCTCGGATACCTGGATTCTTCGGGGGCGCAAACGGTTTGGGCAGGCGCGCCTGTTTGGACGTATCGAAGGCGTGAAGCCGATTCTGGAAGGCCTAAAAAAGGGCGAGCCACTCTACCTGCTACCTGACATGAACTTCGGGCCCGAGGAGTCGGTTTTTGTTCCTTTTTATGGCGTTTCGGCTGCGACGGTTCCGTCACTGTCACGGTTTGCCAGACTGGGGCGCGCCAAGGTGGTTCCCGTGTTATCGCGAATGACGGAAACGGGGTATGACATCGAGGTTTTACCGGCCTGGACTGACTTTCCGTCTGGCGATGCGCTGGCCGACACGGCGCTCATGAATGTGCGGCTGCAAGGCTACATCGATACCATGCCAGCTCAGTATTACTGGGTGCACAAACGGTTCAAGGACAGGCCCGCAGGCGAACGGCCACCTTATTGACCGGTTGGCAATTCGGCCGGTGTGACCGGTGCGGACCCTTCTGGATGCGCCCACTTCCAGAGCAACTTGGCAACATCGTCAATGCCCTTGCGCTTGGGCGCTGAAAACAGCATGACCTCGCCACCGCCAGCCTGCAACTTGGTAATGGACAGAACTTTGGTGGCTTCGCTGCGGGTCAATTTGTCGGCCTTGGTCAGCACAATCAGAAATTTCAGACCTTCTTGAACGCGTGGTCGAATCACGTCGAGCAGGATTTCATCCAGTTCGGTCAAGCCATGGCGGGGGTCGCACATCAGCACAATGCCCATCAGGTTTTTACGTGTAACGAGGTAATTCGCCATGACCTGCTGCCAGCGGATCTTGTCCTGCTTGGGCACGGCTGCATACCCATAGCCGGGCAGGTCGGTCAGAACTGCATCCATCACGCCTTGTTTGCCCAAACTGAACAGGTTGATGTGCTGTGTGCGCCCCGGCTTTTTTGAGGCAAAGGCCAATTGTTTTTGCTGTGTCAGGGTATTGATGCAGGTGGACTTTCCGGCGTTGGACCGACCCACAAACGCAATTTCGGGAACATCAAGAGGGGGCAAGAAATGTAACTCAGGGGCCGTAGTCAAGAATTTGGCTGTGTGAAGCCATCCCAAGGCGATGGTCGCCTCGGTTTTTTCGCCGGGCCCGGCTTTGATTGCGGGGGGGGAAAACGTGGATGAGTTTGTGTTGGTAGTCATTGATTGAGGCGGGATACCCGAGCCGCATTGTAGAATGCCCGTTGTTTTGCCCATTAGATACACAGCAGCACCATGAAGTTGATCGCACATTTGCTCTTCGCCGCCGCCGCGCTGGCCTCGCCCCTGTTTGCCTTTGCATCGGATGCTGCGGCACCAGCGGCGGCTGCTTCGGCGCCTGCCGCAGTACCTGTCCCGACAGTTACGAAGGCAACAAAGCCTGATCTTGCTAAAGGAGAGGCAACTTTTGCTGCCGTGTGTGCAGCATGCCACGGCGCAGACGGCAACTCAGCCACGCCAGCCTACCCCAAGCTGGCGCAGCAGCACCCAGAGTATCTCGTCAAACAGTTACAAGAGTTCAAATCAGGCAAACGTGTTAACGCACTGATGGTTGGTTTTGCAACCATGTTGTCGGATGAGGATATGAAAAACGTGTCGTACTGGTTGTCTGCCAAAAAAGCCAAAGCGGGCTCTGCCAGTGAAAAGACCATGGTGCAATTGGGTGAGCGGATCTACCGCGGTGGCATTTCTGACCGGCAGATTGCAGCTTGTGCCGGTTGCCACAGCCCCAATGGCGCCGGCATTCCGTCCCAATACCCGCGCCTCAGTGGGCAGCATGCGGACTATGCCGCCGCACAGCTAACTGCATTCCGTGACGGCGTGCGCCAGAATAGTTTGCAAATGAGTCAGGTTGCTGCCAAGCTAAATGATCGCGAAATCAAGGCTGTAGCTGACTACATTGCCGGTTTGCGTTAGCACTTGACCCTCTCACGCCCAAGGTCCTTTTCATGACCCGGTAGGCGGACAAGCCTTAAATCGGGCAGACTCGTCGCGTGATGAGTCTGCCCTTTTTTGTTTTTGGGCTCAGGCTGTCGCCGAAGTCGATTGTGGGTTGTAGTTTGTGTAAGAAATCGCACCCTCAGGCGACCAAAGATCAAACTAGGACAGACCATGCTAATCAAAACACACGCAAATGGCTTTAACTGCGCGACGACTAGTGAGATCACTGATCGCTCGGTCTACGAACATCGACGCGAAGTTCTGAAATTGATGGCAACCGGTATCGTCGGTGGCGTCATGGCCAGCTGGGCATCCCGACAGGCCATGGCTCAGGCCGCAAGCCCGGTGCAACGGCCCGGCAAGTTGTCGCCATTGGCTGCACGGATATCCATAGTCTCTGGAGCGACCACGATGGAGAAGTTGACAGCGTACAAGGATGCCAGCAGCTATAACAATTTTTATGAATTTGGTACCGACAAGTCTGACCCAGTCGCAAATGCCCATACCCTGAAGACCAACCCGTGGAGCGTGGACATCGAGGGGCTGGTCAAGAAGCCCGGAAGGCTTGGGCTGGAAGATCTGCTCAAACTTAGCCCCATGGAAGAGCGGATCTATCGGCTGCGTTGCGTCGAAGGATGGTCCATGGTCATCCCGTGGGTTGGCTATTCGCTGGCGGGTCTCATCCGGCAAGTGGAGCCGCTGGGCAGTGCCAAGTATGTGGAATTCGTCACTTTGGCCGATCCGAAGACAATGCCGTTTGTCGGCTCGCGGGTGTTGGATTGGCCCTATGTGGAAGCCTTGCGGCTCGACGAGGCCCTGCATCCCTTGACGCTGCTTGCCTTCGGCATGTACGGTGAAGTTATGCCTAACCAGAATGGTGCGCCAGTGCGGCTGGTTGTGCCGTGGAAATATGGTTTCAAGAGCAGTAAGAGTATTGTGAAGATTCGCTTTACCGACAAGCAGCCCGCAACGGCCTGGAACAAGGCCGCGGCCAATGAGTATGGCTTTTATTCCAACGTAAACCCCAATGTTGATCACCCGCGCTGGAGCCAAGCGTCCGAGCGCCGCATTGGTGAGGACGGCTTGTTTACCAAGAAGCGAAAAACCTTGATATTCAATGGTTACGAAGCGCAGGTTGGCCAGTTGTACGCGGGCATGGATTTGAAAAAGCTGTTCTGAGCGACCGCTGATGCGTGTGCTATTGAATCAATGGTTGATGAGCCGTTGGGCAAGGCCAGGGGCTTTTGTGCTGGCTTTGTTGC
The DNA here is from genome assembly GCA_903945325.1 of uncultured beta proteobacterium. Lineage (GTDB taxonomy): Bacteria > Pseudomonadota > Gammaproteobacteria > Burkholderiales > Burkholderiaceae_C > Allorhodoferax. The sequence continues at coordinate 38,127 of CAJAVE010000373.1, read as the reverse complement.
CTTTTGTCTGGTTGGTATTGGCAGCCTTCATGGATTGGTTGGGTGCCAATCCGGCGGAAGCCTTGGAGCGATCAACCGGGGATTGGACTTTGCGATTGCTGTGTGTGGTGCTCGCAATAACACCCGCACGCACCATGTTGGGTCTATCTTCATTGGCACGTTTTCGCCGGATGCTTGGTCTGTACGTCTATTTCTATGCTGGTTTGCACCTGTTCGCTTACAGCTGGTTCGACATGGGTTTCGAGTTGGACGACATTGTCAAAGACATCACCAAACGACCTTTCATTCTGATCGGCTTCATCGCTGTCGTGTTGTTGACGCCGTTGGCGTTAACATCGTTTAACGGTGCGATGCGTGCCCTGGGAGGTCGCCGCTGGCAGCTGTTGCACCGACTGGTTTACGCCATTGCCGTGCTGGCCGTAGTCCACTTTTTCTGGATGCGTTCCGGCAAGAATGACTTTGCCGAGGTCGCTGTGTATGCCTCGATTTTGGGTAGTCTTCTCGGCTGGCGTTTGTTGCGCGCTATTCGCCAAAGTAGAGTTTGGTCACCGTAGCGTGTGCACAGGCGCAATAATTGCAGCGTTTGAGTTCAATTTGGCAGGAGTCGGTTGGGTGGGCATATACAGTGAGCCTGTCTGACCGCATCCGGTCAGAGTTGTACTTGCTCCAAGGATAAGCGCACTGACTAAAATTTGTTTTGAACTCAACATGGTGAAATTGTAATGACTGACTCTGAATATTTGGACCGTGCCGATGCCTTGCTCAAGGTGGTTGAGAGCAACTGTGACCGCATCAACGACGAATCAGACGCCGATATAGACAACCAACGGGTGGGTGGCATGGTCACGCTCACTTTTACGAATCAGAGCCAAATCGTCATCAATCAGCAAAAGCCGCTACACGAAATCTGGCTGGCGGCGCGGGCGGGTGGATTTCACTACCGTTGGCTTGATGGTCAATGGCAGGACACTAAGGGGCAGGGCGAGTTCTTTTCGGTTCTTTCGGGCAACGCCACGTCCCAAGCGGGGCGGCATCTGGTTTTTCACCCGTAATCAGTTGCGAAAGAGATCAAGGATTTTTTTCTTTTCCTCAGCGGGTGGCAGCGTTAGCGTATTGGATTCTGGCTTGTCATCCAAGCTCACCCCAGTTACACCAGTGCTTTTGGCGTATTCATCGTAGTACCACTCACCGCCGACATGTATTACGCCTTCAGGTGCGGCGGGCTCCAGGATCGGTACACCCTTAAGTGCACTTTCCATAAAAGATATCCAGACGGGTAAGCTCAGTCCTCCACCTGTTTCCCGGTCACCTAACTTGCGTGGTGTGTCGTAGCCAATCCAGGTTACTGCCGCCAGTGTCGGGTGGTATCCGGCAAACCAGGCGTCCATGGAGTCGTTGGTGGTGCCAGTCTTTCCGTAAATGTCAGGTCGCTTTAGCGTGGCTTGAGCCCGTGCAGCGGTCCCAGAACGGGTTACTTCTTGGAGCAGACTGGTCATCATGAACGCGTTGCGGGCATCGATAGATCGTTCGGAGTCCTCTAGAGCCGCAACCTTCGACTCGACTAGCACCTTGCCGCGCTGCTCACTGACTTTGGATATCAACCAAGGGTTCATGCGGTAGCCTCCATTGGCAAATGTAGAGTAGCCCACCACCATTTGCATTGGAGTAACTGATCCGGCACCCAATGCCATGGTGAGGTAGGGTGGGTGCTTCTCAGCCTCAAAACCAAAACGGGCGATCCAGTCCTGCGCGTACTGTGTCCCAATGGCGCGCAGGATCTGGATGGAGATCATGTTTTTCGACTTGGCCAGGCCACGGCGCAGTGTCATTGGCCCCTCAAAGGTGCCGTCGTAGTTTTTGGGCTCCCATGGTTGACCTCCGGTAACACCCGCATCGAAGAACAGCGGCGCATCATTGATAACGGTTGACGGCGTAAAACCCTTTTCCAAAGCGGCGGAATAAATAAAGGGCTTGAAACTGGAGCCGGGTTGCCGCCAAGCTTGAGTGACGTGATTGAATTTGTTTTTGGTGAAATCAAAACCACCGACCAAGGCCTTGATAGAACCGTCACGTGGATCAATTGCTACAAATGCACCTTCAACTTCAGGAAGTTGGGTGATTTCCCAGGTGCCTTTCGGAGTCTTTGCGACCCGAATAACCGCTCCGCGACGCAATTTGATGGTGGGTGGAGCTTTGTCGGACAGACCGGACTGCGCGGGTTTAAGACCGTCGCCCGAGATTTCCAGCAGTACGCCACCCTGGCGCATGGCCTTGATTTTTTTGGTGTCAGCTTCCAATATGACGGCCGACATGACATCGCCGTTGTCCGGATGGTCGTCCAGCACATCGTCAACAACATCTTCGGCTTCCTGAGCACTTGCCGGCACCGTGATGAACTTTTCTGGACCGCGATAAATTTGTCGGCGTTCGAAATCCATGATGCCTTTTCTCAGTGCTTTGTAGGCAGCGTTCTGGTCAGCCGTCCTTATAGTGGTACGTACATCCAGACCCCGTGTGTAGGTTTCGTCGCTGTATTGTGTGAACATCAATTGCCGCACCATTTCCGCAACGTAGTCGGCGTGAACTAGATGGCTATTGGCGTTGGACCGAATTTTCAGTTCCTGGCTTTTGGCGACTTCAGCTTCTTTTTCATCAATGAAACCGTTTTCCAGCATTCGGTCAATGATGTGACGTTGGCGAATGCGTGCCCTTTGTGGGTTGCTGATCGGGTTATAGGCTGACGGGGCTTTGGGCAGGCCCGCCAACATGGCAGCCTCAGCGACGGTGATGTCTTTCAACGGCTTGCTGAAGTAGGCCTCGGATGCTGCCGCGAAACCATAGGCACGATTTCCAAGAAAAATTTGGTTCATGTAGATTTCAAGAATTTGATTCTTGGTCAACATGTGTTCCAGCTTGAATGTCAGTAAAATTTCGTAAATCTTGCGGGTGAAAGTCTTTTCAGACGAAAGATAGACGTTACGCGCTACCTGCATGGTGATGGTTGAGGCCCCTTGACTTTTGGCACGCCCCACATTGGCAAGACCAGCACGCACGACACCCAAGTAGTCTACGCCGCCATGCTGGTAGAAGCGCGCATCCTCGATTGCCAAAACGGCATTGGTCATTACCTTAGGTATTTCTGCAATCGGAGTCAGGTTTCGCCGTTCTTCGCCGAACTCCGCAAGCAGATCACCTTCTGTGGAAAAAACCCGCAATGGAAGTTTGGGGCGATAGTCAGACAGATCCGAAATATCTGGGAGATTGGGGAACGCTACCGACAATGCCAGAGCGATCAATATGAATAGCGAAAAAGCCATAGCAAGCATCAGGCCTCCCGTCCACAGAAACAAGCGCATCAGCCAATGCGCAGGCGGCTTCTGTTTGTTCAAAGTGGTACTGTCTGTAACGGAGGATTTGGAATTGGAGGGCATAAAAGTGTCTGACTGTCGCACGGCATTTTAGAAATCCAGTTGCCATTGCCATATTTGAATCCGCTGGCTACATTGTTGCCGCAACTTGCATTTCCGACAAAATCCGAGGATCCATTTCGGAAAACCAGAAAAACCGTCTGCTTTTGGCAACGCTTGCAACGTGCTGAAATAGAAAAAACCTTTGCGGGACAAGGATCTTACTGATAGCATTCAAGTGATTTCTTAAGTCTGACCGGTATGCGACCGGTATGTTTCAGGGGACCGTTTTGATCTCATTGGGGTCGTTTTTTAGTAGTCAGCCGGCGCCTATGTTTGGGCTGGATATCAGCTCGTCCAGTGTAAAGCTGGTGGAGTTGGGGCGTGATAAGACTGGCAATCTGGTCTTGCAATGTTGCGCTATTGAGCCGTTGGAGCGGGGTTGGATAACCGATGGCAATATTGAAAAATTCGATGAGGTTGCAAACGCATTGAAACGGCTTGTGAAGAAAAGTGGCACCAAAACAAAAAATGTTGCGATGGCTCTACCACCATCTGCAGTTATTACCAAGAAAATTGTTTTGCCTGGCGGTATGTCGGACCAAGAATTGGAGCAGCAGGTTGAGAATGAGGCCAATCAGTACATCCCGTTTCCGCTGGATGAGGTCAGTCTGGATTTTTGTGTTTTAGGCCCGAGTGCAACTTCCGCTGGTGACATCGAAGTTCTGATCGCCGCATCCCGCAAAGAAAAAGTGCAGGATATTCAAGGTCTGGCCGAGGCGGCTGGTTTGACTCCAGTGGTTGTTGATGTTGAGTCGTATGCATCGCGGCTGGCGGCTGGTCGTCTCATTGGAAATCTTCCAAACAAGGGTGTAGGGTTGATTGTTGCCTTGTTTGAGGTGGGCGCTTTGACCACCAGCATGCAGGTGCTTCGTGACGAAGAGGTGCTGTATGACCGGGATCAAGCATTCGGCGGAGCTCAGCTGACGCAATTGATTGTGCGCCAGTACGGGTTTTCACTGGAAGAGGCAGAAAGCAAAAAGCGCAGCGGAGAATTGCCTGAGGACTATGAAGCAATGGTTTTGCGCCCGTTTATTGAAACAATGGTTCAGGAGTTGGGTCGTGCATTGCAATTCTTCTTTACCAGTACTCCTCACAATAAAGTCGACTACATCATGTTGGCTGGCGGGTCGGCGGCTTTGCCTGGATTGACGACTGCTGTGACACAGCACACTACTTTTCCATGCAATTTGCTCAATCCATTTGATGGTATGGAAATCGGAGATGGGGTTCGTCTTAAAAAAATGACTCGTGAAGCACCATCGTATTTGACGTCATGTGGTTTGGCTTTGCGGAGGTTTCCGCAGTGATTCTGATCAACCTGCTTCCGCATCGTGAAGCCGCGCGTAAGCGTCGGCGTGATGTTTTCAATGTTTCGCTGGCGCTATCTGCGATATTGGGCAGTCTGATTGCGCTGGCTGTCTTTCTCTGGTATCAGGCTGCGATCTCGGTGCAGCAGGGAACGAATTTGGCTCTTGAAACTGAGATCAAGAAACTTGAGATTCAAATCAAGGATATCAGTGGACTTGAAGCTGAAATTGCGGCGCTCCGCGCACGCCAACAAGCGGTTGAGGATTTGCAGTCGGACCGCAATTTGCCAGTGCACTTGTTGACGGAAATTGTGAACCAATTGCCAGATGGTGTTTTTGTTTCGAGAATGGTGCAGGTTGACCAGTCAGTGACCATCAATGGAGTGGCGCAATCGAATGAACGCGTTGCCGAATTGTTGCGCAACTTGGCAAATGGAACACCTTGGTTCACCAAGCCTGAATTGATTGAGATTTTGGCAGGATCGGTAGCCTTGGCTCCGAAAGATCAAAGGAGGGTGTCCAATTTTGTCATTCGAGTTCGTTTGGTGCGCGCTAGTGAAGCAGAGAAAGGCGCTGACAAGCCAGCGGCTGCTGCTTCGTCGACCGCTCTACCGATCGCGGAAAAAAAATAGCGGACATCTAAATGGCGACAAAAACTTCAGGCGCAATCAATTTCGCCGACCTCCAGCAAAGATTGGTTTCTCAGTTCAAGGATCTGGACCCGAAGGATCCGTCGGTATGGCCGTTCGTTCCGCGCTACGCATTGTTTGCTGTTGTTGCCATTGCAGTTGTTGTGGGACTATGGTTTGCTTGGTTAAGCGGGTCTGATGAATTGCTGCGACTGGAGCAAGAAAAAGAAGCCAAGTTGCGTGTCGACTATAAAACCAAGCTGACAAAAGCCGTCAATTTGGACGTGCTGAAAAAGCAACGTGAACAGGTGCAGCAGTACGTGACCCAGCTTGAGAAACAGTTACCCAGCAAGGCGGAAATGGATGCCTTGCTGTCAGATATCAATCAGGCCGGTTTGGGGCGCAGTCTTCAATTTGACCTGTTTCGTCCCGGGCAAATTGCCGTCAAAGACTATTATGCGGAGTTACCGATTGCAATCAAAGTGAGTGGAAGGTACCACGACATTGGCGCATTCGCGTCTGACATTGCCAACCTTTCGCGTATCGTCACATTGAATAATTTAACCATTTCTCCCAAGGGTGACGGAACTTTGGTTCTGGATTCGACAGCCAAGACCTTTAGGTATCTCGACAAGGATGAGGTGGCTGCGCAGAGCAAAGCAAATGGCAAGGGATCTAAGCGATGAAGCCCGTCGGACTCTTGTTTACCATGATCTTGTGCTGCACTCTTTACGGTTGTGGATCCTCGAGTGAGGACGAGATTCGCCAGTGGATGATTGAGGAGCGCAATCAAACAAAACCCAAGGTTACACCGATTCCGGCGCCCAAACAATTTAAGCCCGAGGCCTACTCAAATGCCGCAGTGCTGGAGCCGTTCAGCAATCAGAAATTGACGCAAGCGCTAAAACGTGACTCGGCTCAAGTTGCATCGAATGGTGCGCTGGTCGCGCCAGAACTAGCACGGCGTAAAGAGCCGCTGGAATCATTTCCTCTGGATTCAATGGCTTTGGTGGGCAGCATCATCAAGGCCGGTCAACCTGTGGCGTTGTTGAAGGTTGACAATTTGCTATACCAAGTCAAATTGGGAAGCTATTTGGGACTAAATTTTGGTCGGGTGATGAAAATCAGCGAGACCGAGGTGACGCTGCGTGAAGTAGTGCAAGATGCAGTTGGTGAGTGGATTGAACGCGTTGCAACCTTGCAATTGCAAGAGGGGCCAAAATGAATAATCAGAATCAACTATCGGGATCGTGCATGTGGCACGGAGTCATTCTCTCACTCGCGCTTTTCTGGGGCGGTGTGGCCCATGGCCAGACCACGACCCAGACACAAATTGAGGCAGTCAGCGGATCGATTCAAGGCGGGTCTGAGGTGGTGCGGATTGACCTTTCGCAGCACTTGACAGCCGTTCCCTCGGGATTCACGATTCAGTCACCAGCCCGCATTGCCCTGGATTTTCCCGGCGTTGCAAGCGCAATGGGGCGGTCAACTGTCGAAATGAATCAGGGCAACCTTAAGTCGGTCAGTGTGGTGCAGGCGGGAGAAAGGACCAGGGTCGTACTCAACCTGAAGAATCCGGCGGCATACAAGGCAGAAATTCAAGGCAAGTCTCTGTTGATTGTGTTGGAGTCCGTAGCCCCAAGTACCCCGGCAGCTGCTGCAACCTCCACTTTTGCAGAAAACCGCAGCCGAGACACCTCGCCTTTGAAGGATCTGGATTTTCGTAGAACGACGGAAGGCGCTGGGCGCGTAGTCGTGACGCTACCCAACAACCAAGTGGGTGTTGACATACGGCAGCAGGGACAATCTTTAGTGGTCGAATTTATGAAGTCCACACTTCCAGAGGGTCTGCGCCGCCGTCTGGATGTCGCCGATTTTGGCACTCCGATCAAGTCGGTGACGACTGCGCAATCTGGCGACAGAGTGAGAATGGTCATTGAGCCGACGGGCCAGTGGGAGCACAGTGCGTATCAAAGCGATGAACAATTTGTAATTGAAGTAAAAGACGTCAAAATCGATCCAAAGAAGTTGAGCCAGGGTGTTGGATATACAGGCCAAAAATTGTCGCTCAATTTTCAGAATATTGAGGTTCGGTCATTGTTGCAGGTGATTGCCGACTTCACCAATTTCAACATTGTGACTTCTGACTCCGTTGCTGGCTCTGTCACACTGCGGTTACAAGATGTCCCTTGGGATCAGGCGTTGGATATTATTTTGCAGGCCAAGAGCCTGGGGTATCGAAAGAGCGGGAACGTTCTTTGGGTTGCCCCGAAAGACGAAATCAATGCCAAGGAAAAACTTGAACTGGAATCCGTTGCCTCTAGCCAAAATCTTGAGCAGTTGAAAACGCAGTTTTTCCAAATCAATTACGCTTTGGCGAGGGATCTGGCGACCCAACTCGCTGCAGGGGGAGTGGTTGCAGCGGGAAGCGTGTCTACACCCAATGCCCGATTGTTGAGTTCACGTGGTAGCGTCATTGCGGTCGAACGAACTAACCAGTTGTTTGTGACTGACATTCCGAGCAAATTGGAGCAAATCCAAGATTTGATATCCAAAGTGGATGTCCCGGTGCGCCAAGTGATGATTGAAGCCCGTCTCGTTGAGGCATCGGATTCATTCGGTAAATCATTGGGTGTTAAATTGGGTGCTACTGACCTTCGCGCTGCGCGGGGAGGCGACGGTGGCTACCAGTTGGGCAGCAACGGTGAGCGTATTGCTTTCGGCACGAGCTACGCCAACGCGGTTGGAACCACTGGTGCAAGCTTGGGCGTGGATACAGGGGGGCAGTTTGTAAATTTACCTGCCTCGTCCCTGGGTGCCGCTTCAGCTGCTACCTTTGCCCTGTCTGTATTCAATTCTGCGGCAAACCGCTTCTTGAATCTGGAGATCTCCGCAATGGAGGCGGACGGTAAAGGTAAAGTGGTGTCGAGTCCGAGAGTTGTCACTGCAGACAAGGTTTCGGCGGTGATTGAACAGGGTGAGGAACTGCCCTATTACGTGGTGGACGCCAATGGGCGCAGCAACGTTCAATTCAAAAAAATGAATTTACGGCTTGAAGTAACCCCCCAAATCACGCCTGACGGGGGTATCAACCTCAAGCTGAATATTAATAAGGACGTGGTGGGAAGGACTACGCCAAGCGGATTTGGCGTAAATACCAAGCATGTTCAGACGGAGGTTTTGGTCGATAACGGCGGGACGGTGGTTATTGGCGGTATCTTCGAAGAAACAGAGAATAACGATGAATACAAAGTTCCGCTCTTAGGTGATTTGCCAGGGCTCGGATATTTATTCAAGACCAAGACCAAGCAGGTTGTCAAGCGGGAGCTTCTGGTGTTCATCACGCCCAAGTTGATACCCGAACGCAGTTTCACCGGTCGATAATTAGCAAATTCGACGAACCCCAAGAGAGTAACTATGCGCCGCATATCCTATTTGATGATTTTTTTGACGGCTGTCTTGCTCACTGCGTGCGGTGGTGGGGGGGGCTCACCAGGTACAAGTTCTGGGGCTACAACGGTGACAACAACGCCGGCGGCCTTGTTTACTACGGCTCCATCTTCGATCACCCTGACTAGCGGAACGAGCGCAAGTTATCAAGTTAGTGGCGGGGTGGCTCCCTATGCCGTAGCGTCGGACGCCATCAGCTTAGTCAGTGCCGCAATTAGTGATTCAACTCTCTCGATTTCCGCAATCAAAGGGGGAGCGGCCTCTGTGTTCGTGACCGATAGCACGGGAACCAGGTTAACCGTGAACGTGAGCGTTCCATTGCCAGGGGCACTGTTCACGACTGTTCCCTCTAGCGGTGTTACCTTGGCCTCGGGCGGGTCTTCCGGTACCTACGGAGTGGGCGGTGGAGTTGGGCTACTGGTGGCTACCAGCAACAACGTGGCGGTGGTTACTGCATCGATAAATCAACAAGCATCGGTTTTAACTTTGCAACCCTTAGCGGCTGGTTCGGCTTTGGTTGAGATTCGGGATGGTTCAGGCGCCACAATTGTGCTTAACGTTACAGTTTCGCCTCCGGGTTCACTTTACACAACGGCACCATCAACTTTTACGACCGCTGTTGGTGTAAGCACTGGTTACGCTATCAGTGGGGGTACTGCGCCCTACGTTGCGACCAGTAGCAACGCTGCCGTTGTACAGACCTCTGCCAATGGCAATTCGTTGACCATCAGCGGTCTTGCAGTAGGCGTGGCGAATGTGGTGATTGCAGATTTGAAGGGTTCTCCACCCCTGACAATAGCGGTGACCGTAACGGCACCAGTACCGGGTGATCTTTTTACCACAGCACCCTCTCCCTTGACGGTCGCTGTGAGCAACAATGCCGTCACATACTCCATCAGTGGTGGTGTTCCGCCCTACCTTGCGTTTAGCAGCAATGTGTCTGTTTTAACTGCGGCGACATCTGGAACTTCTGGCCAGTTTCTGGATCTCAAAGCTATCGCTGGAGGTTTCGCAAAGGTAACGATAAGTGACTCCAAAAACAAGGTGGTGGTGGTTGACGTAACCGCGACAGGGACATTGTTCAGCACAGCTCCTTCAGCCTTGACGGTCGCGGTGGGCGCAGCCCCTGAGTACCTGATTTCAGGCGGATTGCCGTTCACTGGCGGCGCAGCTCCCTATACAGCCGTCAGCAGTAACAACGCAGTGGCAACTGCTACCGTTGCTGCAAATGGAAAACTTACTATCAACGGAATGGCGGGAGGGCTTGCGAACATTGTCATCTCGGACTCCACTGGGAAGCTGCCTTTGACGATTGCAGTGACGGTCCCGGTGCCCATACCGGTTGCATTGTTCACGACGGCACCATCTTCACTAACCCTTGCCAGCGGAACAACCTCGGACCTGTTTGCTATTTCGGGTGGCACGCCCTACACAGATGGGTACCGTGCCGTAAGTACCAACTCAGCCATTGCCACGGTAGCATTGAATGCAAGCAGAACTGCATTTACGATAGTTGGAATTGCGGGCGGCGCGACGACAATCGAGCTGACTGATTCCAAGGGAACGCCCGTTGTCAAAGTCAATGTGACCGTTTTTGCGCCCACCCCGTTGACTGCCAGCGCTGCCGCAGTGACGGTTCAGATCGGCAACTCGACCGTGATAACTTTGAGTGGTGGCACGCCGGCTGCCAGCGGTTACACCGCAAGCAGCGGAAATACTGGGGTGGCTGTCGTACAAGTTAGCAACGGTAACAACCTGACTATTGCTGGCGTTTCCGCAGGCTTGGCGACTGTTACGGTAACTGACTCCAAGGGGAGCACTTTTGCCTTGCCTGTAACTGTGCCACCAGCAGGTGTTTTTTACACCACTGCGCCACGCGCAATTGCTCTTGCCGTTGATCAAAGCCAGTCCTATTTGTTGGCAGCCGGCACCCAGCCGTATCAATCTATTGCTACCAGCTCTGATACAAGGGTGGCAACTGCGTCAGTCAGTGGAGGCGCCTTGACGATAAAGGCAGTGTCGGCCGGTACCGCCTCCATTCAGGCGTTTGATGCTGCTGGCAGCAAAATTTCGGTGGATGTGACTGTAGGGGCAGGTGCAGGGGCCAATTTCTATCCCACCTTGAGTGGTGGACTATCCAGTACGGACGGCAAGATCGCTTCATCTGGGTACACCACACTAACGGTAACGATGAAGGACCCCAGTGGTAAGGGAATTCCGAATCAACCGATTGATGTGGCTTCCGACCCCAAGTTGACTTTCCCGGATGGAAATACGGCGCTAACCAATATTAGCGGCGTAGCCACTTTCCGCATCAAGCGCGCTTCGTTACTGGTTTCAGGTGCAGGCGCTTTGGCGGTATCGTATACCTACAAACTTGGTTCCATAACCTCGTACCCCGATGGATCCACTCCGCCAAGCGCTGGACAGGTGATTACTACCTACGTTGGCTACCAACTCACTACGGCTAATGTGGCGTTGAATATGCAAGCGCCCACAACGCCAATGGCGGCTTACGGAACTCAGCAAATCAAGGTGAATGTCACGGTTGACGGGTTGACCAGCGATACACCGGTTTTGGTTAATTTCAGCGCGACTTGCGGTCAGGTTACCCCGGCGTCGGTGTCCACCAATAGCTTGGGGGTGGTAACCACCACCTACTCAGCGACCGATGCCGATGGAACTCCAAAGCCCCAGAGTAGCAGGGGTTGCGGGGGTAAGGCAGTAGAAATTACGGCCAGCACGGTTGGTGCCGATGCGACAGTCAAAACTGTGCTGGTAGCAGCGGCACCTGCGACGAATATGAAGTTTGTGAGTGCAACTCCCGACAGAATTTATCTGAAAGATTCCGGTGGGCGCACACAATCGTTGGTGGTGTTTGAGCTCGTAAATGCGCGTGATGAGTCTATTCAGGCACAGGACGTGATCTTGAGTCTCAAGACGTTGGACGGCAGTGCCGTGAACAATGTCAAGGCGTCTTTCTACGAGTTGGGCAACGTTGCCAACAAGACGTTAACGACCGATTCAGAAGGCAGGGTATCAGTACCGGTGTTTTCGGGCACTGTGCCGATCAGTGTGCTGGTCAATGCCAAGTTGGTGTCGGATGCAAAAGTCAATTCGGATTCTGCTATCTTGGTGATTGCCTCAGGGCGACCGGCTCAGGCGCGATCTAGCATTTCTGTAGCCGCGCTTTCTATTGAAGGATGGAATACCGACGGAACAACGACCAATGTCACTTTGTCGTTGGCGGACCGGCAAGGCAACCCGGTTCCGGACGGCACTGGGGTCAATTTCACCACCTCGGGCGGCGTCATGGTTCCTCCAGCATGCAATACAGGTGTTTGGACGAATCCGGCGACCGGAGCTGTCACAGGTTTTGCCGGCAACTCGCAGTGCACCGTGTCTATTCGTTCGTCAAACCCCAGGTTGACCAATTCGACTGATCCAAAGTCAAGGTGGGCTGGGCGCGTCGCCATCCTGGCCTATGCTGCAGGGGAAGAGGACTTTGTTGACAACAACAAGAACAATATTTTCGATAGTGGTGATACGTTTACTGATTTGGGAAATGCTTACCGGGATGCAGACGAGACTGGAAGCTTTACACCGGGAGAGTTCTCGGTTCCGCGTGCGACCTCAACTTGCAGCTCGACTGGCGTGTTGCCACCAAGTAGCCTGTTGCTTGGCGTCCCCAATACCTGTGACGGTGTGTGGGGTGCGGCCGATGTGCGCCAGCAGGCCATTGTCATATTTGCAACGGGGTCGACTGACATTACGGCTGCCTCACAGATCACCACAAGTGGTTTGAATTACCAGGTGGCCGATATGAATGGCGCCAGCCCGCCGACGGGAAGCAAGATTGTTGTGACTGCCGTGGATGGTACAGCCAGTAATGGTACTTCCTGTGCCGTGGTAGCGGGTGGAGCAGCGACGGTTGGGAATACCCTGGATGCATCGACATTTGGCGTCAGTCTTTCAGGGTGTGGAAATGACGATTCAGTCAATGTGACAGTGACCAGTACGCTCGGAGTCATAAGCAGCAGGACGTTTCCAATTCCAAGCGTTCGTTTTAAGACAGTAGATGTTCCTATCCCAAGTAGCCAATCTTTTGTCGTTTCGGGAACAGCTCCTTTTGCGGCGGTATCAAGTGACCCGACAGTGGCTACTGTCAGCGTTCTAGGTAATGTCGTAACAGTAACGAGTGTTAAAAAAGGGGACGCTGCCATTTCAGTTGTCGACAGTAGATCGCCTGAGCCGCAACGGATTGAGGTCTATTCCGTGAAGGTGGAATGATTGTTGCTGGCGGGTGTATTGGTTGAGTCAAGTGCAGGTTTCCCTCGTCGGCCTTCCTGGGTCCGGTAAGTCAACCGTCGGTAGGCATCTCGCCAGGCGGTTGCAACTTCCCTTTTTTGATTCTGATCACGCAATCGAAGAACGGCTGACCTACTCCATTCGCGAGGCGTTCGAGCGAGACGGCGAAGCCTACTTTCGGGATCTTGAAGAATCTGTTCTGGACGAACTGACCCAGAACCCAAGTTCCGTTATCTCTACGGGTGGTGGAGCCATTTTGCGCCCCGGAACACGGCAACGTCTGCGCGAACGCGGCCAAGTGGTCTATCTCAATTCATCACCCGACGAGCTCTTTCGACGTCTTCGTCATGATGTCAATCGCCCTTTGCTTCAGGTCGCAGACCCGTTGACCCGCTTGCGTGACCTCCATGCAGCGCGCGACCCGTTGTACCGAGACGCGGCGCATTTTGTAATTGAGACAGGGCGCCCATCGGTATCTACCTTGGTGAATATGATCGTGATGCAGCTCGAACTTGCTGGTGTTGCACCGACAACACGCGCCACAGCACATCACTAGCCGCGTCTCAATCGGCAAGCGGCGCAAGTTGCGTCGATCTATCCTCTAAACTAGCAGACTATGCAAGCACCAACTACCGCCATGAGCGTTCGGATTGACTTGGGCGAACGCAGCTACCCGATTGTGATTGCCTCGGATTTGATCGGCGATCCGGCCACTTTTAGTGAGATCCCTTGTGGCGGTACGGCGATGATTGTGAGCAACGTCACAGTTGCGCCTCTGTATGCTGAACGTTTGCGGCTTGCACTGGCCGGAAAATTCAAAACTATCCACGCCGTTACCTTGCCTGATGGCGAGGAGTACAAGACCTGGCAAACCCTCAATCTGATTTTTGACGCTCTTTTATCCCACGAATGTGACCGGAAAACCGTGCTATTTGCCCTCGGCGGTGGTGTGGTGGGCGACATGACCGGATTTGCCGCTGCGAGTTATATGCGCGGCATTCCGTTTGTACAGGTGCCGACAACCCTTTTGTCACAAGTTGACTCGTCGGTTGGAGGCAAGACCGGCATTAACCACCCGCTGGGCAAGAACATGATTGGCGCGTTCTATCAGCCAATGCGGGTGGTGTGTGACCTGGATACGCTCAAAACCCTGCCAACGCGGGAGCTGAGTGCCGGGCTTGCCGAGGTGATCAAGTACGGACCGATTGCCGACCTCGCATTTCTGGAGTGGATCGAGGCCAACATGGATCGCCTGTTGGTACGCGAAGTCGATGCGCTCGCGTATGCCGTGCAGCGCAGCTGCCAAATCAAGGCTTGGGTGGTAGCACAGGATGAGCGAGAGTCAGGGGTGCGCGCCATCCTGAACTTTGGGCACACCTTTGGCCACGCGATCGAAGCCGGAATGGGCTACGGTGTGTGGCTGCATGGTGAGGCCGTAGGCTGTGGCATGGTTATGGCGGCCCAACTTTCCTGCGAGTTGGGTTTGGTGGATGCCGATTTCGTGAGACGGTTGCGAACCGTCGTCCAGCGCGCTGGCTTGCCCGTCGTTGGACCCAGGCTGAATCCCGTGGACAACGCGGGCCGCTACCTGGAATTGATGCGGGTTGACAAGAAGGCGGAGGCGGGTGAGATTCGTTTTGTGGTCATTGATGGTCTCTCGCACGCCAGTTTGCGGGGTGCCCCTGATGCACTGGTGCGTAGCGTGATCGATGCGTGTTGTGCTTGAGTTGCTATAAATACGATAGCTGGTTGCGCATATACCACATGGCCTGAATGAGTTTTTCGTCTAAATTTGGCATTCAATGACCTTGGCTCCCTACGCTTGTGACCCCGTCCACTCGCGCGGCAGGCAGTTTGCTGAGCCGCAGGCTCCCACGCGCACGGTTTTTCAACGCGACCGCGACCGCATCGTCCACTCCACCGCATTTCGGCGCCTGGTCTACAAGACCCAGGTTTTCCTGAACCACGAGGGAGACCTTTTCCGCACCCGATTGACCCATTCACTGGAAGTTGCTCAACTTGGGCGTTCGGTTGCCCGCTCGCTGGGATTGAACGAAGACTTGGTGGAAGCCATCGCTCTGGCACATGATTTGGGTCATACCCCGTTCGGACATGCCGGACAGGATGCTTTGAACGATTGCATGCGCGAGCATGGTGGTTTTGAGCACAACATTCAGAGTCTGCGCGTGGTGGATTTTCTGGAAGAGAGTTACCCGCAATTCAACGGTATCAACCTTAGTTTTGAGACCCGTGAAGGCATTCTCAAGCACTGTAGCTACGAACATGCACGGTTGTTGGAGGCTCGAGAACCGTGTGGTGTTGGCCGGCGCTTCCTTGACGGCACGCAACCCAGCCTGGAGGCGCAGTTGTGTAACTTGGCTGATGAGATTGCCTACAACGCCCATGACATTGACGATGGTGTGCGCTCGGGTTTGATCACGATGGCGCAACTGCATGAAGTGGCATTGTTTGACGACTTTCAATTTCAGGTGATATCCGATTTTCCGGAACTGGTCAAGCTGCAAAACCAGAGACGCCTGTTGTTCGAAACCATTCGACGGATGCTGAGTGCGCAGGTCTACGACTTGATTGCAGTCAGCCAGGCAGCGCTGGCAGTGGCAATGCCTCAGAGTCCGGATGACATTCGACAAATGCCGCCCTTACTGGCTTTTGGGAGCGACATGCGACGCCGGTCTGGCCAACTTAAGCAGTTTTTGTTTCGCAATCTGTATCGCCATTCCCAGGTGATGCAAAAAACGGTTTTGGCCAAACAGGTTGTGCGTGAGTTATTCGACGCGTATTTGGCATCACCCCTTGAATTGCCAGCCAATTTTGGGATCGCGTTCGAACCGGCCGAGGGGCACAAAATACAAACTACCCCTCCGGAACGATTGGTTGCAGACTATATTGCAGGAATGACGGACCGGTTTGCTGCCCGCGAGCACGAACGACTGACTGGACGGCGACTGCTGGGCTGAGTAAATATGTCGGCACTGAATGGGGTGATTGGTAAAATCTCTTCACAATCAGAAGAAAACCTGGAGTGTTTGTGAGCTTTCTCAACCAGTTGAAAATGCAGGCCACTGCGCTCCAAAGTGAGGAGGCGCAGCAACTGCAAAACCACGAGATCAACGCCGTCAAGACCGAGCGGGCGTGCAAGGTGGTGTGGCAATACTTGCAAGATCTGGCGCGTCACCTGTGTGTTCTTACACCGCAGGCCCCCCGGTTTTCACTGGACGGAAAGACACCATGGCCCGCCATGAAACTGGCAGGTTTTCGGGCAGATTCCCGCAAGAAGAAGCTACGCGACAAAGACGTTTACGACTACATCGCCATGGGTTGGGATATTGTCCCGCTGGTGGGCTCACCGGTGGCTGGTTCAGTCAGTGTGAACTTCCCGCCTGATTTGGAACGGGTACAAAAACGTTTGGCGTTTGGGCATGTTGAGCATGAGCGCAAGAGCGTGCTACACCCCGAAAAAAATACACTACAGGCCATCCGCTTTGAGTACACCACCCATGCACGCGGCAACATTACCGTTACTGCGGACCATGACAACGCGCAGTTGGCGTTTCGACTGGCAAATACCGAGGGATTCGGCGTGATCACCACGACCTGGCCGGTTGAGAGGATTGACAACGACCTGATGGACGAGCTTGCCAAATTGGTCGTTGCCCAGCCGAACCGGTTTGCATGAGCACGGCTCTTGGTACCGACGATGCGCGGGTGGAGCAGGACACCCGACGTTGGTTGCAGCGCGCAGTCATTGGCTTGAACCTATGCCCGTTTGCCAAGTCCGTAGATGTCAAGGAACAGGTTCACTATGCGGTCACCCGCTCGACGGGTTTCAAAGACTTGCTATTCGATCTGAAATCTGAACTCAATATGCTTGCAGACCTTGACAGTGCTGCGCGAGACACTACACTTTTTATAGCGCCCGATGGTTTGCAAGACTTTCTGGAATTCAACGATTTTCTGGCTCAAGCCAACCGACTTCTGGCCAAACTGGGATTCGAAGGGGTTTTCCAGATCGCCAGTCTGCACCCGCAGTACCAGTTTGCTGACGCGCCGGCCGACGCCATTACCAATTTCACCAACCGATCTCCCTATCCCACGTTGCACTTGCTCCGCGAGGCCAGCATTGATCGGGCAGTCAAAGCATTTCCGCACGCAGAGGCCATTTTTGAAACCAATATGCGCACCATGGAGCGCATCGGGCACGAAGGCTGGGCTGCATTGGGGGTGGCGGCAAGCCCGCATGGAAAGGGCAACCCTTGAAACAACACATGAGCCGCCAAGCTGCGTCTGGCGAAGCTCCTGATACCGGCGCACCATCAAAAAAGTTGGTGATGAAACACTCCTTGTCCGATGAGGTGCGCCCCGGCCAAAGTGTGGAGTTGCTCAAGGAACTGCACATTCTCACACGCGAAGGCAAGCTCAACCAGGACTCACGGCGCAAGCTCAAACAGGTCTACCACCTGTACCAGTTCATCGAGAAATTGCTACTCGAACTGCCGGAAGGTGGCAAAGGTGCCACGCTGGCGGACCACGGTGCGGGCAAGTCTTATCTGGGCTTCATCATTTATGACCTATTTTTTAAAGCGCTCAAAAGCGGCCACATATTCGGTATCGAAACGCGTGCAGAACTGGTTAAAAAGTCCAGTGAACTGGCTGATCGACTCGGGTTCACCGGCATGTCGTTCCTGAATTTGAGCGTGTCCGAATCGACCGGGTCTGATGCCTTGCCTGGGACGATAGATGTGGTGACGGCCTTGCATGCCTGTGACACCGCCACGGACGACGCCATTGCTTTTGGAATTAAAAAGCAGGCGCGCTACCTGGTGCTGGTGCCCTGCTGTCAAGCTGAGATCGCACGCAGTCTGAACGCAGGAAAGGCGCTGTCCCTTAGCCGCACGCCGCTGGCCGAACTGTGGAGACACCCGCTGCACACCCGCGAGATGGGTAGCCAGATCACCAATGTGCTGCGCTGCCTGTACCTGGAGGCCAGTGGATACCAGGTGACGGTGACCGAACTGGTGGGGTGGGAGCACAGTATGAAGAATGAGTTAATCATCGCGCGGCGCACTGGCAAGCCCAACCGGGCCGCAGCGCAACGCCTGCACGCGCTTTTGCAGGAGTTTGGTTTGACGGCGTTGTTGGCCACGCGTTTCGCGATCAATGGGAGTCAGATTCAAATTGAATCCTCCGCTTCGCTTCGTTGATTCCGGGCATCCACCATGGCGCGGCTATCCCGTCTGACCCTTGCCGATCAGCCCCACCATGTCATTCAGCGTGGCAACAATCGTCAAGTCATTTTCCATTTACCGGCGGACTACCAGACCATGCTGGATATGCTTGACGAGAATGCGCGCAAATTCGATGTCGCGCTGCACGCCTATGTGCTGATGGATAACCACTTCCACCTGTTGGCGACGCCCCACACCCCTGAGGGTTTGCCGCAAATGATGCAAGCAGTGGGACGAAGCTATGTGCGGTATTTCAACGACCGCATTAAGCGCACTGGTACCCTGTGGGAAGGGCGATACAAGTCTACTTTGATTCAGACCGAGCGCTATCTGTTGGCCTGCATGGCGTATATTGATCTCAACCCTGTGCGTGCCGGCATGGTCGGTCAGGCCAGGGAATATGCCTGGTCGAGCCATGCGCACTACATCGGCTTGCGAACAGACAAAATGGTGACGCCTCACTCGCTGGTTTGGGAACTGGGCAACACACCCTTTGCACGCGAGGCAGCCTACGCCGAATTGGTGCATGCAGGTATCAGCGCGGGGCAGCGGCAGGCGTTGACTGACTCCGTACTGCGTGGCTGGGCCCTAGGAGAGCCTGACTATGTGAAAAAGCTGCAACAAATGACACAGCGTCGGGTGTCGATGAGCGCGGCTGGACGTCCACTTGCAGCCCCCAAGAAAAATAAAGAATAGGGGCGAAGCCCTTTTAAACATTGCGCAAGTAGCTACTATTTTTGATGTGTCCCCAATTAAAACCTAATGAACTTAATTGCTGAATAATTGGAATCTGACCCCCATTATTTCGCTTGGCATCTTTGTTGCAATGCAGTATTCTTTCGTTCCATCGCAATACCCTTAATCAGCTGAGGACAGAGCGCCGTTGCACAGCGGTCTGTCTGGCAAATACTCAGGAGAGCGCCATGACCACGGCAGCCGAAATCCAACATCTTCAAAACAACGGTTTGTATTCCAAGGAGAACGAGCATGACGCCTGTGGTGTCGGCTTTGTGGCCCATATCAAGGGGACCAAATCGCATGACATCGTCAAGAACGCGTTGAAGATTCTGGAGAACCTGGACCATCGGGGTGCGGTGGGTGCCGATAAGCTCATGGGCGACGGTGCTGGCATTCTGATTCAGTTGCCCGACGCACTGTATCGCGAGGAAATGGCAGTCCAAGGCGTGAACCTCCCGCCACTGGGTGAGTATGGCGTGGGCATGATTTTTCTGCCCAAGGAGCATGCTTCCCGGCTTGCTTGTGAGCAAGAGATGGAGCGCGCTATCAAAGCCGAAGGCCAGGTGCTGCTGGGTTGGCGCGACGTGCCGGTGAATCGTGATATGCCCATGTCGCCGACTGTGCGCAAGAAGGAGCCTATTCTTCGTCAGGTTTTCATTGGCCGGGGCAACGACGTCATCGTGCAGGATGCGCTGGAGCGCAAGTTATATGTCATTCGCAAGACCGCCAGCGCAAACATTCAGAACTTGAAGCTCAAGCACAGCAAAGAGTATTACGTGCCCAGCATGAGCAGCCGCACCGTGGTCTACAAGGGCCTGCTGCTGGCCGACCAGGTGGGCGTGTATTTCCTGGATCTGAGCGATGCGCGCTGTGTATCGGCTTTGGGATTGGTGCACCAGCGTTTCTCCACCAATACGTTTCCCGAGTGGCCGCTGGCACACCCGTATCGCTATGTCGCCCACAACGGCGAAATCAACACCGTCAAGGGCAACTACAACTGGATGAAGGCGCGTGAAGGCGTGATGTCGTCTCCGGTGCTGGGTGCCGACCTGCATAAGCTGTACCCCATCAGTTTTGCCAACCAGTCGGATACCGCCACGTTTGACAACTGCCTGGAACTGCTGACCATGGCGGGCTACCCGATCAGCCAGGCCGTAATGATGATGATCCCCGAGCCGTGGGAAAACCACACCATGATGGATGAGCGCCGCCGCGCGTTCTACGAATACCACGCAGCCATGCTGGAGCCGTGGGACGGTCCGGCCTCTATCGTGTTCACCGATGGCCGTCAGATTGGCGCGACGCTGGACCGCAATGGTCTGCGCCCCTCGCGTTACTGCATCACTGATGATGACCTGGTGATCATGGGCTCGGAGTCCGGCGTGCTGCCAGTTCCCGAGAACAAGATCGTGCGTAAATGGCGCCTGCAGCCCGGAAAGATGTTCCTGATCGATCTCGAGCAGGGCCGAATGATTGATGACGAAGAGCTTAAGGCCAATCTGGCCAATAGCAAACCGTACAAGCAGTGGATCGAGAACCTGCGCATCAAGTTGGACGACGTGGTGTTTGCCGAGCGCCGTGTGGACACGGCGCTGGCTGTCGTGATTGCGGGCGTTGAACCAAAGCGCTCGACCGACAAACTGAGCCTGTTGGACCGCCAGCAGGCCTTTGGTTTCACGCAGGAAGACTTGAAGTTTCTGATTGCCCCCATGGCGACCGCGGGTGAAGAGGCCATTGGTTCCATGGGCAACGACAGCCCATTGGCTGTGCTGTCAGACAAAAACAAGCCCCTTTACAACTACTTCAAGCAGTTGTTTGCGCAGGTGACCAACCCGCCTATCGACCCGATCCGTGAAGCCATTGTGATGTCGCTGGTGTCCTTTATCGGCCCCAAGCCCAACCTGCTGGACATCAATCAGGTCAACCCGCCGATGCGAATGGAGGTCAGTCAACCCGTATTGGACTTTGCCGACATGGCCAAGTTGCGAGACATTGAGCGGCACACACAGGGCAAGTTCCGCAGTTACACACTGGACATCACGTATCCGCTGGCCTGGGGTCACGAGGGCGTAGAAGCCAAGCTGGCGTCTCTGTGCGCAGAGGCGGTGGACGCCATCAAGGGCGGCAAGAACATTTTGATCATCAGCGACCGTGGCATCAGCGCCACGCAGGTGGCCATTCCGGCACTGCTGGCCCTTTCCGCCATCCACCAGCACTTGGTTGGCGAAGGTCTGCGCACTACAGCCGGCTTGGTGGTCGAAACTGGCACCGCGCGCGAAGTGCACCACTTCGCCGTTCTGGCTGGGTATGGCGCGGAAGCCGTGCACCCCTACCTGGCCATGGAAACCCTGGTCAGCATGCACAAGGACCTGCCGGGTGATCTGTCGGCTGAAAAGGCGAACTACAACTACGTCAAGGCGGTGGGCAAGGGCTTGTCCAAGATCATGTCCAAGATGGGTGTGTCCACCTACATGAGCTACTGTGGTGCGCAACTGTTTGAGGCGATTGGCCTTTCCAGCGAAACGGTTTCCAAATACTTCACCGGCACCCCCAGTCGCGTCGAAGGCATAGGCGTCTTTGAGATTGCCGAAGAAGCCATCCGCATGCACAAGGCTGCCTTTGGATCCGACCCGGTACTAGCCAACGCCCTGGATGCCGGTGGCGAATACGCATGGCGGGCCCGCGGCGAAGAGCACATGTGGACGCCTGACACCATTGCCAAGCTACAGCACAGCACCCGTTCCAACAACTGGAACACCTACAAGGAATATGCGCAGCTGGTCAACGACCAGAGCAAGCGCCACCTGACGCTGCGCGGTCTGTTCGAGTTCAAGATCGATCCAGCCACGGCTATTTCTGTGGATGAGGTCGAACCCGCCAAGGAAATCGTCAAGCGCTTTGCGACCGGCGCCATGTCGCTGGGCTCTATTTCCACCGAGGCCCACGCCACGCTGGCGATTGCCATGAACCGCATTGGCGGCAAGAGCAACACGGGTGAGGGTGGCGAAGACCCGGCGCGCTACCGCCAGGAACTCAAGGGCATCCCGATCAAGCAGGGCCAGACCATGGCCGACATCATTGGTAAAGACGTGGTGGAGGTCGATATCCCCATGAACGCCGGTGACAGCCTGCGCTCACGCATCAAGCAGGTCGCCTCCGGCCGATTTGGTGTGACCGCCGAATACCTCAACAGTGCCGACCAGATCCAGATCAAGATGGCCCAGGGCGCCAAGCCAGGTGAGGGCGGCCAGTTGCCCGGTGGAAAGGTGTCTGATTACATCGGTCGTCTGCGCCACTCGGTGCCCGGTGTGGGCTTGATTTCGCCACCGCCGCACCACGATATTTACTCGATTGAAGATCTGGCACAGTTGATCCATGACCTCAAGAACGTCGCGCCGCATTCTGGCATCAGCGTCAAGCTGGTCAGTGAAATTGGTGTCGGCACGATTGCAGCCGGTGTCGCCAAGTGCAAGGCCGACCATGTGGTGATTGCGGGCCATGACGGCGGCACCGGCGCGTCGCCCTGGTCGTCTATCAAGCATTGCGGCAGCCCCTGGGAAATCGGCTTGGCTGAAACTCAACAAACCTTGGTCTTGAACCGCCTGCGCAGCCGTATCCGCGTACAGGCCGACGGTCAGATGAAGACCGGTCGCGATGTCGCCATTGGGGCACTGCTGGGCGCCGACGAATTCGGCTTTGCAACGGCTCCGCTGGTTGTGGAAGGCTGCATCATGATGCGCAAGTGCCACCTGAACACCTGCCCGGTGGGTGTGGCCACTCAGGATCCGGTGTTGCGCAAGAAGTTCACTGGTAAGCCAGAGCATGTGGTGAACTACTTCTTCTTCATTGCGGAAGAAGTGCGCCAGATCATGGCCCAGCTCGGTATCCGCAAGTTCGACGACCTGATTGGCCGCTCCGACCTGCTGGACATGCGCAAAGGCATAGAGCACTGGAAAGCCAGTGGCCTGGATTTTGGCCGCCTGTTTGCCCAGCCACAAGCGCCGGTCGACGTGCCCCGCTTCCAGACCCTCACCCAGGACCACGGCCTGGAAAAGGCGCTGGACAACGTGTTGATTGCCAAGAGCCGCTCGGCCATCGACAAGGGCGAGCGTGTGCAGTTCATGGAAGTGGCGCGCAACGTCAACCGCTCGGTTGGTGCCATGCTTTCCGGGGCGGTGACCAAAGTGCACCCCGAAGGTTTGCCGGACGACAGCATCCGCATCCAGTTAGAGGGCACCGGTGGCCAGTCCTTTGGTGCCTTCCTGACCAACGGCATCACGCTGTACCTGATTGGTGACGCCAATGACTACACCGGCAAGGGATTGAGCGGTGGGCGTGTGGTCGTGCGCCCCAGTATTGACTTCCGGGGTGCTGCAGTGAATAACACCATCGTAGGTAACACGGTCATGTATGGTGCCACTGCGGGTGAGGCATTCTTCAGCGGAGTCGGCGGCGAACGGTTCGCGGTGCGTTTGTCCGGCGCCACGGCGGTGGTGGAGGGCACGGGTGACCATGGCTGCGAATACATGACCGGTGGCACCGTGGTCGTTCTGGGTAAAACCGGTCGCAACTTTGCGGCGGGTATGAGCGGTGGTATTGCTTACGTGTACGACGAAGATGGAAAATTCGCCAAACGCTGCAACACGGCCATGGTATCCATGGAAAAAGTTCTGACCTCCGCCGAGCAGGAAGCGGCAATGGACAAGGCCATCTGGCACCGCGGCCAAAGCGACGAGGCACAGCTTCGCAAATTGCTGGAAGACCACAACCGCTGGACGGGGAGCAAGCGCGCACGTGAATTGCTGGACGAGTGGGACACCTCACGCGCCAGGTTCGTCAAAGTGTTTCCCAACGAGTACAAGCGTGCACTGGGCGAGATTCATGCAAAGAAAACGGCTGAAGCCCCCATTAAATCAGCGCAAGCAGCTACAAAAAAAGTAGCATCAGCCGCCCGTTAAACAGTTGAGGACAGAGTTGAAGGTCTGCCCCGCAAAGAGAAAAGGAATGCCACCATGGGAAAAGTTACTGGTTTTATGGAGTTTGAACGCATCGAAGAGGGCTACAAGCCCGTCGCCGAGCGCCTGAAACATTACAAAGAGTTTGTGGTCGCACTGGATGACGCGCAGGCCAACAAACAGGCGGCGCGCTGCATGGACTGCGGCACGCCGTTTTGCAACAACGGTTGCCCGGTCAACAACATCATTCCAGACTTCAACGACATGGTGTATCGCAACGACTGGAAGGCCGCCATCGACACCTTGCACAGCACCAATAATTTCCCCGAGTTCACCGGTCGCATTTGCCCAGCGCCCTGCGAGGCAGCTTGCACGCTGAACGTGAATGATGAGGCAGTCGGCATCAAATCCATCGAGCACGCCATCATTGACCGAGCCTGGGCTGAGGGCTGGGTACTGGCCCAGCCTGCCAGCGCAAAGACCGGAAAAAAAGTCGCCGTAGTGGGCTCTGGCCCGGCCGGTATGGCTGCGGCTCAGCAACTGGCTCGCGTAGGTCATGACGTGACCTTGTTTGAAAAGAACGACCGGGTCGGCGGTCTATTGCGCTATGGCATTCCCGACTTCAAGATGGAAAAGTCGCATATCGACCGTCGCGTCGATCAGTTGGTCAAGGAAGGTGTGACGATCCGCACCGGCGTGCTGATTGGCGAAATGCCCAAGGGCTCCAAGGTTACCAACTGGGCCAAAGAAACCATTTCTGCCGCGCAACTGCAAAAAGACTTTGACGCCGTGCTGCTGACCGGTGGTTCCGAGCAATCCCGTGACCTGCCGGTTCCCGGTCGTGAGCTGGAGGGCGTGTATTTCGCCATGGAGTTTCTGCCCCAGCAGAACAAGGTCAATGCGGGTGACAAGCTCAAGGGCCAGCTACGGGCCGACGGCAAGCACGTGATCGTTATTGGCGGTGGCGACACCGGATCCGATTGCGTAGGCACCAGCAACCGCCATGGCGCGACAAGCGTGACCCAGTTCGAGGTGATGCCCCAACCTCCAATCGAAGAAAACCGCCCCATGACCTGGCCCTACTGGCCGATCAAGCTGCGCACCAGCTCCAGCCACGATGAGGGTTGTGATCGTGAATTTGCCATCTCCACGAAAGAATTCATTGGCGAAAAAGGCAAGTTGACGGGTCTGAAAACGGTGCGCGTTGAATGGAAAGACGGCAAGATGGTTGAAGTGGCCGGTTCCGAAAAGGTTCTCAAGGCCGACTTGGTCTTGCTGGCCATGGGCTTTGTGAATCCGGTGGCCACCGTATTGGAAGCTTTCGGCGTGGACAAGGATGGTCGCGGCAATGCGAAGGCCACGACCGAATTCGCCGGGGGCTACGCCACTAACGTACCCAAGGTCTTTGCGGCGGGCGATATTCGCCGTGGCCAGAGCCTGGTGGTGTGGGCCATTCGTGAAGGCCGTCAGGCAGCGCGTTCAGTCGATGAGTTCTTGATGGGCTTCAGCGACCTCCCGCGTTGATGTAGACCCCATGCGGTCTTAGTCGCCTTGGGACGGCCCGACGGCGACTTGTCGCCGTTAACACAGGGTTTACGCGAATCCTTTATCATGCTTGAGCCGGAAATAGCCCGGCTTTTGTTTTTTTATGGCCCCAAACCCCTCAGCATCCCTGGTTGAACTGCGTCACCTGACCTTTGGTTACGGTGAGCGCGTCATTCTGGACGACGTTTCGCTGACCGTGCCCCGCGGCAAGGTCACCGCGCTAATGGGTGCCTCGGGCGGTGGCAAGACCACCATCATGCGTCTGATTGGTGGCCAGAATCATGCTCAAAAGGGGGAGATGCTGTTCGATGGCCAGGACGTGACATCCATGGGGCAGACGCAACTGTATGCCGTGCGTCGGCGCATGGGGATGTTGTTCCAGTTTGGTGCCTTGTTTGCGGATTTGAGTGTGTATGACAACGTGGCGTTTCCGCTGCGTGAGCACACCGATTTGTCCGACGAGATGGTCTTTGACATCGTCCTGATGAAGCTCAATGCGGTTGGCCTGCGTGGCGCGCGGGACATGATGCCCAGGGAATTGTCGGGCGGGATGTCCCGTCGCGTAGCGTTGGCGCGAGCCATTGCCCTGGACCCTGAGCTCGTGATGTACGACGAGCCTTTTTCTGGTATCGACCCTATTTCGGTAGGGACGTCAGCCAAACTGATTCGCCAACTGAATGACTCCATGGGGCTCACCAGTATGTTTGTGTCACATGAGATCGAGCAGACCTTTGAAATTGCCGACCATGTCATTATTCTGGCCAATGGCAAGGTGGCGGCACAAGGTACACCGCAGGAGGTGCTGCACAGCACGGACCCTTTGGTGTACCAATATGTGAATGCCCTGCCTGAAGGGCCGGTGCGCTTCCATTACCCTGCGGTCACCGTGGAGGATGATTTTGGCGATGCAGCCATTCCATCGAGCAAGCAGTTTGGAGTGTCAAGATGAGCTGGTACAGGCCCGCCGATGTCGGCTTTGCAACCCGCAGCAAAATGGCGGAAATAGGCTACGCCGCGCGGCTGTTTTTCAAGCTCATGGTCTCGTTTGTGCCTACGTTTCGACGTTTTGGCCTGGTGCGAGACCAGATGCATTTTTTGGGAAATTATTCCCTGGCCATCATTGCAGTATCGGGACTCTTTGTCGGTTTCGTCTTTGGCTTGCAGGGTTACTACACGTTGATCCGTTACGGTTCATCCGAGGCCTTGGGTCTGTTGGTGACATTGACTCTGGTGCGTGAATTGGGGCCGGTCGTGACGGCGCTGTTGTTTGCTGGGCGCGCTGGCACCTCGCTTACGGCTGAAATTGGTCTGATGAAGGCCGGTGAACAAATCAGCGTCATGGAAATGATGGCCGTGGACCCGATTCAGCGGGTACTGGCGCCCCGTTTTTGGGCTGGCGTGGTGGTCATGCCTCTACTGGCCGCCGTGTTCAGTGCCACGGGAGTCATTGGCGGCTGGGTTGTGGGCGTATTGATGATTGGCGTGGATGCTGGCTCCTTCTGGAGTCAGATTCAAGGGGGTGTCGATGTATGGCAGGATGTGGGAAACGGTATTCTCAAGAGCATCGTGTTCGGGCTCACGGTCACTTTCATTGCCGTATACCAGGGGTTTGAGGCGCAAGCCACGCCCGAAGGCGTGGCCAGTGCGACCACCCGGACCGTGGTCGTCGCATCGCTGGCAGTTTTAGGTCTGGACTTTATCCTGACCGCCATGATGTTTACGATTTGAATACTTTGTGGGGCAGACCGAAGCGCAGCGCAGCTCTGTCCTGAACTGATTAGAAGACTGGAAAGAAGTGTATGCAGCGTTCAAAAAATGATGTGTGGGTTGGTCTTTTTGTGTTGATCGGGGCGGTTGCAATCCTGTTTCTGGCGCTCCAGTCTGCCAACTTGTTAACCCTGAGTTTTCAGTCCACCTACCGCATTACGGCCAAGTTCGAAAACGTGGGTGGACTCAAGCCAAAAGCTGCGGTGCGAAGCGGGGGCGTCGTCGTTGGTCGCGTTGAGTCGCTGGTGTTTGACGACAAATCCTTTCAGGCTCGCGTAACGCTGGCACTGGAAAGCCGCTATGCATTTCCGAAGGATAGTTCGCTGAAGATTTTGACCAATGGTTTGCTGGGTGAGCAGTACATCGGCATTGAAGCTGGAGCGGCAGATACGAACCTGGTGGCGGGTGATGTGATCGGGGCAACCCAGTCAGCGGTGGTTCTTGAAAATCTGATCAGTCAGTTTCTGTATAGCAAGGCAGCTGAAGGCGGCGCAACAGGTTCTGAGAAAAAGTAATGGGTACACAGACGTTTTCTACATCCTCATGTGAACGTGGTCCGGCGCCTTGTTTCGACCGCGCGTTGCGATTGGCTATGGTGATGGCATTGCTCGTTTTGCAAGCGTGTGCCACCGTTGCCAATCCGGATCCCCGCGACCCCATGGAATCATGGAACCGGGGTGTTTTTGGGTTCAACGATACGGTGGATGCCGCAGTGATCAAACCGGTCGCTAAAACCTATAAGGAAATCGTCCCAAATGTTGTGAGGACCGGAGTCGGTAACTTTTTCAATAATCTGGACGATTTGTGGTCAGGCGTCAATAATGCGTTGCAGCTTCGCGGATTGGACACCGCCGAAAGCTTTGGGCGCTTCCTGATCAACACGACATGGGGATTAGGCGGGTTGCTCGATATCGCCAGCGAAATGAGAATGGAGCGCCACAACGCCAATTTCGGTTTGACCTTGGGCCGCTGGGGTGTGGGTTCCGGCCCCTTTGTGGTGATTCCGTTCTGGGGTTCCTCTACCCTGCGAGACACCGGCGCCATGATTTTTGATATCAAAGGCAATCCGGTTAACCACATCGATGATGTTCCGCGCCGGGACATCCTGACGATCGTGAACCTGATTGATACGCGTGCCACCTACCTGAAAGCGGGTGAAGTGGTAGAGGAGGCTGCTCTGGACAAATACAGTTTCACGCGGGATGCCTATTTGCAACGTCGTCGTAACCAGGTTTTTGACGGCAATCCTCCGGAAGAGGAAGAAGCCCCAGATCCAAGCGCTCCCGCACAATGATTGCGGTCTGTAGGCCCGTTGAGGTACCAGCGCGTTAGGGTACGGTGTGGCGGATTTAACAACTAGAAGTGAAAGTAACCATGAAGCGATCTTTTTTACGTCAGGCTTTGGCTGTCTCTGCATTCGTGTTGACGGCATTGGTGGTTCCTGTGGTCCATGCCGAAGAAGAGGCACCGGATGCGCTGATCAAGCGTTTGTCCGTCGATGTTCTGGATACTATCAAAAGTGACAAGGCCATCCGCGCTGGTGACATGGCCAAGGTCATCGCCTTGGTCGACACGCGCATCATGCCGAATGTGAACTTCCAGCGGATGACCGCATCGGCCGTTGGCCCGGCATGGCGCAAAGCGACACCTGAGCAGCAAAAGCGGTTGCAAGAGGAGTTCAAGATCCTGCTGGTGCGTACGTATGCCGGTGCATTGGCGCAAGTGACCGACCAGACCATTTCCATGAAACCTTTGCGTGCTGCCGATGACGACAAGGAAGTTTTGGTGCGCTCGGAAGTCAAAGGCAACGGCGACACCATCCAGCTGGACTACCGGCTGGAAAAGACGCCCGGGCAGGGCGCTGGTTGGCGCATTTACAACCTCAATGTATTGGGGGTGTGGCTGGTTGAGACCTACCGCAGCCAGTTTGCACAGGAGATCAATGCCAAGGGTGTTGATGGCCTGATTGCTACCCTCGCCGAGCGCAACAAGAACAACGGCAAGAAGGCCTGACGTGCTGAGTCTGCCCGTTCAGCTGACCCACGACCAGGCAAAGTCCTGCCTGGCGCATTTGTGCGCGGGAGTGGAGGGGGAGGGCGCCTCAGTGGTCGTCGATGCAAAGGCGCTCGAGCGCTTTGACTCGTCTGCATTGGCCGTGCTGCTCGAGCTGCGCCGCGTCAGCCTGCGCGCTGGCAAGTCGCTGGTCGTTCAGGGGTCACCCAAACATCTGACCGACTTGGCCACACTGTACGGAATTGAAGGCCTGTTGCCCCAAGCCTGACCTCTCATCGACCGTCTAAAATGGCGGTTCTCCATGCCCGCCATCTCCTTTCTATCCGTTTCCAAGTCTTATGCATCGCCGCGTGGTCCTGCTGGGTCCACCTTTCTGGCGCTGGACAAGGTCCAATTTGACATAGAAGAGGGCGAGTTCTTTGGTCTTCTTGGCCCCAACGGAGCGGGGAAGACGACCCTGATCAGCATTCTGGCGGGTTTGACCCGTGCCACCAGCGGCCGCGTGCTGGTGCAAGGCTGCGATGTTCAGGGCGACTATGCTACAGCGCGCCGCAAGTTGGGTATCGTGCCGCAAGAGCTGGTGTTCGACCCCTTTTTCAATGTCCGCGAGGCGCTGCGTTTCCAGTCCGGCTATTTCGGCATCAAGAACAACGATGACTGGATCGATGAGTTGCTGAGCAGTCTGGGGTTGACCGACAAGGCGGGCGCCAATATGCGCCAACTCTCCGGCGGCATGAAGCGCCGCATGCTGGTGGCGCAGGCGCTGGTGCACAAGCCACCCGTGATTGTGCTGGACGAGCCTACCGCAGGCGTTGATGTGGAACTGCGCCAGACGCTGTGGCAGTTCATTTCCAAACTCAACAAGCTAGGCCACACGGTCTTGCTGACCACGCACTACCTCGAAGAAGCCGAGGCCCTTTGCAACCGGATTGCCATGCTCAAGACGGGTCGAGTGGTGGCGCTGGACCGCACCAGTGATTTGCTGAAAGCAGCCTCCGGCAATGTGCTGCGTTTCAAAACCAGCGGCACTCTTCCTCCCGCATTGGCGGCGCGCGCCCGCATCACCGGCAGCGTGGTTCAGTTGCCGGCCAACAGCGCGCTGGAAATCGAACAGTACCTCGCCGCTGTGCGCGAGTCCGGGCTGGTAGTGGAAGATGTCGAAATGCGCAAGGCCGATCTGGAAGATGTCTTCATTGACATCATGAACCGTGCGTCCACTCAGCAGCCCGTGGGGATAACGGAATGACCGGCTGGCAAACGCTTTTCTATAAGGAAGTTTTGCGCTTCTGGAAGGTCGGCTTTCAGACCGTCGCGGCGCCGGTGCTCACCGCCATGATGTACCTGCTGATTTTTGGCCATGTGCTGGAAGACCATGTCAAGGTCTACGACACCGTGCGTTACACCGCGTTTCTGGTACCTGGCCTGGTGATGATGAGCGTCTTGCAAAACGCCTTTGCCAACAGTTCGTCTTCACTCATCCAGAGCAAGATCATGGGCAACCTGGTCTTTTTGCTGCTCACGCCGCTTTCACACTGGAGCTGGTTTGTGGCCTATGTGGGATCAAGCATTGTGCGGGGTCTGGTGGTGGGTGCAGGCGTGTTGCTGGTGGCAGTCTGGTTTGCGCCGCTGACGTTTGCGGCTCCCCTGTGGATTGTGGTTTTTGCCATTTTAGGCGCCGCTTTGATGGGGGCCATGGGGCTGATCGCCGGTTTGTGGGCGGAGAAATTTGACCAGTTGGCAGCGTTTCAGAACTTTGTCATCATGCCCATGACTTTTTTGAGCGGTGTGTTCTATTCCATTGGGTCACTGCCTCCCTTTTGGCAAAAAGTGAGCCATCTCAATCCCTTTTTCTACATGATCGACGGCTTTCGCTACGGCTTTTTTGGCGTAAGCGATGCATCCCCCTGGTTGAGCCTGAGCATTGTTGGCTCAGCCTTGGCCGTCGTCAGCCTGGTTGCCATGCATTTGCTGCGCACCGGTTACAAAATTCGCAGTTGAACTTGGTACACATATGACCGCTCAAGAAATCCAGACCCTGATCGAAGGCCACATCGCCTGTGAGATGTGCCATGTGGATGGCGATGGCCGGCATTGGTATGCCACCGTGGTTTCCTCAACCTTTGAAGGCGTGCGCACCATTGCCCGCCACCAAAAGGTGTATGCCGCCATGGGGCAGCGCATGAAGACCGATGAGGTGCATGCACTCTCCATTAAAGCCTTTACGCCCTCCGAATGGGCCAAGAATAATGCCTGAAAATGGCTGCAGACCCCGTGTAATTTGCGCAGGCTGCTATTGAAAGATGAGCATGATTACATTGGCGCTTTCCAAAGGCCGTATTTTTGACGAAACCCTGCCGCTGCTCAAGGCGGCCGGAATTGAAGTGCTGGATGACCCGGAAAAATCGCGCAAGCTGATTTTGGACACCAATCTGCCCGAAGTGCGTTTGCTTGTCGTACGCGCAACCGACGTGCCGACCTACGTCCAGTATGGCGGTGCCGACCTGGGCATCACCGGTAAGGACACGCTGTTGGAGCACGGTGGTCAGGGGCTGTACCAGCCGCTGGATCTGCAGATTGCCAAGTGCCGTATGAGCGTGGCGGTGCGCGCTGATTTTGACTACGCTTCGGCGGTCAAGCAGGGTTCGCGTTTGACGGTTGCTACGAAGTTTGTGGCCATTGCGCGCGAATTTTTCGCCTCCAAAGGCGTGCACGTAGACCTGATCAAGCTCTATGGCAGCATGGAGCTGGCACCACTGGTCGGCATGGCCGATGCCATCGTGGACGTGGTCTCCACCGGCGGTACGCTCAAAGCCAACCACTTGGTCGAAGTGGAGCAAATCATGGAAATCAGTTCGCGCCTGGTCGTGAACCAGGCCGCGCTCAAGCTCAAGCGCGAGCCGATTCGCAAAATCATTGATGCCTTTGCCAGTGCCATTGCGGTGCCCGCCTGAACCTTTGCTATTGCCATGACATTGACCGCCACGCCCCTGCGCCTTTCGACCGCCGACAGCCAATTTGAGGCCGCCTTCCAGGCGCGCCTGCATTGGGCTGCGGATACCGATTCGGCCATTGAGACCAGTGTGGCTGCCATCCTGCGTGATGTGCGTGAGCGTGGCGATGCCGCCGTGCTGGAGTACACCGCACGGTGGGACCAGGTTCCGACCCAATCCGTGGCCGAACTGGAGCTGACGCAGGCCGAACTCAAGGCGGCCTTTGACAGCATTCCGGTCCCGCAGCGTGAAGCGCTGGAAGCGGCCGCACGGCGCGTTCGCAGCTACCACGTGGCGCAGATGAAGGCCTGCGGGGAAAGCTGGAGCTACCGCGACGAGCATGGCAGCCTGCTGGGCCAAAAGGTCACACCGCTGGACCGTGTCGGCATTTATGTGCCTGGCGGCAAGGCGACCTATCCGTCGTCCGTGTTGATGAACGCCATTCCCGCCCACGTGGCGGGCGTGGCTGAGATCATCATGGTCGTGCCCACACCGGGCGGCGAAAAGAATGCCATGGTGCTCGCAGCTGCCTATGTTGCCGGTGTGACCCGTGCCTTCACCATCGGTGGCGCGCAGGCCGTGGCGGCGCTGGCGTACGGCACGGCTACCATTCCGGCCGTGCACAAAATCACCGGCCCCGGCAACGCATTTGTGGCTGCGGCAAAGCGCAGCGTCTTCGGCACCGTGGGTATCGACATGATTGCAGGGCCGTCGGAGATTCTGGTGCTGGCTGATGGCACGACACCGCCTGACTGGGTGGCCATGGATTTGTTCAGCCAGGCCGAGCACGACGAGCTGGCGCAAAGCATTCTGCTGTGCCCCGATGCGGCCTATCTTGATGCGGTCCAAGCCGCCATCAACCGCCTGCTGCCGCAGATGCCCCGCGCTGAGATCATCGCCAAGTCCCTGAACGACCGTGGTGCATTGATCCTGACGCGCAGCATGCAAGAGGCCTGCGATATCAGCAACCGCATCGCCCCCGAGCACCTGGAAGTGTCCAGCCAGGACCCGCACCGCTGGGAGCCGCTGCTCAAACACGCAGGCGCGATCTTTTTGGGTGCTTTCACCAGCGAGTCACTGGGCGACTACTGCGCCGGTCCCAACCATGTGCTGCCCACCAGCGGCACCGCGCGCTTTTCCAGCCCCCTGGGCGTGTACGACTTTCAAAAGCGCTCCAGCATCATCGAAGTCAGCGAGGCCGGAGCCCAGGTGCTGGGCCCCATCGCCGCCGAACTGGCCTACGGCGAAAGCCTGCAAGCCCATGCCCGGGCTGCGGAAATGCGGCTGAAGTAAAACGCCTGGCGAGCGGGGTGTAAGAATGGTCGCTACCTTGCGACTATTCACTATGCACTCGAAAGTCTTCTCGTCTTCATCCTTTTCTGTGATCCGCGCTTGCGTACTGCTGCTGGCCGGTGCCAGTCTGGCGGCCAACGCGTCCGCCATGTCCCTGCGTGAGTTGCGCGCGCTCGAAAAGTCCAACAAGCAAGGCATTCACTACGCCAACTACTACCTGGTGGGGGTGATGGAAGGCGTGCTGGAAGCCCACGCGCACGGCGTTCGCAACGGCGCCAAACCCACCATCTGTCTAAACGACCGCCGACTGGAGCCACACATGGCCAAGAGTCTGTATGACACCGAACTGAAACGCAACGCTGACCTGTACGAGGCGGACATGCCGGTGCAACTGGTGTTGGTCAATGCGCTGGCTACGGTGTACGCCTGTTCGGATTGAAGTCAGCTGCCATTGTTCGCCAGCGTTGTGCGTGCAATGTGTTATGTTTCTGAGGCGACTGCAGAGATCCAGCACTGCGACATTGGGAGAATAGAAGTGAATTACACAGAGAAGCTAACGCTATCCATGGTCATTCCCACTGTGATGGTGGCGGGTGCCGGTGGTTCGGTCGTTTTTGGGGCTGTCTTGTTGCAAGACCAATCAAAGGCTGTCAGTGCGGAGACTATTGCCGGCTACCTTCAGATAGGGGGCACGTTGACGGCAATCCTGACCGCTATCTGTGTCGCGGTTTGCATCGGTTTTACGGTCTGGATTCGCCGTACTGCACATCTGGTTCTGGGCGGAGAACCATCCCACGCTAGGCGGGCGTTGGCTTCGCTCGCCAAGGGCGACCTGGCTGTGAGGTTGTCCAGCGCGCCAGAAGGCAGCCTCATGCACTCGCTTTCCAGTCTGGTTGGGACACTCCAGTCGACGATAGGTGAAATCAAGAATTCGGTGCACAGCATTTCGGATGCCTCGCATGAAATCGCAATAGGCAATCAGGACCTCAGCAACCGGACTGAACATACAGCCTCCAATTTGCAGCGCACGGCCTCCACGATGGGAGACCTGACCAATGCAGTACGCCAATCTTCCAGTGCCGCGCTCCAGGCCAATCAGCTCGCTGCAACGGCTGCCGCGGTAGCCCAGCGCGGGGGAGATGTCGTTGGCAAAGTCGTTGCCACCATGGAAGAAATCAACCAGAGCTCGAAGAAGATCAGCGAGATCATTGGCGTGATTGACGGTATCGCCTTTCAGACCAACATACTGGCGCTTAACGCGGCGGTTGAGGCGGCGCGTGCGGGTGAACAGGGTCGCGGCTTTGCGGTTGTCGCCAGCGAGGTTCGAAGTCTGGCGGGCCGCAGTGCGCAAGCGGCGAAGGAAATTAAATTGCTGATTGGTGCATCGGTCAACTGTGTTGAGGCGGGCTCCAAACTGGTTCAGGCTGCCGGCACCACCATGGGTGAGATCGTGACGTCTGTTCAACAGGTTGGCACTATCGTTTCGCAGATCACGGCAGCGTCGGAGGAGCAGTCACGCGAGATCAGCGAGGTCAATTCTGCAATTGGTGACCTCGACCAGATGACCCAGCAAAATGCTGCTTTGGTGGAACAGTCGGCAGCTGCGGCCGAAAGCCTTAAGGACCAATCTGCCAGATTGGCGCATGCGGTTGCGGTGTTTCAAACGGACCAGTGAAGCCGGCGCGCATGTGCGGGCGAACGCCAGACAATTGACCAAGACGGGTTTGATACATTCATACCAATTTCGTGCTGGATGAATCTCGCATAATATTGAGCCCAGCCTGACGCCCAGCAGCACATCGATGGCGTCACTATCCTGGACCCGTTTCAAACCACACCGCAGGGTCTCCAGGCCTGGCGGAACAACCGGCCCAATAAGATGGCCGACTGACCAGTAGAACTGCACCGCATGACCACACCCACCACAGCACCGGCGCTGGACACCCTGATCCAGCGGCGCATCCGCCAGGACGTGCAATCCATGCACGCCTACGCTATCCAGGATTCCATCGGTATGGTCAAGCTCGACGCCATGGAGAACCCGCACCGCCTGCCGCCCGAGTTGCAGGAGGCATTGGGCCAGCGACTGGGCGCGCTGGCGCTGAACCGCTACCCGGATGGCCGCGTCAACGACCTGCGCCATGCGCTGGCCGCTTACGCGCAGATGCCCGAGGGCTGCGACATCATGCTGGGCAATGGCTCGGATGAACTGATTTCGCTCCTTGCCATGGCCTGTGACGTGGCGCTGGACCCGATTACCGGCAAGAAGCCCGTTATTCTGGCGCCGCTGCCGGGCTTTGTGATGTATGCCATGAGCGCGGCGTTGCAGGGGCTGGATTTTGTCGGTGTGCCGCTCACGGCCGACTTTGCGCTGGACGAGTCCTCCATGCTGGTCGCGATTGCAAAGCACCAGCCCGCCATCGTGTATCTGGCCTACCCCAACAACCCCACGGCCAATCTGTGGGATGCCGATGCCATGGCCCGCGTGATCGCGGCGGCGGGTCAAGCGGGCAGTCTGGTGGTGATTGACGAGGCCTACCAGCCATTTTCCAGTCGCACCTACCTTGACACCATCCGTGCCCAGCCCGCCGCGCACGCCCATGTGCTGCTGATGCGCACCCTGAGCAAGTTTGGTTTGGCAGGGGTGCGCATCGGCTACATGATGGGGCACAAGGCCCTGATTGCCGAGGTCGACAAGGTGCGCCCACCCTACAACATCAGCGTGCTGAACTACGAGTGCGCACTGTTTGCCCTGGAGCATGCCGACGTGTTCGCGCAGCAGGCCGCCGAATTGCGTGCCCAGCGTGCGCGGCTGCTCACCGCTCTGCGTACCATGGCGGGTGTGAAAGCCTGGGACAGCGATGCCAACATGATTCTGATCCGGGTGTCCGATGCGCAAAAAGCCTTCGATGGCCTCAAGGCACGCGGGGTCCTGGTCAAGAACGTTTCTAAAATGCACCCATTGCTGGCCCAATGTTTGCGTGTGACCGTCGGAACCGCTGATGAAAATACGCACCTCTTGGCAGCACTCCAGGAATCCCTATGAGCAACCATTCGCTGATCGAAATCCCGCAAAACGCCAACCCGGATCGCATTGCCGAGGTGACCCGCAACACGGCGGAGACCCGTGTTCGCGTCAAGATCAATCTGGATGGCACGGGCCAGGCGCGGCTAAGCACCGGCATTGGTTTCTTTGACCACATGCTCGACCAGATCGCCCGCCACGGCATGATTGACCTGGACATCGAGGCCGATGGCGATTTGCACATTGACGGTCATCACACCGTCGAAGACGTGGGCATCACACTGGGCCAGGCCTTTCACCAGGCGGTTGGCGACAAAAAAGGCATCCGCCGCTATGGACACGCCTATGTGCCGCTGGACGAGGCGCTGTCCCGCGTAGTGATCGATTTTTCGGGCCGCCCGGGCCTGGTGATGGATGTTCCGTTCAAGAGCGGCATGATCGGCACCTTCGACAGCCAGTTGGCGCACGAGTTCTTTCAGGGGTTCGTCAACCATGCCTTTGTCACCCTGCACATCGACAACCTGAAGGGTGAAAATGCCCACCACCAGGCCGAGACCGTGTTCAAGGCCTTTGCCCGCGCGCTGCGGGCCGCGGTGGAGCGCGACCCACGGGCTGCGGGT
This sequence comes from uncultured beta proteobacterium, assembly GCA_903945325.1. GTDB lineage: Bacteria > Pseudomonadota > Gammaproteobacteria > Burkholderiales > Burkholderiaceae_C > Allorhodoferax. The sequence continues at coordinate 771 of CAJAVE010000373.1, read as the reverse complement.
ATGATCCCGTCCACCAAAGGTTCACTCTAGTTTTATGAATCAAATCGGGCTCTAGAGCCCACAGACATTGCGCAAGCAGCTACTAAAAATATAGCATGAAGAAAACAGTTGCTGTGGTGGATTACGGCATGGGCAATCTGCGTTCGGTCACGCAGGCCGTGATGCATGTCGCCGCGAACGCCGGTGTAGAGGTCGTCTGGGCCCGCACTCCGCAAGAAGTGATGTCAGCCGACCGCGTGGTTTTGCCGGGGCAGGGCGGCATGCGCGACTGCATGCGCGAGCTGCATGAGAGCGGCATGTATGGCGCCGTGATGCACGCGGCGCAGCACAAGCCGCTAATGGGAGTGTGTGTGGGCATGCAAATGCTGCTGGATCACAGCGAAGAGCTGGACACGCCGTGTCTGGGGCTCATTCCCGGTGAGGTCGTTAAATTCGAACTGGCTGGCCAGATCCAGCCCGATGGCAGCCGCTACAAGGTGCCGCAAATGGGCTGGAACCAGGTGTGGCACAGTGACCTGGGTCATCCGCGGCCGCACCCCGTCTGGGGGGATGTGCCGGATGGCAGCTATTTCTATTTTGTCCACAGTTACTACGCCCGACCGTCTGATGCGCGCCACAGCGTGGGCGAAACTGACTATGGTCAGCGCTTTTCTGCGGCCATAGCGCGCGATAATATTTTCGCTACCCAGTTTCACCCCGAAAAAAGTGCCGACCACGGTCTCTCTCTCTACCGCAACTTCCTGCACTGGAAACCCTGAACCTTTCGCTCGC
>CAJAVE010000372.1 GCA_903945325.1 uncultured beta proteobacterium | reverse complement strand
CGAGCGTTCTGCGCAGGTCAAGGAGGAGCCCGCAAAGCGGGCGGGGGACACGGAGCAGAACGCTCGGTCACCCAGTCACCTGGACGGCGTGAAGTGTTTCTCGGGTGCCGATGGATTCAAGGATTTCCTGACCGCCAGCCGGGTCCTGGTCTGTCTGCTGCCGCTGACGCCCGACACGCGCGACATCATGAACCGCGACAACCTGTCACGACTGCAAGCCGGAGGCTACGTCATCAATGTGGCGCGTGGTGCCCATCTGGTGGAAGATGATCTGCTGGCCTTGCTCGACAATGGGCACCTGGCCGGGGCTACGCTGGACGTGTTCCGCACCGAGCCACTGCCAGCCGACCACCCGTTCTGGAAACACCCCAAGATCACGGTTACGCCGCATACGTCAGCGCGCACGTTGCGCAGCGAAAGCATTGTGCAAATCGCTGGCAAGATCGCAACAATGCAGCGCAGTGAAACGGTGGCAGGTGTGGTGGATCGCAAACGGGGGTATTAAGTGACATCGCAACAAATACTTTTGATTCTTCGGACCAGTGTATTGGTGCTACTCAACTTGACAATGCCCGTCAGCTTTGCGTCGGCGCAATGGGTGCCTGCAACATGCGCGGACCCCGATGTCGCGTGCGCCTCTAAAGCGCGTCAACAGCATGTTGTGAAGAAAAATGAGTTTTGGAAGCGGGCTATGAGTCTCCCGGTGGAAAAGCGGATGGCTGCTGCGCCACCCGAGCTGGTCGATTTTTTGCGGCTCGACAATATTGCGCAGTCCATTCAAAACAAGCCCCGCGCGCCGGTGCTTGCACCCGAATTCATGCGGGAGGTGATGGCCGCGTTGGACGAACTGCCAACGTCAGTCAAAAGTCATCTCGCCGCCAAGTTGGTGGGCATCTATTTCATCGAGGACATTGGGGGCACTGGTTTTACCGACGTGGTGTACGACGCCAGTGGCAATCCTGTAGCGGGCTTTGTTGTGCTCGATCCATCCGTGCTGCTCAAGCAGACGGCAAATGGCTGGGCAACCTGGAAAGAGAACACGCCATTCATGCCGGACGCAGAATTCCGTCTCAGTGCCGAGATCGAGGGGGAAAGTCAAAATACCCGCAAGAACGCCATTCAGTACATCCTGTTGCACGAACTGGCACATGTCATTTCGATTGGGGGAAACATTCACCCCTCGTGGAATGTCGAGCCCAGGGATATTGCAAGCCTGTCGTCCTATCCATTCTTCCAGCTATCCTGGACGCGTTCAGAGGACCGCAGCCGTTATGTATCGCTCTTTGATGGCGCGTTTGCGCAGCGCAAGGATGTCGTTTACTACTTTGGGGCGCGACTCCCCGCCAAGAAGATGGTGGGCGTGTATGGGAGTTTGGAGCAAACCAATTTCGTCACCTTGTATGGCGCAACCCAGCCGGGGGACGATTTTGCCGAAGCATTTGCAAGCTATGTGCATACCGTATTGATGAAACGCCCGTTTGCAATCCGCATCTACCAAAACGAAAGGCTGGTCAAAACCTTTGAGGCCTGCTGGCACCAGCCACGCTGTGCCGAAAAGAAGAGACTCATCAAACAACTTCTTGACGCAAAAGCACCCACAAATTAGCCTGGGCCATCGTTCAAAAAGCGCGATGCAGTGGCGCTACTCACCCTGCTGCCGGTGCGGCCACCGAAATCGCCTTCACAATGCTGGCTGATTGCTGCATCGCACACTTCAGAATAGTCATTGGAAAATCAAATCATGAACCTTCCCCAACGCGTCAAACTGGTCGAAGTTGGCCCCCGCGACGGCCTGCAGAATGAGAAGCAACCGGTCCCTGCCGCCATCAAGGTCGAGCTGGTGCACCGCCTGCAGGCTGCAGGCCTGACCGAGATCGAGGTCACCAGCTTTGTGTCGCCCAAATGGGTGCCGCAGATGGCCGATAACGCCGAGGTGATGGCCGGCGTGCAGCGACAGCCCGGCGTGCGATATTCGGTATTGACGCCCAACATGCAGGGTTTTGACGCGGCCGTTAAATCCGCGCCCGACGAGATCGTGGTGTTTGGCGCGGCCAGCGAGGCCTTCAGCCAGAAGAACATCAACTGCAGCATTGCCGAAAGCATTGAGCGTTTCCGCCCCGTGGTTGAGGCGGCCCTGGCCAAAGGGATAACCGTGCGCGGGGCCATCTCCTGCGCTGTCGGTTGCCCGTACGAGGGCGAGATTGCGCCCGAGCGCGTGGCCCTGGTGGCGCAGCTGATGCATGGCATCGGCGTGCAGCACGTGGGCGTGGCCGACACCATTGGCGTGGGCACGCCGCTCAAGGTGCAGCGGGCACTGGATGCGGCGCTGACCGTCTACACCATCGACCAGATTTCAGGCCACTTCCACGACACCTACGGCATGGCGCTGGCCAACACGCTGGCCAGCCTGCAAATGGGCGTATGGCAATTCGACACCTCGGTGGCGGGGCTGGGTGGATGCCCGTATGCCAAAGGTGCAACCGGCAACGTGGCATCCGAGGACGTGGTCTACCTGCTGCACGGCATGGGCATAGCGACCGGTATTGATCTGGACAAGCTGGTCGATGCGGGCGCCTTCATCAGCGATTTTCTGCAACGCAAGCCCAATTCGCGCGCGGCGACCGCGATGCTGAACAAGCGACAGGGCTGAGAGGACGCGATGGAGAACCAGGATTTAAAGAACCTGCCCGAGGGCGTGCAGCGCGTGGCGGCAGCTCTGAAGGCAAAAAATCATCCCCACGCACCGGTGATGCTGGACGATGCGGCGAGAACTGCGCAGCAGGCCGCCGATGCCCTGGGCATTGCCGTGGGGCAGATCGCCAAGAGCATCATCTTCCGCCGCCGCGCGGACGACGTGGCGGTTCTGGTCATCACCTCGGGTGACCGCCGCGTGGACGAGAAGAAGGTCGAAGCGCTGGTCGGCAAAGTAGGGCGTGCCGATGCGGATTTCGTCAAGACCCGAACTGGCTTCAGCATTGGCGGCGTGTCGCCGCTGGCGCACACCTGCCCACCCGTGACCCTGGTGGACCAGGACCTCTTCCGTTTTGATGAGATATGGGCGGCGGCCGGGCACCCCCATGGCGTGTTCAAGCTGCGTCCGCATGACCTGGCCGTGTTGGCCGACGCACCGACTGCAGACGTGGCACAGGCAGTACAGCCATGACCGAACTTCAAAACGCTATGAAAAAGCTAGCTGCTCGCGCAGTATTGGCGGGGTCTACAGCCGAAAAAGTGCCTTCTCCTTGCCTCTCGGTGTGCCGCATGGATGGGCGGGCCGGGGTTTGCGAAGGCTGCCTGCGCACGATTGATGAAATCCGGCTGTGGAGCGTGAAGAGCGACTCGGAAAAAAGAGCGGTCTGGGCGCTCATTGCGCAGCGAGTTGTGACTGCCTCCGCTACCTGCACTGCCCCATGAAACACATCACCTTTTACCTGGACTTCATTTCGCCCTACGCCTGGCTGGCTTTCCAGGAGCTGCCCGAAGCCCTGATGGGTCTAAGCTACTCGGTCACGTACAAACCTTTGCTGTTTGCTGCTCTGCTCAAGCATCACGGTCAGCAAGCAGCCTTGGCGGCAGAGCGTTTTGCGCAGGTCAAGGAGGAGCCCGCACAGCGGGCGGGGGACACGGAGCAGAGCGCTCTGGCGCCAAGGCTGCTGGGTCCAGCGGAGATACCCGCAAAACGCGACTGGACCTACCGCCAGGTGCAGTGGCTGGCCCATAGCAAGGGGCTCACGCTGGATCTGCCCGCCGCGCACCCATTCAACCCGCTGGGCCTGCTGCGCCTGGCATTGGCCACTGATGCCAACGGCCAGCCCAACCGCTATGTCTGCGAGACCCTCTTCAAGCATGTGTGGGTGGGTGGTGCCGATGCGGCGGACCCTGAGCGGCTGGCCGCAGTCACGCAGCAACTCGCGCCCACGCGTGACCCGCTGGATGACTCGGTGAAAGCGCAACTCCGCGCCCACGCAGACGAGGCCATTGCCGCAGGTGTGTTTGGCGTGCCTGCATTTGAGGTGGATGGCAAGATGTTCTGGGGGTTGGACGGCCTGCCGATGCTGCGTGCCTATCTGGAAGGGGATGCCTGGTTCGACGGCCCAAGCTGGAATGCGGCCCAGAATGTGCCGCAGGGGGTTATTCGTAAGTAAACCCTGGGGGTTGGCGTGGAAGAATTGGCGGGTTCTTTTTTCGACCGATTGAGACTCGTATGCCCGGTGCGTTCAATTTTTCCGCCTCCCCTTTTGACTGTCTGACACTCGACGAGCAGCGGTTGGTGAGAGACAGCGTGGATGTGGCCTATTTTCCGCGCGGTGACACCATTCTGGCCCTGGGCGCACAGCCGTCGCATCTATTCGTCATCATCAAAGGTTTCGTACAGCAGTTTGATGGCAATGAAGCCTTGACCACCTACGGACCAGACGACTGTTTTGATGGCCGTGGCCTGATGGCCGGCAAGGTCAGCAGCCGGTTTGTGGCAGCCGAAGAAGTGGTGGCTTATCAACTGGCGAAGCAGGCGGTCAGCGATCTGATTGCGGCCAATGCCACCTTTGGCGCTCTGCTGTTTTCAGACCTGTCCAACAAGCTCAGCGCGCTGTCCGAGCGGCAAAGCCGCCACGAACTGCAGTCCCTCACCATGGCGCGGGTCGATGCGGCGTTTGTCCATCCGCCGCACTTTGTCGATGCCGACACCAGCATTCTGGACGTCGTCAAGCTCTTTCAGGCCCAGCGCATTGACTCCGTATTGGTGCGTGACGCGCGCACGGACCCGCCCGGTCTGGGTATCTTCACAGGAACCGGGCTGCAAAAAGCCATCTTGCACGGTACGCCGTTGGACCGGTTGCCGGTGGGCGAACTGTCGAACTTCTCATTGATCAGCGTGCGCCCGGGTGACCTGGTAGGCGATGCGCTGGCCGCCATGATCAAGCACAAGGTGCACCGGGTGCTGGTGACCGAGGGCGACCAGATCAGCGGCGTGTTGGGCGCACTGGACCTGTTTGGCTTCCTGTCCAACCAGTCGTATCAGATCAACGAGCAGATCCTGGGTGCCAAGGATATTGAGTCGCTCAAAGCATCGGCGAGCCAGATCACGCGGCTCATCACCTTGCTGCACCGCAGCGGCACCAAGGTCAACATGATTGCCCGCCTGGTGCAGGAGCTCAACCTGCGCCTGTTCGAGCGCACCTGGCAATTCATCGCCCCGCCCGATTTGCTGGCCAACAGCTGTCTGTTTGTGATGGGCAGCGAAGGCCGTGGCGAGCAACTGCTCAAGACCGACCAGGACAATGGCCTGGTGCTGCGCGATGGTTATGAATGCTCGGTGGACCTGGCCGAGGTGTGCCGCAAATTCTCGGCCGCCCTGGAGGACTTTGGCTACCCCGTGTGCCCCGGCAACATCATGATCAGCAACCCACACTGGCGCCAAAGCGTGTCGGAGTTCAGCCAGATGGTGCGACTGTGGTCGGTCACCGCCAGTCCGGACAGTTTGATGGAGCTGGCAATCTTTCTGGATGCCCATGCCGTGTGTGGCGACACCGAGTTGCTGGAAAAAGTTCGCTCCTCTGTGTTCGACCTGACGGCTGACAACGACGCCATGCTGTCCCGGTTTGCGGCTGCAATCAACTTCTTTGGCAGCAGCCACGGCTGGTGGAACCGGCTTCTCGGACTGGGTGAAAAAGAGGGTGAGCAGCTCGACTTGAAGAAAGTCGGCACGTTCCCCTTGGTGCATGGCATTCGCAGCCTGGCGCTGGCTAACCGTTTGACCGTAGTGTCGACCGCAGGCCGCATTGAGGCGCTGACGGTGTCCGGCAAATTGCCCGCCAAGCTGGCGGCCGACCTGATTGACAGTCTGCATTTCTTCATGGGCCTCAAGCTGAAAATCGGTCTGCAAGAGCTGGATACGGGGCGCGCAGTCTCGGGTGGTATCCAGATGGAGCGACTCAGCAGCCTGGACCGGGATTTGCTCAAAGACACCCTGGGCGTGGTCAAGCAGTTCAAGGTGTTGCTGAACCAGCGGTTTCATCTGGAAGCCATGTGATGCACGGCGACCTTCCTGTCGTTACCTGGATTGCAGCCCTCAAGCGCGAGTGGCTGCTCTACCACCTGGGCGACCCGCGCTTTCGTTTTATGTGGGACAAGCCACCGCCCCATGAGTGGGTGGCGCTGGACTGTGAAACCACGGGCCTCAATACCAAGACTGACGACATCATCTCCATCGGTGCGGTGCGCATTCGCGGCAACCGGGTTATGACCAGCGAGCGCCTGGAACTGCTGGTGCGGCCCGACAAAAAGAAGTTTTCGGCCGAGAGCGTGCGTGTGCACCGGCTGCGCGAGCAGGACGTGGCGCAGGGTGTCAATATTGACGACGCCATGATGCAACTGATGCGCTTCATTGGCAGCCGTCCGCTGGTGGGCTATTACCTGGAATTTGATGTGGCCATGATCAACCGCGTGTTGTTCCCAATACTGGGCATGGGGCTGCCGCAGCCAAAGATCGAGGTATCGGGTCTTTACTACGACTATAAATACAGCCAATTGCCGTCGCACGCACGGCAGAATCAAGCAATCGATTTGCGCTTTGACAGCCTGATGCGGGATCTGGATTTACCCCTGTGGCCAGCCCATGATTCCCTCAACGACGCCGTGATGGCGGCATTGGCCTTTGTGAAGCTGAGGCACTTGGAAGTCTAGCCATAGCCGCTATTTATCGGCCTTCAAGTGGGTGGCCAGAAAGCGTTCGACCCGCTGCCAAAAATCGATCCGGGATTCCTTGCGCTGCCAGCCGTGGCCTTCACGCTGGTACACCACCCATTCGGGCGCGTTGCCGTTCGCCGTCAGGGCATCGCGCATCCTTTCTCCGTGTTCAATCGGCACGCGCATGTCTTTGTCGCCATAGGCCAGCAAAACGGGTGCCTTGATGCGGCTGGCTTGTGCCAGCGGGGAGTTCGCGGCCAGCATGGCCGCATCCTTGACCGGGTCACCAATCAGCACGGGCATGGAGTGGCGCTTGGCATCGGCACTCATGTCGGACCAATGGATCGAGAATAGCAGCGTCGGGTCGGTAACGCCCACCCAAGCCACGCCGCACCGGTACAAGTCAGGGTCTTTGGCAAGGCCCATCAGGGTCGCGTAGCCGCCATAACTGGCGCCGGCAATGCACACGCGCTTGGAGTCCGCCCATCCCTTTGCTGTGGCGAATCGCAAGGCGTCAGTCAGGTCGTCCTGCATCGCCAGTCCCCACTGCTTCCAGCCCGCACGCTGGTGCACCATGCCGTAGCCCTCACTCCCGCGAAACTCGGGCATGATGACCAGGTAGCCTCTGGATGCCAAAAATTCAGCCTCGGCATCCCATCGCCAAAAACCGCCGCGCACCCAAGGCCCCCCGTGGGCCAGCACAACGGTCGGTTTGGCGGCTTGACCTGCTGCCGGTGCACCGGTGATCCACATGGGCAGGCTCAACCCATCACGGGCGGTGGTGCGATGAAACTCAACGCCGAAAGACTGCTGAGGGTCAATCTGCGGACGGGTCTTGCCCAGGCGCTGCAAACTGTCCGCGCTGATTTGGTAGACCAGGAATTCGCCCGGGTCTTTGTCCGAATAGGAATAGACCAGAACGTTGTCCGGTTTGTCGCAAAATCCGCAGCGCAGGTGGTTGATACGCCCGGGCAACATGGCATCGATTTTCTTCTGAACCTCCAGCATGACAGGCTGCGTCCACAGCGTCGTGCTGACTTCACCCTGCACGCGCAGGCCATGCTGTACGCCGCTGACGCGCGACACAATGGGCGCCACCCGCGCATCAAATCCCGGTGTGGCGACCAGGGCATCGGCCTCGGGTTTGCCGGTTTCAAAATTGAAGCGGTAGAGTTGCTGCTCAGCTTGGGCACCAGTGTTCTTGAGCACAAAGAGGGCGTTGTCCTGCACGTAGGCCGGTTCCCAATCCGGGGTCAGGTTGGAAAATTTGCCAATTTGCGACCAGGTTTTAGCGCCGTCCGCCAGCCAGTAAACAGTGTGTAAACGTGGGTCTTCCAGGCTGACCGCCACGCGGGCACGCCCCTGAACATCAAAAATCCAGTGCACCACATTGGGAATGCTTTGGTCGACCAGCTTGCGGGTGGACCCATTTTCAATATCCAGGGCCAAGGGTGTGATGTGAACCAAGTCATAGCCGTGTACGGGGTCGTAGTTGGCATGCCCTACGATGATCTCGTTGGTGTTGGCCAGGCCTGGCGCCATGTAAAAGTGGTCTGGCTCCAATGTACGCGCGCCCACCCGGTCGGAAACCACTTTCTCATAGTCCCGTTTGATCAACAGACGGGTGCGGTCACCCTTGCGGTTGATGCCCAACAGCCCATTGCCCTTGCGCTTGTTGCTTTTTTCGTCGGTGCTGCTCACGCTGTAGGTGAGCCACTCGTCGTTCACCCACCGAAAGTCGCTGATGTCAGCGGTCTTCAGGGCGGCAAGAATTTTGGTGGGTTCCTTGTCCTCCAGATCGATGAGTACCAGACGATCACGCAGGCCCCCACCGCTGACCAGGCTGACGACCCAGCGGCCATTGGGTGACATGGCGGCATCCATGATGGACGCTTCGCCAAAGAAGGCCTCAATGGGCGGCAATGTGGGCGCAGAGGCAAACGCCTGTCCGCAGAATGCGGCGCCCAATGTCACAGCACACGCCCAACCGCGAAATGATTCGACCCAGTAATTTTTCATTGTGATGGCATCCCTTTTATGACTATTTTGAATAGGCAACGAGTGTAAGGCGGAGTTCTCGTCACGCAGGGATACAACGTTGCTGGCGCAGGCCAATGCCGATATAAACCGCCATCGGTGGGCGCATGGCATGCAAAGCGGGGCCCAGTGTCAGAGACCCTGAGTGCGTCTGACGTCCATCTCAAATAGTTCCAGCGGAAGTGGCTTGCCGAAAAAGTAGCCCTGAAAGGCGTGGCAGCCGCGGTGCTCCAGAAACTCCATCTGTTCCCGCGTCTCAACGCCTTCCGCAATGACGTTCAGGCCCAAGGCCTCCGTCATGGCGATGATGGTTTGCACGATGGCTGCGTCATTCGGGTCCGTGGCAATGTCGCGCACAAAACTCTGGTCGATCTTGATTTGGTCCAGTGGCAGTTTGTTCAGGTACTGCAATGAGGAGTAGCCCGTGCCAAAGTCGTCCAATGAAAAACCAATGCCCAGTAACTTCAACTCGCGCATCTTGGCAATGGCTTCCTGCACGTTTTCCAGCACCACGCTCTCGGTCAATTCCAGTTTCAGGTGGGAAGGCTTTGCGCCCGCCTCCATCAGCGCGTGCTGCACCTGCGCGACAAAATCGGGCTGGTGAAATTGCCTTGCGCTCACATTGACAGCCAGCGTCAGGTCGCGCATGCTGCGCACGCTGTGCCATGACTTCAATTGTCTGCATGCCACCTGGAGAACCCACAGACCAAGGGGCATGATCAGACCGGTTTCTTCTGCCAAAGGGATGAACTGCGCGGGCGACACCAGGCCCCGCACGGGATGCTCCCAACGGATCAATGCCTCCGCGCCAAGCGCATAGCCGTCTGCATTCACTTGCTTCTGAAAATAGAGCCGGAGTTGCCCCCTGTCTACCGCTTGCCCAAGGTCAGACACCAGATGGAGCCGGTCTTCAAGGTCGGCCTGGATCCTGGGATCGAAGAATCGGATGGTATTGCGCCCGGCATCCTTGGCCTGGTACATCGCAGCATCGGCATGTTTGAGAAGGGAGTCGGCGTCTTCCTGGACACCCTGGAACAGCACGATGCCGATGCTGGGGGTGGTTTGCACTTCAACGGCACTCAGTGCAAAGGGTTCGTTGAGTCGGCTGCGTATCTTTTCTGCCATCAATTCTGCCTGTGCCGCAGCCTCGCCGGAAAGCGCACTCAAGCCTTCCAGCACAACAATGAATTCGTCCCCCCCGGGGCGCGCAACCATACCAGCATCGTGTATGCATGCGGTCAGGCGCTTGCTGACTTCGATCAACAGCGCATCACCTACCGCTGGCCCCTGGGTGTCATTGAGTGATTTGAAGTTGTCCAGGTCCAGGAATAGCAAGGCACCCATGCGCTGGGTTTGCGCGCTGCGCACCAAGGCCTTGGCAAGTTCGCTCTGTAGCAATCTGCGATTGGCCAGGCCTGTCAGCGTATCGAAATGGGCCAACTGGTGAATTTGTGCGGCTGCCTGCTTTTGCTCGGTGATGTCATCATAGATACCCAAAACGCCGATCTCTTGTCCATTGCTGTCGAGCAGCGGGACCTTGGATGTCCGCAACCAAATTTGGTGTCCGTCCGGCGTGGTTTGTGGCTCTTCAAAATTCAGTCGCGCGATCCTGCTGCACATGACCTTCAGGTCGTCCGCTCGATAGAGTTCCGCCTGGTCATGCCACCCCAGCTGCGAGTCGAGCTTGCCAATCAGCTCGTCCGGGCTGGGCACACCGGCATCACGGGCAAACGCCTGGTTGCAACCCAGGTATCGGGATTCCCGGTCTTTCCAGAAAATACGCAGTGGCGCCGTCTCCAGTACCAGTCGCATCATTTGGTTGATAGACCGCAAGCGCTGCTCACTCATTTTTTGCTCAGTCAAATCAATGAAGTAAGAAAACGTTCTTGCTCCCGCCTCGGTCTCGATCCGTTTGGACGACACGATGAACGGAAACTGTGTTCCATCTTTGCGTAGACCGACGCTCTCATAGGCACTTTCACTGGCTTCACCGCGGGCGCGCAGCCTGATCATCTCTGTCAATCGGCCCCGTTGTTCAGTTGCAATGCAGTTCATCAATGGCCGGTTGCGTAACTCATCAATGTGGGCGTAGCCAAAGAGTTTCAGAAAGGCATCGTTACCATCGATCACAGTCCCGTCGCAAGACAGCCCCACGCCAATCGGGCTCAGAGTGATGAGGGTTTTGAACTGGCTCTCCAGTTGTTCGAGCGACTGCTGCAATTTTTCCTGCTGTGCCTGGGCCGCACTTTCCTTTGCATCATGCGCGGTGCACAACACAATAGCCTTGGACAACTGGGCCAGCACAGGCTGCAAAACCTGACTCAGCTTGAGCGGCGTTGCCGGGGCATCAATAGCCAAAAGAACGATGACGCCACCCGCCTCCAGCGGCAGCCGTAAAAATGATTGGTAATGCGCGCGCGTCTGCTTCAATTGCTGGAGAAGTTCTTTTAGATCGGCTTCAAAAGTGGCGCAGCCATACACCAGCTGGCAGGGCAACTCTGCCTCTTGGTCGACGATCGTGATCAGGTCAAAGTCACCCACCGCAGCGGCAATGCGCACCAGTCTGGTGGCTTCAGGGCCGGTGCACGGCGGCATGTCAAGGCATACAAAGCCTGCGGAAAACGACGTGTGGTACAGCAGGCGCTGCAGCGTACGGGTGAGCAGGGACTTGAGCTTGATCTCACCGCCAATCGTGACCGACAGGTCATACAGTACGGGCAGGATGTCCTGGTGCTGCATTGCGTTGACCGGTTACCAGCGCGCCGCCACCAGTGTGGCGTTGTGAAACAGGGGGTAGCCATGCAGCGTTGAGCCGCCAATCTCTCCCAGCGACAAAGCACCCGCAATGTGTGCCGCCTGGGTGCGGGCTTCAAACTCTTGCAGTTCGCTGGTTGCCCGCTCCAGCCCCAGGTGCATGCGCCGCCCGGCACAGTAGAACAACAGCAACTCCGTGCCTGCGCAGTCTCCGTTCAGCGCGGTCAGTCCATCGGTGAGTACGGCCAGCGTTTCATGACTGTCTACCGTGGGGCTCTTCAACAGAGTCAGCACCGAGTTGGGTGGCACTTCACCCACGCAGAACAGAGACCCATCATCATTCAGCATCACGGGTATGCGCACAACCACATGGTGATTGGCGCGAACAATGCCGAACGGGAAATGCACGGCGTGCTCATAAAAATTGTCGCGCGTGACCTGAATGCCGTATTGACTGTGAACATGTTCCTGGTAGACCTCAAACGCGGGTCGCCAGTCGATCTGTGAAATGCAATTGCCCGACGTGCTGGTTGCATACACGGTGTGTTGCGGCGCCTGGTAACCGTGCTCCAGAATCGCGCCCTTGTGATCGGGCAACAGCACCATCAAGACACCGTTGCTGACGATGCGGTTGCCATCAAACAGGCACGGCATGGGTTGAAACGTTTCGCTGCCCGCGTTGGCGCCGGCATAGTGCACGCGGTTGGCCAGGCGCAGATACATGGCGTCGAGGGTGGAGCCAATATTGGGAACCATGGCGTCGAACAGCATCAGCAGCGTGGCATCCCGCTGGTCTTCGATCTGGGTTACAACCTCTTGTACCAGCAGATCAGCACTGCGCTCGGTCCCTTCCGCATCAACCGGCAGGTCGGCGTGCAAGGCGTAAAACGGCATGGTGTCAAACCGCAGCAACCAGACGCCGTCCTTATGAAATGCGCCCTGGTGAATCAGTGCCGGGAAAATGGCCCCCACCAACGGGATGTGCAACCGCGCGCATTCGGCCTGCAATAGGCTGACCTGATTCTTTTGGGCCTCGGGCAGAAACGCGCAAACGCCCATCAGTGGGAATCTGACACGCCATGCGGTGAGCGTGGCGCTCAGCAAGCCCGCGTTTACCGTAGGGAAAAACGCAGTTTCTCGATGTCATTCATCGCAGTCTCGCAGGGGAGTTGGGTACGAACCGAGGATTTTTCAATCCCGGGCAAAGTATCGCATCTCCATCGGTGTGAAACACTTGATCGAGGTCAACAGCTCAGGCTTTGCAGCGCTTGCAGCACGCCAATAAAAAAAGCCGGGTTACCCCGGCTTCTGGTTCAACTCACGGTTGGAGTTTAGTGGCCAGAGGCTCCCGAGGCGCCCAGACCGGTTTCCGAACGCACTTGCTGTGATTTGTAAGCAGCGCGCTCTTTGGCAGCCTGTGGGCTGCGGTCCAGCATGGAGAACAGCCACACGCCCACGAAGCCAATGGTCATCGAGAACAAGGCGGGTGACGAGTAGGGGAACCATGCGGAGCCCTTGGGGTTGCCTAAAGTGGCTTCCCAGACGGAAGGCGACACCACGGTCAGCACCACCGAAGAGATCAGACCCAGGAAACCACCGATCACAGCGCCCTTGGTCGTGCAGTCTTTCCACAGCACGGACATGAACAGCACGGGGAAGTTGGCTGATGCGGCAATCGCAAAGGCCAACGACACCATGAAGGCAATGTTCTGCTTCTCAAACGCAATACCCAGGCCCACGGCCACAACGCCCAATGCCAGCGTGGTCATACGGGACACTTTCAGCTCGGAGTCGCTGTCGGCATTGCCCTTTTTGATCACGGTGGCATAAATGTCGTGTGACACAGCAGAGGCGCCCGACAGGGTCAGACCCGCCACCACGGCCAGAATGGTCGCAAACGCCACGGCCGAGATGAAGCCGAAGAACACGTTGCCGCCAACCGCTTTGGCCACCAGCACCGCAGCCATGTTGGCCGAGCCGCCGCCGCCCTTGATAACGCCGGTTGCCACATTCGCAAACTCGGGGTTGGTCAATACCAGGGTGATGGCGCCAAAACCGATGATGAAGATCAGCACATAGAAATAGCCGATCCATGTCGTTGCCCAGAACACCGACTTGCGGGCTTCCTTGGCATCCGGCACGGTGAAGAAGCGCATCAGGATGTGGGGCAAACCAGCGGTACCAAACATCAGTGCCATACCGAAAGAAATGGCAGAGATCGGGTCCTTGATAAAGCCGCCTGGGCCCATGATGGACAAGCCCGTTTTGGCGGGGTCCATAGCGCTGGCCTTGGCAGTTGCTTCGGCAGCGGCCTTGACAAGTTCTGGGGTGTTGGCTGCAGCGGTGAGGGCAGCAGCCGCAGCAACAGCCGCCGTCTGGCCATTGGCCGCCAGGGCTGTCTTCACTTCAACACCTTTGGCAAAGAGCGCTTCGGGACTGAAACCGAATTCGGCCAGCACCATGAAGGCCATGAAGGTTACGCCGGAGAGAAGCAAAACGGCCTTGATGATCTGCACCCAGGTGGTGGCGGTCATGCCGCCAAACAGCACATAGATCATCATCAGCGCGCCAACGATCACGACGGCAATCCAGTACTCCAGACCAAACAGCAGTTTGATCAGCGAACCGGCACCCACCATCTGGGCGATCAGGTAAAACGCCACCACGACCAACGTACCGGATGCGGCAAACACGCGGATGGGGGTTTGCTGGAAGCGGTAACCGGCCACGTCGGCAAAGGTGAACTTGCCCAGGTTGCGCAGGCGTTCGGCCATCAGGAAGGTAATGACGGGCCAGCCCACCAGGAAGCCGATTGAATAGATCAGACCGTCGTAGCCGGACGCCATCACGGCAGCCGAAATACCGAGGAAAGACGCAGCCGACATGTAGTCACCGGCAATGGCCAGGCCATTCTGAAAACCGGTAATGCCACCGCCACCGGTGTAGAAGTCGGCCGCCGACTTGGTGCGACCTGCGGCCCATTTGGTGATGAAAAGCGTGGCGACCACAAAGGTGCCAAACATGCCAATGGCAACCCAGTTGGTGGGCTGCTTTTCAACCTGGCCCAGATCGGCGCCAGCGGCTTGTGCCACTGCCGACGCGAGGAGTGCGGTCAGGGCGATGAGAAATTGGGTTCCAGCCTTCATTTGGACGCTTCCTTCAGAATTTCAGCGGTCAGACGGTCGTATTCGTCGTTGGCGCGCCGCACATAAATGCCGGTGATGACAATGGTAAAAATGATCACGCCCATACCGATAGGAATACCCACCGAAGTGACGCCAGCGCCGATGGGCTGTGCCAGGAAAGGTTTGTTGAAAGCGATCAGCGCGATATAGCCGTAATACACCACCATCATGATGATGGTCAGCAACCAGCCAAACGAATTGCGTTTGCGCCGCAACTCGTGGTATTTTGGATTGGCCTCAATCTTGGCCACTATGGGGTCTGTCATGTCTCTCCTTTGAAGGTTGAAGTCAGCTAGCGTAACGGCCCGTGAGGCCGTTGCTAGGGCTGGATCATGTGTTGGGGGTCTGACAAAGTCCTTACGACTTAGTAGGAAATATGAGGGATTTCCCTATGCCAAAGAATCCAAAAAGTCCACTCCAAAACGCAAGAAATGTCAAAATTTTCACGATAAGAAATAATTTCAGCGGGTTTCTGCCTAGTTCGTAAGCTTGCATTCAGTTCCTGGTAAGTTGCTGTTAGGGGTCCGTCAGAACCGGGTCAGACCGGCCATTGATAGTCCGTCCACCCAACTGCGATGGTTGGCCGCATTTAATTCAATTTGGAGACAAAACTATGAGAACCGCAACAACTGCTGCTGTCGCCGCACGGCCGATGTCAGCGGAAGAGAAGAAAGTGATCTTCGCTTCCTCGCTAGGTACCGTATTTGAGTGGTACGACTTTTATCTGTACGGTTCTTTGGCAGCCATCATTGCCAAGCAATTCTTCAGCGGTCTGGACGAAGGCTCGGCCTTCATCTTTGCTTTGCTGGCGTTTGCTGCCGGTTTCATCGTGCGTCCCTTCGGTGCGCTGGTGTTTGGTCGTTTGGGTGACATGATCGGTCGCAAATACACCTTCCTGGTGACCATTTTGATCATGGGCCTGGCCACGTTCATCGTGGGTATTCTCCCCAACTACGCCACCATCGGCGTCGCGGCTCCCGTGATCCTGATCGCACTGCGCATGCTGCAAGGCCTGGCGCTCGGCGGTGAGTACGGCGGTGCTGCTACCTACGTGGCCGAGCACTCACCCCAGGGCAAGCGCGGTGCCTACACCTCATGGATCCAGACAACAGCCACCTTGGGCCTGTTCCTGTCCCTGATGGTGATTTTGGGAACCCGTACCCTGATCGGCGAAGCAGCCTTTGCTGACTGGGGCTGGCGTGTGCCGTTCATCGTGTCCATTCTGCTGTTGGCCGTGTCGGTCTACATCCGCTTGAGCATGAATGAGTCGCCCGCTTTCACCAAGATGAAGGCCGAAGGCAAGACCTCCAAGGCACCGTTGTCCGAGTCCTTCGGTCAGTGGAAAAATCTGAAGATCGTGATTTTGGCCCTGATCGGTCTGACCGCTGGTCAAGCCGTGGTTTGGTACTCCGGCCAGTTTTATGCCTTGTTCTTCCTGACCCAGGCTTTGAAGGTGGACGGCGCTACCGCCAACATCATGGTGGCGATCTCCCTGATCATCGGCACACCGTTCTTCATTGTGTTTGGTGCCTGGTCCGACAAGATTGGCCGCAAGCCCATCATCATGGCGGGCTGCCTGTTGGCTGTGGTGACCTACTTCCCCGTGTTCACCGCGCTGACCAAGGCCGCCAACCCTGACCTGGCTGCTGCACAAGCTGCCAACAAGGTTGTCGTGACTGCCAACCCCGCCGAGTGCTCGTTCCAGTTCAACCCCACCGGCACGGTCAAGTTCACCAGCTCGTGCGACATTGCCAAGCAGGCATTGGCTGGCCGTTCGGTGAGTTATGACAATGCGGTGGCCCCGGCCGGCGCAACGGCTTCGATCTCGGTCGGCGCTACAGTCATCGAGGGCTACACCGTCAAGGGCGCGACCAAGGAAGAAGCTGCCGCCAAGAAGGGCGCGTTCGACAAGGCCCTGGGCGACGCGCTGAAGGCCGCTGGCTATCCTGCCAAGGCGGACATGGCCAAGTTCGACAAGGTCATGGTCGTTATTATCCTCACCTACCTGGTGATTCTGGTGACCATGGTCTACGGTCCTATTGCCGCCATGCTGGTGGAAATGTTCCCGACCCGTATTCGTTACACCTCCATGAGCTTGCCTTACCACATTGGTAACGGCTGGTTTGGTGGTTTGTTGCCAACAACTGCGTTTGCCATCGTGGCCCAGACGGGTAACATGTACAACGGTTTGTGGTACCCAATCATCGTGGCCGGTATGACCTTTGTGGTCGGTATGTTGTTCGTCAAAGAAACAAAAGACGTCGACATTTACGCCAACGATTAATGGCCAAGTGAGTTAACGGCCCCGGTCCCGCAAGGCCCGGGGTCTTTTTTTTTAGGAATGTTTATGTGGAAAATTGTTGTGGGTTTTGCAGTGTTTGCCGGTTTGGCACTGTTTATTTTGAGCAAGGGCGGAGACATTGATATGGGTGGCGAAAAGCATGGCGCAGAGGCCACGCATGTGCCTGAGCATGCGGCTTCAGCACCCGCTGCGTCGGTGCCGGCGGCACCTGCCTCTGCGGCGGCTTCCGCTCCGGCAACAGGTGCCAGCAAGTAATTGACACCGCCAGAGGTATTGAAAACGGTGCACCGTCCTTCGGTTAGTATGTTCCCATGAAATATGTCAAAACAGAGAGCGGCCAGCAGGCTTTCAAGGCCCGTTCTCCTCTGTTTTCGTCGCGACAGCGTACCGCGTTCATCATGTTTGACGGTAACAAGTCCGTCGCGCAGGTGGTGGCTGCGGCGGCAGGGTTGGGGCTGACCCAAGAAGATGTTGACTATATGGTGGGCCATGGTTTTCTTGTCCCCGCGGCGGGTGAGTCTGTGTTGGCACTTGCCAAGGCGGAACAGGCTGCCGCGCAGGACGTGGTAGCCAAGTCCTTCCAGACCCACTCCGCTCAAGACCGCTACAAAGAGGCCAAGCCCCTGGCGACCAAATTGACGGCGACATTGGGCTTGCGTGGGTTTCGTCTGAATCTGGCCGTGGAGTCCGCCGGTGGCTTTGACGAGCTGCTGGCCCTGCTCCCCAAAATCAAGGATGCTGTCGGTGCGGCAGCTTGCGCCGAACTGGAGCGCACGCTTACGCAATAAGGCGCGCTAGCGCTTGAACTTGCCGTCGCTGCCGATGTGGTCTTGGGGTTGCCCCAAAACCCTGAAACGCGTGCTCCCCGGGCAAATCCCTAGAATGATTGGCCTCATTCAAATAGACACCACACCATGACCCAGGGAACCATCCGCATTCGCGGCGCGCGCCAGCACAATTTGAAGAACCTGGATCTGGACATCCGCACGGGCGAGCTGACGGTGGTGACCGGGCCCAGCGGCTCGGGCAAGTCCAGCCTGGTGTTTGACACCCTGTATGCCGAAGGCCAGCGCCGCTATGTGGAAACCTTCTCGGCCTACGCCCGCCAGTTTCTGGACCGCATGGACAAGCCTGCGGTCGACAAGGTCGAGGGCGTGCCCCCGGCCATCGCCATCGACCAGACCAACCCCGTGCGCTCCAGCCGCTCCACCGTGGGCACCATGACGGAGTTGAACGACCACGTCAAGCTGCTCTATTCCCGCGCCGCGCAGCTTTTTGACAAAGCCACAGCCCAACCGGTACAGCACGACACGCCGGAGACGATTTACGCCGAACTGGTGCGCCGTGCAGCGGTGCACCCACCCACCGCTGACCCCCGCTTGGTATTGACCTTCCCGGTCGAGTTGCCCGCCAGCACCACCGCTGAAGAGCTGACCCAATGGCTCTCCGCCAGCGGCTTCACCCGCATCCACGCCGAGCGCGAAGTCGAAGTGGGGTCGGCTGTGAAATTGGGGTCAGATTCCGATTCAGGAAAGAAGCCCCAACGGAGCGTGAAACCAAGAACGAAATCGGACTCTGACCCCAAATTCGCAGACTCTAGCCGAAGAAAAGTGTTAGACGTCGTAGCCGACCGCTTCCGCATCACCAGCGTAGAAAAAGCCCGCGCACTGGAAGCCATCGAACTGGCCCTGAAGCGCGGCAGCGGCCGGCTCAATGTTTATGTAGTCAATGAGGCTCCAGACCCCGTGGAAACTGCGCAAGCAGCTATGGAAACAATAGCATCTTCAGAGCCGGTCGTCTGGCGTTTTTCCACCGGACTGCACTGCCCGCAAAGCGACATCCGCTACGCCGACCCGATTGCCTCCATGTTTTCCTTCAACTCCGCCGTGGGCGCCTGCGAGGCCTGCCGCGGCTTCGGCCGCGTGGTGGGTGTAGACCTGGGCCTGGTCATCCCCAACGACAAGCTCACGCTGCGCGCCGGTGCCGTCAAGCCGATGCAGACCCCCGCCTGGCAGGAATGTCAGGACGACCTGATGCGCCACGCCGAGGCCGCAGGCATTCCGCGCGACACGCCCTGGTACAAGCTCACGCCCGAGCAGCAGGGCTGGGTCATCAACGGCTCGCCCAATTGGAACGGCAAGTGGAACCAGCACTGGTTTGGCATCAACCGTTTTTTTGCCTACCTGGAGACCAAGGCCTACAAGATGCACATTCGCGTGCTGCTGTCCAAATACCGCAGCTACACGTCGTGCGGAACCTGTGGTGGCGCAAGGCTGAAGACCGAGAGCTTGCTGTGGCGCATCGGGACTAAAGATCAGGCGGATGCGGTGTTGGCGCCTTCCAGACGGTTTATGCCGCAGGGGGTTACGTGGGCGCGTTCTCAACTGGAGGCGCTGCCCGGCCTTTGCCTGCATGACCTGATGTTGATGCCGATTGATCGGCTGCGGCGGTTTTTTGATTCACTGCAGGCTGGGCTGAAGGGGGCGGAGATGCCGGATGCCTCATACGGCCCAAATGCGGCCGCCAAATCGGCAACCGACATCCCCACCCCCTCCAGCCCAGCTGTTGCTCCGGCTACGTCAGAGGCCGAAGCTAAGACGCTCAAACTGCTGCTGGAAGAGGTTTGTACACGGCTCAAATACCTGTGTGACGTGGGTATTGGTTACCTCACACTGGATCGCCAGAGCCGCACCCTCAGTGGTGGCGAAGTCCAACGCATCAATTTGACGACAGCTCTGGGCACCTCGCTGGTCAACACCCTGTTTGTGCTTGACGAACCCTCCATCGGTCTGCACCCGCGCGACATGCACCGCATCATTGTGGCCATGCAGCGCCTGCGCGACGCCGGCAACACGCTGGTGGTGGTGGAGCATGACCCGGCGGTGATGCTGGCGGCAGACCGCATGATCGACATGGGTCCCGGCCCGGGTGAGAAGGGCGGCCAGATCGTGTTTGACGGCAGCACCGAGGCACTCAAGGGTGCCGACACACTGACCGGCGCCTACCTGGGTGGGCGCAGGCAAGTCGGCATGGGCTTCAAGCGCATGGTGGCACAGAACACGCCGCGCCTGATCCTGGAAGGCGCCACCGAGCACAACCTGAAGAACGTGAACGTCGAGATTCCGCTGCAGCGCCTGGTCTGCATCACGGGGGTGAGCGGTTCCGGCAAATCCACGCTGGTGCAGGACGTGCTGGCCCCGGCGCTGCTGCGCCACTTTGGCAAGGCCACGGAGACGCCGGGCGCACATGAGCGCCTCCTGGGTTCCGAGCAACTGAGTGAAGTGGTCTTTGTCGACCAGTCGCCCATCGGCAAGACCGCGCGCTCCAACCCGGTGAGCTATGTCGGTGCCTGGGACGCCGTTCGCGAATTGTTTGCCGCTGCCGACCTGTCGCGCGAGCGTGGCTACACCGCCAGCAAGTTCAGCTTCAACGGCGGTGACGGCCGCTGCCCCACCTGCGGCGGCTCGGGCTTTGAGCATATCGAGATGCAGTTTCTGAGCGACGTCTACCTGCGCTGCCCGGATTGCGATGGCAAGCGTTACCGCCCCGAAATTCTGGAGGTGACGATTGAGCGTAGAGCGGAAATGGGGTCAGATCCCAATTCCGGACGGGGACTTTCCGGAGAAGGGCGCACCACGACGAAATTGGGCTCTGACCCCACTTCTGCGGGGCGTACCACTGCGCTGCGACGCTTCAACGTCGCAGAAGTCTTGGATTTAACAGTCAGCGAAGCCGCCGCCGTATTTGCCAACGACCGCGACGTCATCCGCGCGCTGCAGCCCATTGTGGATGTGGGCCTGGAGTATGTGAAACTGGGTCAGCCCGTGCCTACGCTGTCGGGTGGTGAAGCCCAGCGCCTCAAGCTGGCTGGTTTTCTGGCCGAAGCCGCCAAGAGCAGCACCGCCAGCCGCCAGGCCGTGGCGCGGCGTGGCACGCTGTTCATGCTGGACGAGCCCACCACCGGTCTGCACTTTGACGACATCGCCAAGCTGATGCGGGCGCTGCGCAAGCTGCTCGATGCCGGGCATTCGCTGCTGGTGATCGAGCACAACCTGGACGTGATCCGCGCATCCGACTGGCTCATCGATCTTGGGCCAGAAGGCGGAGATGCGGGCGGCGAAGTAGTGGCATTGGGCACGCCGGAGGACGTGATGCTCCACGCCACATCGCATACCGGAAAGGCCCTGCGCGAATACGCGGCGGCCATGGGCGTTGTGCATGAGGTTGCGGAGCCCCATGCAAAGTACTTGGCACGCGCTGCGGCGGACGTTGTTGCCCGCGCTGCCGGGGATGGGGTCACGCCGGGTTCCTCATACGTCCCAAATGCGGCCGCCAAATCGTCACCCGGCCCAGCCGGAGAAAACTCCATCCGGATAGTCAACGCCAAAGAGCACAACCTCAAATCTTTGAGCGTAGACATCCCACGCGGCAAGTTCAACGTAGTCACCGGCGTCTCCGGTTCCGGCAAATCCACCTTGGCCTTCGACATCCTCTTCAACGAAGGCCAGCGCCGCTACCTGGAAAGCCTGAACGCCTACGCCCGCAGCATCGTCCAACCCGCAGGCCGCCCCGAAGTGGACGCGGTCTACGGCATTCCGCCTACGGTCGCCATCGAGCAGCGCCTCTCACGCGGCGGGCGCAAAAGCACCGTTGGCACCACCACCGAGGTCTGGCACTTCCTGCGCCTGCTGTATGTGAAGCTGGGCACGCAGCACTGCATCCACGACGGTGCGGCGGTGGAGCCGCAGTCGGCGGACCGCATTGCGGCGCAGCTGTTGAAGGATTTTCGGGGTCAACACATCGGTTTGCTGAGCCCCCTGGTGTCGGGCCGCAAGGGCGTCTACACCGAGCTGGCGGACTGGGCGCGTCCGCGCGGCTTTACGCATCTGCGGGTGGATGGCAACTTTTTGCCCACTACCAACTTCCCACGCATCGACCGCTTCAAGGAGCACAACATCGAGCTGCCGGTGGCCAGCCTGGATGTACATCCGGCGCAAGAGGCGCAGCTGCGTGAGGCGCTGTCTACCGCGCTGGCGCATGGCAAGGGCGTGGTGCACGTGCTCTCAAATATGGATGGCCTGAAAGAGGCCATGCTGGCCGGCTCGCCCGCCGCCGGCATTGGCCGGGTGCAGGTGTTCTCTACCAAGCGGGCGTGCCCGGTGTGTTCCACCTCGTATGTGGAGCTGGACCCGCGCCTCTTCAGTTACAACAGCAAGCACGGCTGGTGCCCCGATTGCGTGGGCACCGGCGTGGCCTTGACGAAGGATCAGCGCAAGGTGTTTGACGATTCGGTGAAGGACGACGACAACAAGGGCCGCGAGCAGACCTTTGCCGAAGCCGACATTGAAGACCTGCATGACGCCACCTGCCCCACCTGCCAGGGCACACGGCTGAACGCCACAGCTCGGGCCGTGCAGTTCAATGCGGTGGGCATCACCGACATCGCCCGTTTGAGCGTGACCGACGTGCGCAAGTGGGTGCAGACGCTGCAAGTGATTGGCGGCATGACGACGCGAGAGGGCGACATCGCCCGCGACCTGGTGCCCGAGATCAGGAGCCGATTGGAGTTTCTGGAAGAGGTGGGCCTGGGTTACCTGACGCTGGACCGCGGCGCGCCCACGCTCAGTGGTGGCGAGGCGCAGCGCATCCGGCTGGCGGCACAACTGGGCAGCAACTTGCAGGGCGTGTGCTATGTATTGGACGAACCCACCATTGGCCTGCATGCGCGGGACAACAAGATTCTGCTGGGAGCGCTTCGCTCCTTGAGTGACAAGGGCAACACGCTGGTGGTGGTGGAGCACGACGAGGAGACCATTCGCCATGCCGACCACATCATCGACATTGGGCCCAGTGCGGGCAAGCGCGGTGGGCGTCTGGTGGCCGAGGGGTCGGTTGCGGATGTGCAGAACGCTCT
>CAJAVE010000371.1 GCA_903945325.1 uncultured beta proteobacterium | reverse complement strand
GTTGCCGCACAGGTATCAGTGGCTCAACGCGGCTCCAAAATTCATCGGTGACTTCCCATGCTTTCGCTTTTGCCATTTTCCCTCCACACACAGACATTGCGCATGGAAAGCCATTATCCTTTATTTACGGATAAGTTCTAAACATCGAAGGCCTGAAATCGTACGACACTCGCCCTGCAGCTTCGTTTAAGTGGTACTGCTTCGCGCCAGTACTTTTAGTCGAATTGCACTTACTTCACGTCCATTGGATCGTAGGTGTGATTCGAAAGCAGGTAGCAGTTGCCGAATTTTCGCGGCGATTGCATTGTTGTCGAGAATAAGGCACCAGACAGTACCATCAATAGGCCCAGGTCGAACCGCAGATCTCAAAGTAACGGGAATGAGCTTCCCTATCAATTCAAGCCGTGCGGATGACTCCGTCGCAAGAGCCGTCAAATGTGCAAATATTGGTGAATCTTGGGTTGCCTGGTGCAGTGTAAAAGACTGTTGGCGACGGTTCATGACCTAGGATGAAAGGGTTTTTTAATGCAATTGATTATCACAGATGCTTGGCTGATCAAAAGTCGTGCCGTCCATTTGAGCGGTACAAAACTACTGGTAACGCTGGTCTTGCTTTCTTTTGCCTTGATGGTCTCTGCAGCCGGGCTCTACCATTGGGTTTTTCTCAAAGGTGCAAGGGACGGCTGGCCCGTCATTGGTAGCCTTGTGCGCGTGGTGGTGAAAGATGACTTTGCACAGCGGGACCGATTTCTGCGTGAAAACATCGAAGTTCTGGCCAAAAAGTTGGGCGAAATGCAAGCCAAAATGCTCCAGCTGGAGTCACTCGGCGAGCGTGTTTCTGGATTGGCCGGTGTGAGTCCCGCAGACATCAAGGCGAAACCCGGACAGGGCGGTAAGCTACTATTTGCTAGAGATCTTTCGATGGGCGAACTTCAAACCACATTACAGGAACTTGATGAAGAGGCCAGCCAGCGTGGAGACCTGATGGCAGTGCTCGAATCCCGGTTGTTTGAGCAAAAAATCAGAAAAATGATGGTACCTACCCAAAGTCCCATTTCAAATGCCAATTTGGGATCGGTGTTTGGTTGGCGCATCGACCCCATTACCGGGCGTTCTGCACTGCATAGTGGACTCGATTTTCCAGCAACGCCCGGCACCTCCATTTATGCTGCTGCCGGCGGTGTCGTGGTAACCCAGGAATTTCAGGCAGAGTATGGGAACATCATTGAAATCGACCATGGAAACGATTTGATATCCAGATATGCACATTCCTCACGGGTGAGCGTCAAAAAAGGCGACCTGATCAAGCGCGGACAAAAAATTGCAGAAGTTGGAAATACCGGGCGTTCGACTGGTCCCCACTTGCACTTTGAAGTGCTTGTGCAGGGCATCCCTCAAGACCCCCAAAAATTCCTCAATGCCGGTCGCAATCTCGCCATGAGCCCGGCTTCTCAGAGCGGCAAACCCGATAAATCGGTATTGACCGACTCCAAAAATGAGTCAACGGGAACGCGCTCCGCGCAAAGGTAAAATCGGCGGTTTGGTTTTCTTGGTGGGCAAGCAGTTTCTTTGGAACTTGCTATTCACCAGAACATCCCCATTTCACTCAGACTAGAAAAAGGACTGCGCTGATCTGCGACCCATGGTGGGCCCAGGCCAGTCTTGCATTCATGGCCATCAACATTCTTACCAAAATTTTTGGCAGTCGCAATGACCGCCTGCTCAAGCAGTATCGCTCGGGCGTTACGCGAGTCAATGCTCTGGAGGCCCAATTCGAACTGTTGACTGACGACGCATTGCGTGCCAAGACACAAGAGTTCAAAGACCGCGTTGCAAAAGGCGAGTCGCTCGACTCCCTAATACCCGAAGCCTTCGCCGTTGTTCGCGAAGGCTCCAAGCGGGTCATGAAGATGCGGCATTTTGACGTGCAACTCTTGGGCGGCATGTCCCTGCACTACGGCAAAATTTCCGAAATGGGAACTGGGGAAGGTAAAACCCTCACTGCGACCCTGGCCGTCTACCTCAACGCACTCACCGGCAACGGCGTCCATGTCGTCACCGTCAACGACTACCTGGCAAGCCGTGACGCCAAGTGGATGGGGCGCCTCTACAACTTCCTGGGCCTGAGCGTTGGCGTCAATCTGCCCCAAATGCCCCGCGAAGAAAAGCAAGCCGCCTACCAATCCGACATCACTTACGGCACCAACAACGAATTTGGATTTGATTACCTGCGCGACAACATGGTCTACGAATCCGCAGACCGCGTACAGCGTGGCCTGAACTACGCCATCGTCGACGAAGTTGATTCCATTCTGATCGATGAGGCGCGCACGCCGCTGATCATTAGTGGCCAGGCGGAAGACCATACCGATATGTATCTGGCCATCAACAAAGCAGCACCCCAACTGCAGCGTCAAGAAGGCGAAGCCGATCCGCGCACAGGTGAGGGCGTCACCAAACCTGGCGACTTCACGCTCGATGAAAAGAGCCACCAAGTCTTCCTGACTGAGCAGGGGCACGAAAGCGCCGAACGCATCTTTGCCGAGATGGGGCTCATTCCTGCTGGCGCGTCGCTCTATGACCCCGCCAATATCACCCTCATGCACCATCTCTATGCTGCACTGCGGGCCAACAACTTGTACCACCGAGACCAGCACTACGTTGTTCAACAAGGTGAGATCATTATTGTGGACGAATTTACCGGTCGCCTCATGACCGGCCGCCGTTGGAGTGACGGCCTACATCAGGCTGTTGAAGCCAAAGAAGGCGTCGCTATTCAGGCTGAAAACCAGACGCTTGCGTCTATCACCTTCCAGAACTACTTCCGCTTGTATGGAAAGCTGGCAGGCATGACTGGCACGGCCGACACCGAAGCCTATGAGTTCCAGGAAATCTACGGCCTAGAGACCATCGTCATTCCTCCCAATCGCATCAGCTGCCGCGAAGACCAACTCGACAGAATCTACAAGACCACCCGCGAGAAATACGCTGCAGCCATTCAGGACATCCGTGAATGCTATGAGCGCGGCCAGCCAGTTCTGGTTGGTACCACCTCTATCGAGAACTCTGAAGTCATTGCTGAATTACTCGACAAGGAAAAACTTCCGCACCAAGTGCTCAATGCCAAGCAGCATGCCCGCGAGGCAGACATCGTAGCCCAAGCTGGCCGCGGCAAAATGATCACCATCGCAACCAATATGGCGGGTCGTGGAACCGATATCGTGCTTGGTGGAAGCATTGGTAAAGCGATTGAGTTGATTGAAGAAGACGAGACACTCGACGCGGGCGCCAAGAAGCTAAAAATCGACCAAATCCGCGCTGAGTGGGCAATCGATCACGAGCAGATCAAAGCCCTTGGCGGCCTGCGCATCATCGCCACTGAGCGACATGAGTCACGCCGCATTGACAACCAGTTGCGCGGACGCTCAGGCCGCCAGGGCGACCCCGGTTCCTCACGCTTTTACCTGAGCCTTGACGACTCCCTCATGCGCATATTCGCAGGCGATCGGGTCAAAGCCATCATGGATCGCCTCAAAATGCCCGATGGAGAAGCCATCGAGGCCGGTATTGTCACCCGCAGCATCGAGAGTGCACAACGCAAAGTAGAGGCACGGAACTTCGATATGCGCAAACAACTGCTTGAGTACGACGACGTATCCAACGACCAGCGCAAAGTCATTTACCAACAGCGAAACGCCATACTGGACGCCAAAGACCTCACAGCCCAGATCGCTTCGCTGCGCGAAGGCTGCTTCCACGATTTGGTGCGCCAGTACATCCCTGCAGAATCGGTTGAAGAGCAATGGGATGTCGCTACGCTGCAAAAAGTACTTTTCGAAGAATGGCAAATCGGTCTCGACTTGCAGAAGCAAGTTCAAGACGCCGATGCCATTACCGGCGAAGACCTGCTCACATCGGTGGCGCACACCGCCGATCAAGTCTTCAATGCCAAGGTCGAACAGGTTGGGCTGGAGAACTTCACCCAGTTTGAGCGCATGGTTTTGCTGCAAAGCATTGATACCCATTGGCGTGACCACCTCAGCTCGTTGGACTATTTGCGCCAGGGCATCCACTTGCGCGGCTATGCACAGAAGCAACCCAAGCAAGAGTACAAACGCGAAGCGTTTGAACTGTTTGGGCAATTGCTCGACTCGGTAAAAAATGAAGTCACCAAGATTTTGATGACTGTCAAAGTCCAGTCCAATGAGCAACTCGAAGAGGCAGCCAGTAAAATCGAGACGCGCGGTGAAACCCTATCTAACGTCACCTACAGTGCCCCCACTGAAACCGGCGAAGTTCAAACCGTAGTCGACCCCGGCACGGTTCGTCTCGCTCCCGGTGCCGACGCATTCGCTCGCGTAGGGCGAAACGAAGCCTGCCCTTGCGGAAGCGGCAAAAAGTTCAAGCACTGCCACGGAAAACTAGCCTGAAAGCCAACCATGCCGGTCAATTTGTCTGCTCCTGATCCCTCCACACTTTTTGCTATCGCCGGAGTGCGCATCGGCGTCACAGAGGCCGGTGTGCGCAAAGCGGGCCGCAAAGACCTGTCAGTCGTCCTCATGGACACGGGTGCATCTGTAGCCGGTGTCTTCACCACCAACCGGTTCTGTGCGGCACCCGTTCAAATTTGCCGCGAGCATCTCGCCCTCGGCATTGGAATCAGAGCCATGCTCATCAACACCGGTAATGCCAATGCAGGCACCGGTGCAGACGGCCTTGCGCGCGCGCGCAGCACTTGTGCCACACTGGCACAGAAACTGGGTGTTGAAGCCGCGCAAATCCTGCCCTTTTCCACCGGCGTCATCATGGAGCCCCTTCCCGTTGAGCGCATTGAAGCAGGCCTGGATGCAGCCATCGCAGACGCACAACCCGGCAACTGGATGCGTGCTGCTGAAGGCATCATGACCACGGACACCCTCCCCAAGGCATTTGGTGCCAGTGCGGTCGTTGGCGGCAAGACCGTGCATATCACCGGCATCAGTAAGGGCGCGGGCATGATCCGTCCCAACATGGCCACCATGCTCGGATTCATTGCAACCGATGCCTGTATCAGCCAAACCGTCATGCCACAACTCGCTTTGGAGCTGGCTGAAGGCTCTTTCAACCGTGTCACCGTCGATGGCGATACCTCCACCAACGATTCACTCGTCGTCATCGCCTCCAACCAAGCAGGTCACGCCTGCATCGAATCCTTGGAGACCCCAGACGGCCAGGCGCTCAAAGGCGCCATGCTCGATGTCGCACGCAAACTCGCCCAAGCCATCGTTCGCGATGGCGAAGGAGCCACCAAGTTCATCACCATCCAGGTCTCTGGCGGGCAAGACGCCGCTGAATGCCGCAAAGTCGCTTACGCCATAGCCCACTCGCCGCTGGTCAAAACCGCTTTTTTTGCTAGCGACCCCAATTTGGGCCGCATCCTGGCAGCCGTTGGCTATGCTGGCATTGACGACCTGGACCAAACCGGTATCGAGCTGTATCTGGACGACGTGCACGTCGCCACACGCGGTGGCCGCAACCCGGCATACCGCGAAGAAGACGGCCAACGCGTCATGAAACAGAGCGAAATCACGGTTCACGTCAACCTGGGTCGTGGCAATGCTACTGATACGGTTTGGACCTGTGACCTCAGCCACGAATACGTAACCATCAACGCAGACTACCGGTCCTGACCCCATGCAAGACCGCTTGACCGCGTTCCTGGCGCGCGCTGAACTGCTCATGGAGCGGATCGAGGCCGCACTACCCCATGCCCTGCTGCAACCCGACTGGAACCGTTCCATCGCCTTTCGCTACCGTCGGCGCAGTTCGGGGCAGGGCATCGTTGCCCCGGTTGACCACATAGGGGCAATGAATTTCACCGACCTCAAAGAGATCGACATTCAGAAAGAAAAAATTCAGCGTAACACCGAGCAATTTGTCCAAGGCCTCCCGGCCAACAACGTCCTGCTGACCGGCTCCCGCGGCACCGGCAAATCCTCCTTGATACGGGCCTGCCTGCACGCCTACGCCGCACAGGGCTTGCGGCTGATTGAAGTCGACAAGGCCGAACTGGTCGACCTGCCCGATATCGTTGAACTCGTCGCCCAGCGGCCTGAAAAATTCATCATTTTTTGCGATGACCTCAGCTTTGACGAAGGCGAGCCCGGCTACAAAGCCCTCAAATCGGTGCTGGACGGCTCAGTTGCCGCTGCAACCCCCAACGTCCTCATTTACGCCACCAGCAACCGCCGCCACCTCCTGCCCGAATACATGGCCGAGAACCTCACCTACACCCACACGGCCGACGGTGAAGTGCACCCGGGTGAAGTGGTAGAAGAAAAAATCTCGCTTTCCGAGCGCTTCGGTCTTTGGGTCAGTTTCTACCCATTCAGCCAGGACGAATATCTGCAAATCGTTGCACAGTGGCTGTCGTCATTGGGCGTCAGCGAGCCGCACATTGCCCAGGCCCGCGCAGAGGCCCTTGTCTGGGCACTGGAGCGTGGCTCCCGCAGCGGCCGGGTGGCCTGGCAGTTTGCCCGAGACTACGCCGGTCGACACGGCACCACCGCATGACAGGCTGTTCCCCCGTCGTGGCCGACCCGGGTTTAGCCCGTCAAGGCGGCCCCGACCGCGCGGTGGTCGACGTTGCCGTCGGTATTCTGGTGCGCACCGATGCCTCATTCTTGTTGACCTCGCGCCCATCTGGCAAACCCTACGCCGGCTATTGGGAGTTTCCTGGCGGCAAATTAGAGGCTGGCGAGACCGTTGAACAAGCCCTGCAGCGCGAGTTACACGAGGAACTCGGAATTCGCATTGGTGCCGCGCAACCCTGGAAAGTCGAAATCGTCGACTACCCCCACGCCCTGGTTCGCCTTCATTTTTGCAAAGTTTTTGACTGGTCAGGCGCACTTGAAATGCGCGAGGCACAGTCCTGCTCGTGGGAGCGTCTTCCGGTTCAGGTAAGCCCCATACTTCCCGGAACCTTCCCGGTACTCAATTGGTTTGCCGAAGAACAAAAGTTTCGTGGCCCAGCCTTCCGCACAGCACCCAAAGAAACCTAGTGCAGGCTGGTGTCGCCAGACTCTCCATCTTCTGACGCAGCGGACGCCGCTACCCTGAAGTTTTCGCTCGCCCAGGCACCAAAATCCATATTCTTGCAGCGCACGCTACAAAATGGGCGCGCGGTATTCGATGCAGCATAGACGCTGTCACCTCCGCAAGTAGGGCAGCGCACAATCCTGTCCACCATCGGCTTGCCAGAGTGCTCCTCAGGATGATCGCTTGGCACTGTTGCTCCGCTCAAGAACACAGCGTTAGTTCAAATGCACCATCTTCCGTGCAGGTGTGCAGGCGGTCGTCTTCGCCATGGCGCATCAACCGAATCGAAACCATCAGCCGGTTACCACTGATTTCTGGCACCAACCCCAATTCGTCATTTATGGACATGCGCAAAAGCTGAAACGTCCTGCCCTGCGGCAAGTTTTGTTGAAATTGCCCACCCACTGCAATCACCTTTTGCGGTGCTCCAGAGTCGCGTAACAACTTAAGCAAAACATGAATCGACTCTGCCAATGGCGCCAGCGTAGAGGCCCAACGCTGCAAATCAGCTTGTCGCGAACCCGCGTCACGGTGTTGCCAGGCAAAATAAGCTGGCAAATCAAACTCACACGTCCCGCCCGGAATTCCAACTCTGCTGCGAATACTCATCAGCCAATCGTTCTCCGTCAGTGCCTGCCCCGCCTTTCCGGGTTGCGCGTTCAGCGCGGCAAAACAACGCTCCAGCTTGTGAATGATTCCATCCAGAACCGCTTCAGAAATCGCCGGGTTACCACGGTAAGCATTCAAAATCTGCTTTTGCTTGTCCAGATCTTTCAGCACGTCAGACTTCAAGTCCGCACGAGCCCCTACATCCATCACTTCGAACATGGAGGCGATTGCGAAATGGTGATCCAGCGGGTTCTCGCGGCCCATAAATTCCGACAGGCGCAAAAACAAATGCTCGAGTCGCAAATAAGTGCGAATTCGCTCGTTAAAGGGGTATTCGTATAGGATCACGCTGAATTTTCCGGTCGCCGAATCATAGCTTGAACTGGGTACTCATTTGATGCACCTGCCGTGCAAGATCCTCAATGGTAATGCCATCGTTGAACACCACAAGATCTGCCGCCCTCAGTCGCGAAAGTCGGCTCGCCTGCGCTGCAATTATTTTTACAACCGCATCGCCAGCCAATCCACTGCGGGCGCACACCCTTTGTACCTGTGTACCTTCCGTGCAGTCAACCACCAACACACGATCAAGCGTCGTTCGCCAATGGAGCGACTCCACCAGCAGCGGAATATCAAACACAATACAACGCGCGCCGGCCAGGCTCGCCTGCATGGCTTGCTCTGCAATCGCCATGCCAACCAGCGGGTGCACAATGCCCTCCAGCCGGGCTTTGGCCGACGGATCTGAAAAAACCATGGCGCGCATTTGATCGCGGTCCAGAGCCCCCTGAGCAGTCAGCATCGTTGCACCAAATGCCTCCCTCAGCGCATCAATGGCCCGCCCGCCCACGCCAGTAGCCGTTCTTGAAATGGCATCGGCATCAATCACAGCGGCCCCACCTTTGGCGAACAAGCCTGCCACCGTGGACTTACCACTACCAATGCCCCCGGTCAGGCCCAACCGAAGTGCAGCCATGGTGTTCCCCACAACCTTAAAGACCTATCGCACCTTGCAAGCTACTGCTGCCTACAAACAGGGCAGCAAAGCCAGCACCGGCCAAAAACGGGCCAAATGGAACATACCCCCCCTCGCGAAGTCCGGTGGTAAATTTCATCGCAATCCCCACAACGGCGCCAATCACCGAGGCAATCAAAATGATCGGAATCAAAGTTTGCCAACCAAACCACACCCCCAGCGCCGCAAACAACTTGAAATCCCCGTAGCCCATGCCTTCTTTGCCCGTCGCAAGCTTGAACCCCCAATACACCAACCACAACGACATATAGCCACCCACTGCACCCCAGAAAGCACTAGTCAGGTCAACCGGCGTCCACTTCATTGCGGCAGCCAGCAAACCCAGCCACAACAACGGCAACGTCAAGTCATCAGGCAACAAGGTGGTATCCCAGTCAATCAGCGCTAGCGTCACTAGCATTGCTGCAAAAGCACACCACACCATGCCCTGTGCCGTTGCACCCCACCGCCAGCCGCAATAAAAGAAAATGGCAGACGACACAACCTCCACCAAAGGGTAACGCGCGCCGATAGGCGCTTTGCATGCAGAGCAGCGCCCCTTCAAAGCCAGGTAGCTCAACACAGGTACATTTTCGTACCATTGAATTTGATGACCACAGCGCGGACATCGCGAGCGCGGCACCACCAGGTTGTAGGGCGCGGCCTCCTCCATCGGCTTTCCAGACATCTCTGCGCATTCACGGGCCCACTCCAACTCCAGCATTTTGGGCAACCGGTGCACCACCACATTCAAAAAACTTCCAATCACGAGACCCAAAACAGCAAAAATCGATGCGTCAAACCATTGCAAATCACTTCCAAGCATTTTTCTGAACCTTGTAAAACCGGGCCTAAAAAGGCCACTTGTCAACCATACCTCAAAAAGTAAACAAAATGCCCCCTGCCTCACGGCCACCGGGATCTCCAAGGAAGAACTACGGCAGCGCCTAGCGCAAAGCGCGCTTTGCTTATTGCGCGAACGTCAGCGTGGAATAGGCAAGTCAATCAGCGCAATCGAGCGGGCTGAACAGATCCACCCTGTCGGTAATGATGCCATCAAGGCCCAGGGCTATCAGCCGCTGCACCGCCCATTCGTCGTTGACGGTGTAGCTCAGCGTTCGAAAGCCTGCGCTCTGGGCTTGCGTGATGCTACTGCGGTCCCATAGGGCCTGGTTGCAGACGATGGCTTTGCAGTCCAACACTAGCGCGGTTTCCAGCCAACCTGTCCACAGCGTGTCCAGCAGGAGGCCACGGGGCAACCCGGGTTGGGTGTCCATGGCGCCGCGCAGGGCGTCAGGCTCAAACGAGGTCAACAACGGCGGCACGGTCTGCCCGGCCCACAAGCGGGCGGCTTCGCGGGCCACCACTTCGCCTGTGTTCTGGGCGGTACCCGGTGTGGGCTTGATTTCAATGTTCAGGCAGTGGCCGTTGCGGATGCAAAACGCGGCCACGGCCTCGAGCGTTGGCAGCGGCTCGCCCGCAAATGCGCGTGAGTGCCAGCTGCCGGCATCCAGTCGCGCCAGGGCGCCCCAGCTGTGGTCACCCCCCACTGCACTGTTGCCAGCCCCCAATTTGGCGCGGGCGTTGGTGGTGCGCTGCAGGGTTGCGTCGTGCATCAAGAAGGGCACGCCATCGCTGCTGAGCTTCACATCGCACTCGAACATGCGGTATCCGTGCGCCGCGCCGACGCGAAATGCCGCCAGCGTGTTCTCGGGCGCGAGTTTGCCCGCACCCCGGTGGGCGATCCAGCGCGGGTAAGGCCAGTCGGGAAGCGCAATGTCCGTCACAGACGTTTTCCCGTCGCGGCATCAAAATGGTGAATGCGGTCCGGCCGGGGTGTCACATGCACCGTGCTGCCCAGCACGGGGACAAAGTGCGACTCTTCGGTGCGCAGGATGACCAATTCGTCCGACTGGCTGTGCGCCCAGCGCCCGTACACCAGTCGCTCTGCGCCGAGCATTTCGACCGCCTCGACCTTGAGCGCCCAACCGGTGTCGGTGATGTCCAGGTGCTCAGGTCTGACGCCGGTGATGACGCCGGGCTTGGCGTCGGGCGCATTTTTGAGCAAATTCATGGGTGGCGAGCCGATAAAGCTGGCCACAAAGGTGGTTGCCGGGCGGGTATAGACCTCTTCGGGCGTACCAAACTGCTCCATGACGCCGCCATTCATCACGATCATGCGCTGGGCCAGCGTCATGGCCTCCACTTGGTCGTGCGTCACGAACAGGGAGGTGATGCCCAGCTCGCGGTGCAGTTTCTGGATTTCGAGCCGGGTCTGGGCGCGCAGTTTGGCATCCAGGTTGCTGAGGGGCTCGTCAAACAGAAACACCTGTGGCTGGCGCACGATGGCTCGGCCCATGGCTACCCGCTGGCGCTGGCCGCCCGAGAGTTCGCGCGGCTTGCGTGCCATGAACGGGCCGATTTCCAGAATCTTGGCCGCCTTGTCCACGCGCGCCTTGATTTCGTCCAGCGGCACCTTGGCAATCTTGAGTCCGTAGGCCATGTTGTCGAACACGCTCATATGGGGGTAAAGCGCGTAGTTTTGGAACACCATGGCGATGTCGCGCTCGGACGGCTCCAGGTTGTTGACCACGCGCCCGCCAATGCTGATGTCACCACCGCTGATCTCTTCAAGCCCGGCCACCATGCGCAGGAGCGTGGACTTTCCGCAGCCCGAGGGACCGACGATGACGACGAACTCGCCA
This sequence comes from uncultured beta proteobacterium, assembly GCA_903945325.1. Lineage (GTDB taxonomy): Bacteria > Pseudomonadota > Gammaproteobacteria > Burkholderiales > Burkholderiaceae_C > Allorhodoferax. Next base: position 20,829 of record CAJAVE010000371.1, on the reverse strand, counting down.
TCCCCAATCTGCGCATTCACACCATGGATGACCTGGTTGGCAGATTTGCCGGTGCCGTAGCGTTTGACGACGTTTTTGAGTTCGATTGAAGCCATTATTTTTCTGTATCCACCAAACCTTTGACAAACCACTTTTGCATCAGCATGACCACCAGCGCTGGCGGCAGCATGGCCAGCATGGCGGTGGCCATGACGATGTTCCACTCGGTTTGTGCATCGCCACCCGAAATCATCTGCTTGATGCCAATAACCACCGGGTACATATTCTCTTCGGTTGTCACCAAAAGGGGCCAGAGGTACTGGTTCCAACCATAAATGAACTGGATCACAAAAAGGGCCGCCATGCTGGTGCGGGACAGCGGCACCAGTATGTCCTTGAAGAAACGCATAGGCCCCGCACCGTCCACCCGGGCTGCTTCCACCAACTCGTCGGGAACCGTCAGGAAGAACTGGCGGAACAGGAAGGTGGCAGTGGCCGAGGCAATCAGCGGAATGGTCAGCCCGGCGTAGGAGTTGAGCATGCCCAAGTCTGACACCACCTTGTAGGTGGGGCCAATTCGCACCTCCACCGGCAGCATCAGCGTGATGAAAATAGCCCAGAAAAAAGCCATGCGGAAGGGAAAGCGAAAGTACACCAAAGCAAAAGCGGAAAACAGAGAAATGGTGATTTTCCCCAACGAGATAACCAGTGCCGTGACCAGACTGACCACCATCATGCGTCCGACCGAAGCGTGGGATCCGCTGCCGGCCCGTGTGCCTGTAAGCGCCGTCGTGTAATTCTCTATCAGATGTCCACCCGGAAGCATGGGCATGGGGGACTGGACAATGGCATCCGAGGTCTGGGTGCTCGCCACAAAGGTGATGTACACCGGAAATGCCACGATCAGCACACCAACGATCAGCACCAGGTGGGACAAGGCCGTAAGCCAGGGGCGGCGTTCAACCATCAGTAATTCACCTTCTTCTCTACGAAGCGGAACTGAACCACAGTGAGTGACACCACGATCACCATCAGCACTACGCCCTGAGCGGCTGAGCCACCCAGATCCAGTGCCTTGAAACCGTCGAAATACATTTTGTAGACCAGGATGGCCGTGTCCTTGCCGGGGCCGCCTTTGGTGGCTGCGTCCACGATTGCGAAGGTGTCAAAAAACGCATAGACGATGTTGATGACCAACAGGAAGAACGTGGTGGGCGAGAGCAGCGGAAACTGTATGGTCCAAAAGCGCCGCCAGGGCCGTGCGCCATCCATGGAGGCCGCTTCAATCAGCGATTTCGGTATTGACTGCAAACCGGCCAGAAAGAACAGGAAGTTGTACGAAATCTGCTTCCACACCGCGGCCATCACGATCAGCAGCATGGCGTGGTCACTGTTGAGCAGTGGGTCCCAGTTCATTCCCAGTTCCCGAATCGCATACGACACGATGCCAATGCTGGGCGCGAACATGAAGAGCCAGAGAACACCGGCAACCGCCGGCGCTACGGCATAGGGCCAGATCAGAAAAGTGCGGTAGACATTGGAGCCGCGAACCACGCGGTCCGCGAATACGGCCAGAATCAACGACAGGCTCAGTCCGAAGCACGCCACCAATGCCGAAAAAATAGCGGTGGTCTTGAATGACGCCAGATACGACTCATCGTTCCACAGGTTGCGGAAATTCTCAAAACCGACCCACTCAACCGAGGTGCCAAAGGCATCCGATTGCTGGGCCGATTGCAACAGGGTTTCGGCCGCTGGCCAGAAGAAAAACACGGAAATGACGGCCACCTGGGGTGCAATCAGCACCCAAGGCAGCCAGGCCGATTTGAAGAAAACGCGTTTATCCACTGTTCAGTCGACCGAAATGTTGCCGCAGAGGCGCGTAGTTTACTTTTTGTTGGCTTTCTCAAAGCGCGCCAGCAACTCGTCGCCGCGCTTGACGATGGAGTCCAGCGCTTCCTTTGGGCTCTTCTTGCCAGCCCACACCTGTTCGAGCTCTTCGTCCTCCACGGCACGAATCTGCACGTAGTTGCCCAAACGGATACCACGCGACTTGTCCGTGACCTTGCGAATCATCTGGTTCACGGCCACATCGGTGCCGGGGTTTTGCTTGTAGAAACCGGATTTTTCGGTCAGCTCGAAGGCCGCCGTGGTGATCGGCAGGTAGCCGGTCCGCTTGTGGCTGGCGGACTGCACTTCAGGGCTGGACAGGTAGCCGAAGAATTTGGCAATGCCTTTGTATTCCGCTGGCTTTTTACCGGCCATTACCCACAGGCTGGCACCGCCAATGACGGTGTTTTGCGGCGCGCCGGCTACATCAGGGTAATGGGGCAGGGGAGCCAGACCAAAGGCAAACTTGGCGTTTTTCTTGACGTTGCCGTAGAAGCCGCTGGACGTCGTCATCATCGCGCACTCACCCGACACAAAGCTCGCTTCCGGCACGTTGCCGCGGCCCTTGTAGACGAACAGGCCCTGCTTTGCCATGTTGGACAGGTTTTCGATGTGGCGCACATGTAGCGGCGAGTTGATCTTCATGCGTGCGTCCATGCCGCCCAGACCATTCTGTTTGGTGGCAAATTCCACGTTGTGCCAGGCAGAAAAGCTTTCCAGCTGGGTCCAGCCCTGCCACGAGATGGAAATAGGGCATTTGTGGCCATTGGCCTTGAGCTTGGCTGCAGCCAGCGCCACTTCAGGCCAGGTAGATGGGGCCTTTTCGGCATCCAGCCCGGCGGCTTTGAAGGCGTCCTTGTTGTAGTAGAAAACGGTGGTCGAGCTGTTGAACGGAAAGCTTAGCATCTGGCCGTTTGGCGCGGTGTAGTAACCGGCCACGGCGGGCACATAGGCTTTGGGGTCAAACGGCTGGCCAGCGTCCTTCATCACCTGGCCCACGGGTACGATGGCGCTCTTGCTGGCCATCATGGTGGCGGTACCCACCTCAAACACCTGTAGAACATGGGGCGCATTGCCGGCGCGGAAAGCAGCCACCGCAGCGGTCATGGACTCGTCGTAGCTGCCCTTGTAGGTGGGCACAATTTTGTATTCTTTCTGGCTGGCATTGAAATCGCGGGCCAGATCGTTGACCCACTCGCCATTGACGGCGGTCATGGAATGCCACCACTGGATTTCGGTTTGTGCCTGTGCGCTGACCGACAGCGCTGTAGTGAGTGCCAATGCGGCGAATTTCAACTTCATGGGATCTCCTGAGAAAAAAACTTCTTCATCGTAGCCACGCTTTGTGTCAGTCCAATTAAACGTGATTCGGTGTGTCGTGGCGCTCGGGGGTTTCCATTAGAGAGAGGCGGCGGACCTCCCTCAAGCGGGTTTGAATAGGGCGTTGCCACTCTACCCAGTAGGTGATTGCTGCACTGCGGTAACATCTTCTATTGCCCAAGCGGCCCCAAAACGGTGCCAAGACCGCCACTGTACTCCCGATGAACGCTCCCACCCCGCTCAATCACCTGCTTGCACCCGGCGCACAGCCGCATGTGCATGAACGCATCCGTGAAATTCCGTACAACTACACCTCGTTTTCCGACCGCGAGATTGTGATCCGCCTGCTGGGCCAGCGCGCCTGGGGCCTGTTGAACCAATTGCGCGGTGAACGGCGCACCGGGCGCTCAGCACGCATGCTGTACGAAGTGCTGGGTGATATCTGGGTGGTGCAGCGCAACCCCTATTTGCAGGACGACCTGCTGGACAACCCCAAGCGGCGCAGTCTGCTGGTGGATGCGTTGCACCACCGGCTGCACGAGGTCGAAAAGCGCCGTACCCCGCAGGCCGACCCCGAGCGCGACGCCATGGTGGGCGAACTGCTGGCCGCCGCCAGCAGCGCCGTCGAGGCTTTTGACGCGACCTGGGTCGAAGTGGGCGTGCTGCGGCGCAAGGCCGAGCGCGCACTGGTGAAGCTCACCGCGAAGGACAACATCAAATTTGACGGCCTGTCCCGCGTGTCGCATGTGACCGATGCCACCGACTGGCGCGTGGAGTACCCGTTTGTGGTGCTGACGCCGGACTCCGAAGAAGAAATGGCCAGGCTGGTGAAGGGCTGTATCGACCTGGATCTGACCATTATTCCGCGTGGCGGCGGCACCGGCTACACAGGGGGCGCCATTCCGCTGACCTGGAAATCGGCCGTCATCAACACCGAAAAGCTGGAGGCCATGACCGAGGTGGAAATGCGCACCTTGCCGGGCATGGACCGCGAGGTAGCGACGGTCTGGACTGAAGCCGGTGTGGTGACGCAGCGGGTGGCGGACGCGGCCGAGCGCGGCGGTTTTGTGTTTGCAGTGGACCCCACCTCGGCCGAGGCTTCTTGCATTGGCGGCAATATCGCCATGAATGCCGGCGGAAAAAAAGCCGTGCTCTGGGGTACGGCGCTGGACAATCTGGCCTCCTGGCGCATGGTCACGCCCCAGGCCGAGTGGCTCGAAGTAACCCGCGTGGGCCACAACATGGGCAAGATCCATGATGTGGAAACGGCAACTTTTTCGCTGGCGTATTTCAAGGCCGATGGCAAAACCCCGATTCGTACTGAGCAGTTGGTCATACCGGGCAAGTCCTTTCGCAAGGAAGGCCTGGGCAAGGATGTAACGGACAAGTTCCTCAGCGGCCTGCCCGGCATCCAGAAGGAAGGCTGCGACGGCCTGATCACCAGCGCGCGCTGGGTGGTGCACAAGATGCCGGCCCATACGCGCACGGTGTGCCTGGAGTTTTTTGGCAATGCCAAGGACGCCGTGCCCAGCATGGTCGAAATCATCGATTTCATGTTTGCCGAGCAAAAGCGCACGGGCGTGGTGCTGGCGGGGCTGGAGCATCTGGACGACCGCTACCTGAAGGCGGTGGGTTACGCCACCAAGTCCAAACGGGCCGTTTTGCCCAAAATGGCCCTGTTTGGCGACATTTCAGGCGACGACCCCGATGCCGTGGCCCGCGCCACCTCCGAGGTCGTGCGCATTGCCAATTCGCGCAACGGCGAGGGTTTTATCGCCATCAGCCCCGAAGCGCGAAAAAAATTCTGGCTGGACCGCAAAAAGACGGCCGCCATCTCGCGCCACACCAACGCCTTCAAGATCAACGAGGACGTGGTCATTCCGCTGGCGCGCATGGGCGAGTACACCGACGGCATCGAGCGCATCAACATTGAGTTGAGCCTGCGCAACAAATTGGCCTTATGCGATGCGCTGACCGATTTTTTTGAGAGCGGCAACCTGCCCCTGAGCAAGGGCGGTGATGCCAATGACATTCCCGCAGCCGAACTGCTGGAAGACCGTGTCGCCCAGGCCCTGGCGCTGATCGCCGGGGTACGCCAGCAGTGGCAAGCCTGGTTTGATGGCATTGAAGGGCAGTTCGCCCAGTTGCAGGACCATACGCTGCGCGCCAGCTGGAAAACCCAGTTGCGCGGTGAGTTGCAGGGTATCTTTACCGGTGGTGCCTTTGAAGCTATTTTGGCCGAGTGCACCGCCATCCACCAACGCATCCTCAAGGGCCGGGTCTGGGTGGCGCTGCACATGCACGCGGGCGACGGCAATGTACACACCAACATCCCCGTCAACAGCGACGACTACGACATGCTGCAGGCGGCGCACGGTGCGGTCAAACGCATCATGGTGCTGGCGCGCTCGCTGGACGGCGTGATTTCGGGCGAGCATGGCATTGGCATCACCAAGCTGGAGTTTTTGACCGACGAAGAGCTGCGCCCGTTCACCGAATACAAGGCCAAAGTCGATCCCGAGGGGCACTTCAACAAAGGCAAGTTGCTACGAAATAAGGAGCTGCTTGCGCAATATCCACGGGGGCTAGAGCCTGATTTTGTGCAAGGTTTCGCCGCCGGGCCGCCCCAAGGCGAAACGCGCCCCCTTGGGGGGCAGCGACCCGCGTCAGCGGTGGAGCGTGGGGGCCACATCTACGCCGATTTGACCAATGCCTACACCCCGTCGTTCGGTCTGATGGGCCACGAGTCGCTGATCATGCAGCAAAGCGACATCGGTGCCATTGCCGACTCGGTGAAAGACTGCCTGCGCTGCGGCAAGTGCAAGCCGGTGTGCGCCACCCATGTGCCCCGCGCCAACCTGCTGTACAGCCCGCGCAACAAGATTCTGGCGACCTCGCTGCTGGTGGAAGCCTTTTTGTACGAAGAGCAAACGCGCCGTGGCATCAGCATCAAGCACTGGGAAGAGTTTGAAGACGTGGCCGACCACTGCACGGTGTGCCACAAGTGCCTGTCACCCTGCCCGGTGAAGATCGACTTTGGCGACGTCACCATGAACATGCGCAACCTGCTGCGCAAGATGGGCAAGAAATCGTTTCGCCCCGGCAACGCGGCGGCCATGTTCTTCCTGAGTGCCACCAACCCCGAGACCATCAAGCTGATGCGCAGCCTGATGGTGGGAGTGGGCTTCAAAGCCCAGCGCCTGGCCAACCAGGTGTTGCGCCTGGTTGCCAAGCGCCAGACCGCCAAACCACCTGCCACAGTAGGCCCAGCGCCGATCAAGGAACAGGTCATCCACTTCATCAACAAAAAGATGCCCGGCGGCCTGCCCAAGAAGACGGCGCGCGCGCTGCTGGATATTGAAGATTCGGACTACGTCCCCATCATCCGCAACCCGCAGACGACGACGGCGGAGACCGAGGCGGTGTTTTACTTCCCCGGCTGCGGGTCCGAGCGTTTGTTTAGCCAGGTGGGCCTGGCCACCCAGGCCATGCTGTGGCATGCGGGCGTGCAAACCGTGCTGCCACCGGGATACCTGTGCTGTGGTTACCCGCAGCGCGGCTCGGGTCAGTTCGACAAAGCAGAAAAGATCATCACCGACAACCGTGTGCTGTTCCACCGCGTGGCCAACACGCTGAATTACCTGGACATCAAGACCGTGGTGGTGAGCTGCGGCACCTGTTACGACCAGCTGCAGGGCTACAAGTTTGAGGACATCTTCCCCGGTAGCCGCATCATCGACATTCACGAATACCTGCTGGAGAAGGGCATCACACTGCCGGCCGGGCAGGGCGGCTTCCTGTACCACGAGCCCTGCCACAACCCGATGAAGCTGGGCGATTCCATGAAGACGGTCAAGGCGCTGGTGGGCGACAACGTGCTCAAGAGCGAGCGCTGTTGCGGGGAGTCAGGCACGCTTGGCGTGACCCGGCCCGACATTTCGACACAGGTGCGGTTTCGCAAGGAAGAGGAAATCCGCAAGGGCGAAGCGGTGCTGCGCGCCTCCGGTGCGGTTGGTACCAAGGGCAATGTCAAGATTCTGACGACTTGCCCCAGTTGCCTGCAGGGACTGACCCGCTACGGCAATGACCTGAACAATGGTTTGCTGGAAGCGGATTACATCGTGGTCGAGATGGCCAATCAGATTTTGGGTGCCGACTGGCTGCCGCACTACGTCAAAACCGCCAACGCCGGGGGAATTGAGCGCGTGCTGGTGTAGGGCAGCCCGACGGGGCGCCTGTCACGCCCCCTGCCGCAACTGTGACAGCGTGAGGATTTGCAGGTCACAACCCGGGCATTGGGAATGCAGTGCCGCAGTGTCGCCAATGTCGTGGCGCAGCATGGGCGTTGCGTACTGGTGCAGTGCAGTGACCAGCACACGACCCGTTGGTGCAGTGTCGGCGTCCAGTGACGGGGGGCGCACCCGGCCTTCGTCGTCCACCACTTCCAGCATCACGTTGCCCACCGCCACATGGAAATAGTCGTCGCTGCGTGGGCACTGGAAGGCCAGCGGCCCGCACTCCAGGCAGGTGTAGCGGTGGCGCATGCTGGCACCGAGTTGCTGGCGAGCTTTATCCCGTAACGGTGTCGAAACCTGTGTCCCATAGGTCAGGATCTGGCGGATTTCGGGCAGGTGCAGGTGCCGCGTCCGTGCTTCGTCGAGCACTTCGCCCATGCACTGGGGCGTGGTCGTCAGGTAGGTCAGCTGGGTGCCTTGCAACCATTGCACGTGTTGCAGCCTGGTAAACAGGTTGAGCTGGCGAAGCAGTTGTGGCCCCACTCCGTTGTCCAGCGATGGTGGTACCGCGATGTGAGAGCCTTCATGCAGGGGAATGTCATCTGACAGGCACCCTTGAGTGGCATAGGGGTTGCGTTCGTGGCGCTGGTGGTCGGCGTAAAACGCATGGTCAATCATGCGCTGGTTGAATGCAGATGTGAAGAACCGGGCCGCGCCACCCGGTGGGCCTGCCATGCAGTAGGCCGAAACGGCGCCGTGATGGTCCGGCACCCGCGCCGCGCCGTAGGTCGCCACCATCTTTCTGAGGTCCAGCCGCGTCAGGATGGGCAGCGAGTCCCACCGGTCAAGGTTGACCCGCGGACCCAGCCAAGCCTGCCACCACGGCACGTTGTCCAGTAGCCATAGCACCAGCTCTGTCAGACGCTGTGTTTGCCATGCTGCTATGACGTCATGGCCGCTGCGCTCCAACGCCAGCTGCGCCTGGACGTCGGCAACACGCTGCACCGTCGTTGCCGGGATGATCATGGGCCACGTCATGGCATCAGCCCCACAAACTCCTGGCGCTTGCGGCCCGGGGGCCAGGGTATGGCGTCGAGCTGTATCAGTTCAAAGCTGAATTCGGGGCCAATACACTTGGAAAGCATGTTCGCCAGGGCATCCACTTCAGAGGTGCTGATCGGATGGTCCATCACAAATTCTGCTCGAAATGAAAAGGGGTTCGTCTGCACCAGCCGATATTCCCGAAAGGTGGCGCATTTAAGCCAGTCCCTGGCCAAGGGTTGTACATAGCGCCAGCTCCGATCTTTCATTCGAAGCAAAATATGCTTTCGACCCAGAAGTTGGCTCAGTGTCGGCACTGTTACCCCGCAGCCTGGGCAATGCGCATGAAAACAAGCAATGTCGCCTAATTCGTATCGAATGGCTGGGCTTGCCCATTGATGCAGGCCAGTCACCAGAACCGTACCTTGCGTTCCCTCCGGGAGTGGCTGGTTATCGCCGCCAACCACTTCCACCACGACATTGCCAACGCAGCAATGGTAGTAGTCATCACTTTCGGGGCACTGAAACGCGATTGGCCCCGTCTCCTCACAGCTATAGCGATCGCGAATACTGGCTCCCAATACCTCCCGCGTGCGCTGGCGGAGTTCAGGGCTCACCGTCTGACCGTGCGTCATGATCTGCAACAGTTTTGGTGCCTCAATTCCCAGCTCTTCAATCATGGCAATGATGCCTGTCAACGTTCCCGGTGGGGTTGCCAGGTAGGCAACTGGATCGTTGCAAAGCCAAAGGGCATGTTCTTCCAGAGTGAACTGCGTTGTCAGGCGGACCAGTTGTTGTCCGGGATGCAGCCAGGGCTCGCCCGTCTGGTTGCGATGGGTTCCATCGTGGGCCGCTTGGCCCGCAGTCAGTACCGACAACTGTTTCGTCAGGTCGCGTCCTTGGCGCTGGTGATCTGCCCAATAGTGGTTGGTGTTGATGCGCAGCGCCATCTCGGTTCGCCAGAACGTCACTGGCACGCCGGTTGAGCCTGACGTGGAATAGGTCGACAGATTCCCATGTTCCACGGGAACTTCGGGCGCATGCGCCGCAATCAGCGCCCGGAAATCCTCCCGCAGCATGATGGGAAGGCCGGAGAGTGCCTCGATGGGCGAAAACGAGCCCTGCCGTGAACCGGCCCATGCTTGCCACCAGTCCTTTGTGGCAAGCCACCTCAGCAACTCGGCCAGCCGTTCCTTCTGCCACTGCTGCCACCAGTGCGGTGGACCGAGTTCCATGCCCCTGATGTAGTGTGCGTCTGCCAGCGTCTGCATGACGGGGGCCGGCACCTGGTGTGGCCAGGCGAGAAGGGCGTGGTGGTCGGGTTTCATCTGCGCGTTGGGTCTGTTGCGTATTGTCCGAGAATGTCGCCATGTTAAGCAAATCCAAGCCCCGACTACTCTGCGTCTGGGAGCAGGGCTCCAACGCGGGCCACCTGAGCAATCTGCGCCTGCCAATCGAGATTGCATTGCAGCTGGGCCATGACGTGTTTGTGGCGGCCCGCGAACTGAACCGGGCGCCTGAAGTGCTGGGTGGCCTACCCGTCACCTACCTACAGGCACCCTTCAAACAAAACGTGATGCCTGCGGACCACAGGGCGTTTCAAAGCTACACCCACCTGATCTTGCGGCAATGTTTCTCCACCCCAATCGAACTGGAGATGTTGGCCCGGGCGTGGCGCGGCCTGTTTGATCTGGTTCAGCCTGACGTTGTGCTGTATGAGCACGCACCAACGGCGTTGGTGGCCAGCCATGCCTATCGCTTCAAAAAAGTGCTGGTGGGTTCGGGGTTTATGGTGCCGCCGGTCGAGGACGGGCAAGCGGGCCCTTTCCTTCCCTTCATCACCACACCGCGAACGGCTGACGTGATGGCCGCCTTGCAGGCAGACGATGCGTTGCTGTTGGCGCTGATCAATACCGCTCTGGCGAATATGGGTGTGCCGCAATTGCCGTCATTGGCGCGGATATACACCCAAGCTGATCAGCGATTTTTGAACTCGCTCCCGCAATTGGACCATTTCGGCGAACGATTGGGCCAGACCTATCTGGGCGTTGGCTCACCCGGTGCGCAGCCTGCACCGCACTGGCCACCGGGCACCGGCCCCAAGGTGTACGGCTATTTGCAAGACATCCCGTCACTTGGGAAACTATTGCAAGACCTGTTGGCGGCCAAAGTGTGTGCGCTGCTGGTAGTGCGCAATTTGCCCCCCGAATTGAAACGGGCCTACACCAGTGACCAAATGCATTTCTCGGATACTTTGGTCGATCTGAACCAGGTGGCGAGCAAGGCCGCATGGGCCATCAACCACGCCAACATCAACACCGCCACGGTCTTTGTCAAAGCGGGTATCCCCCAGCTGTTGATACCCCGGCACCAGGAGCAGCTGTTTGTCGCGCTGCGCCTGGTCGACCAAGGAAGTGCGGTGCTTGCCTACCAGGATCAACCCGGCTTTGCCAAAGAAATCAATGCCCTGATGACCAATACCCGCTACCACGAGTGTGCAGCGCAGTTGCAGGCGCAGTGTGTTGCCGCCGGTTCCAAGGATGCTGCCGACTTCATTCGCCAGTCCTTTAACGCGTTGCTGCCCCATATATGAATGCCTGCTCCGGCACTAAAGTCGTGAAAAAGCACTCAGTGAACTGTTAGCCCATTCGGAAGGGTTGTCAGTGCTTTCCTCCGTCAACATGGCTGATGTGCTGCGCACCCGGTGTGACAGTTCACGGGCAATGTTGCGGGTGATGATCAGCGCGGCGGTTGGCTGGCGCTCTATCAAAGCGGCAATCGACGCCTTGTCCAACAGCATGGCACGCACAGGCGTGTCGGCGCGTGCAGTGGCCGAGCGCACTTTGCCATCGATGTAGCCCATCTCGCCGACAAACTGCCCCGGTCCGAACGTGGCAAGCCTGGAGGCGGCTGAATCATCGTAAGCCCCACCGGCCAGAATGCTGACAGCGCCCTCTTCGAGCAGCCACACACCGTCTGCCAGATCATCGCGCAGGAATAGCGCTTGGCCTTTGGCCACCTCGCGGTGCTCACCCAGCATGAGCACCGTGGTGATGTCGTCCTCGCTCAGGTCGGCTAACAGGGAATTCTTGCCAAGTGGGACCGACAACAGCGCCATTGCCTGCACGGTGGCGCTTTGCAGAACCAGTTCCTCGCAGTGCTCCAGCCCGTAGTCCAGGTCGACGCGGTGTTCCACGCCAATAAAGTGGCCTAGCAACTCGTGCAATTCCCCTGACGCGGTGCGTTTGAGGCCTGTGACCACGACCGTGAGTTGGCAGTCCAGCAGGGCGCGTACGATCCAGTTCACTGCGGCCAGGCCGCTGGGGTCTACATCATGAACCTGGCTCACATCGATTACCACCGCCACAGCGTCGCCATGCAACTCTTCCAGCAGCTGGGTTATCCGGCTGCTATTGCCAAAAAAAAGGTGCCCGGTCAGCCGCAACACGCCCACCCGATGATGCTGCCGCGCCAGGTTGGCAATTTCACCTGCACTGCGGACCCGGCGCGAGCGATATCGGTCCAGATAAGCCCACTGCGCGGTTAGCTTGTTGGAGACCTGGCGCAGAACCGCCAGTGCGGACAGCCCAATCCCCATAAAGCAGGCCCAGATCAGGCTGCCAAAAAAACCGGCGAGCGATATCACCAGCGTGATCCAGAAACCCAGGTCTGCGGTCCCGTTCCGGTGCAAACTCCGGGTGCGCAGCATCTCTCCCAAACGCTGTACGAAGTGGCGGTCCACCATCAAGGGCGCTTGCAGCAGGAACAACCCAGCCACCACTCCGCTGGGCAGTGCCAGCAACCAGCTACCACCCAACAGCACCAGAGCCCCGGTAAGCAGCAAGCTTGTGACCGCAGCCCCCACACCGCGCCCGCCCGCGGACCAATTCGCCACGCAGCGAAGTGGGCTGCCCGTGCAGGGAACAGCGCCCAGCATGGCGCCTGCCACGTTGGAGCCTCCCAGCACCACCAATTGCCGGTTGGCATCAATGTGCAAGCCAAAGCGCATCTCCATGACGCCGATAGCCGAGGTGGATTCCAGAATCATCACCAGCGCCAATGCGATGGCACCGGGCAGCCCCACAATCAACAGATGCCCAAAATGCTGGTCCATCAGCATGGGCCAAAGTTGTATTGCAATCCAGGCGGCATCCGCCGTCACAGGGGCGGCAGCAGCCTGCATGCCACCTCCCATATTCGCACCGAGTGCAAGCCCAATAGCCAAAGCCATTAGAGTGGAAGGCACGTGCCTGAGCCATTGGATGCGCGCCTGCACTTTGGGCCAAAGCAGGTAGCACAGCAGCATGGTCCCGGCTATCAGGGCTGTAGTCCAGCCGTTATGGACTACTTGCTGTATGGCTAGCCAAACCAATAGCAGCGCGGTGCCATTGCCTATGCCGGATGTCACCGTGCTCGGAATCATCTTGAAAATGTTACCCAGGCGCAACAGGCCGGCCAGCAAAATCAAAGCGCTGGCCAGCGCAAATGTCAGGCTCCCCGCGGCCAGACCCAAGAGAAGTTGTTGCATGGATAGCATGCCAGCAGGGCCGGTAGATCCGCTCGACGCCAAACCGAGCTGTATAACCAGTGCGATATAGGTTGTTAGAGAGGCGGTACGTGTACTGGGCAGAATGGCTGCGTGCCCCCTGAGTAGCAGACACAAGGCGGGCACTACGGTGGCAGTGACCAGTGTTGCCCAGTAGGCCGCACCGAGCGACTGAGTGCCCAATATGCCGACAAAAAGCAGAATGGGGCCAATCGATGTGGAAAAACCCAGCAGGGTGGACTCGATGCCCCCCTTCGTTTCGTTGTAAATGTTGGTATTTTTGTGCACAAGTCGCTAAATCCGCAGTTTTTTCGTAGCCGGCGGCACAGTATGCCGCAATTGGGGGAGAGCATTTTTGGTAGTGCTGTGCTCTAATATATTTTGGACTGAGTCCTGCTTCCAGTCTGTTTTTGTTCTCCGGGAGTCGCGTTATGTCAAGTCATTCGTCGCTAAACCATATTTATCGTACGGTTTGGAACCAGGCTTTGGGGGCCATGGTTGCTGTGGCCGAGATTAGCCGTGGCCACACCCGTAGTGTGTCTGCGGGGGCTGGAGGGGCCGTGGCAGTGGGTGCTGGCGGGTTCGGGCTTAAAGTCTTCGCGGCCAGCGTGGCGCTTGCGTGGAGCGCTATGCCTTTGGTAGCAGAAGCCAACCCCGTGGGTGGCGTGGCCGTCGTCGGCCAAGCCACCTATGCAGCCACCGGTAACCAGCTTTTGGTGACCACCCAAAACGGCGCAGGCACCAGCCACTCTGCCATCAACTGGCAAAGTTTCTCCATCCCGCTGGGCAGTGGCACCTTTTTCCAGCAACCCACCGCGGCCAGCACCTCCATCAACCGGGTCGTTACCAACACCCCATCCCAACTCTTTGGCACGCTGGGTAGCAACGGCAACCTGGTGCTGGTCAACCAGTCTGGCATTACCGTAGGCGCAGGCGCGGTGGTAGACACTGCGGGCTTTACCGCGTCCGCCCTCCGGATGACCGATGCCGACGCGTTGGCGGGCCGCCTGCGTTTTGGCGACGGCACCGCACCTGCGGGCGACGTGTCGGTGCTGGGCCAAGTGCTGGCCCGCAGTGGCGACGTGGTGGTGCTTGGCGCCAACGTGGCAACCGGCAAAGACGCAGTTATTCAGGCATCCAACGGCAGCACCATTTTGGCAGCCGGCCAACAAGTTGAATTGACAGGCCGTGGGCTTGAAGGCATCACTTTGCAGGTGCAAGCACCAGCCGACTCTGCGGTTAACCTAGGCACGCTGAAGGGCGATGCGGTGGGTGTTTTTGCCGGTACCCTGAAACACAGCGGTCTGATCCAGGCGACAACTGCCACCCTTGAAGGCGGGAAGGTCGTGCTTAAGGCCTCCGGTGATGCCTTTGTAGAAGGCGCAGGCAAGATCATTGCGACAGGCACCAAGGGCGGCGCGGTGGACGTGCTGGGCAACCGCGTGGCGGTGATGGACCAGGCGGCCATTGATGTGTCGGGCACCTTTGCGGGTGGCACAGTGCGCATTGGGGGGGATTACCAGGGTAATGACGCGAGTGTTCCTAATGCCCAAGTGACTTACTTTGGTGCCCGAGCCAGCGTAAAAGCAGATGCCACGGGCAGCGGTAATGGTGGCAAGGTGATCGTGTGGGCGGATGACACTGCGCGGGCTTACGGAGCAATCAGTGCGAGGGGTGGAAGCCAGAATGGAGATGGCGGGTTCGTAGAGACTTCTGGAAAAATTCACCTCGAAGCTACGCGGGCACCTGACATTTCAGCGCCAAACGGCAAAGGTGGGCATTGGTTGCTCGATCCGAGTGACTTGACGGTTGTGGCCGGCGCAGCGGCACCTGTAAATCTCACAGGTACTTCCATATTTAATACCACCGCAAATAGCACGCCCAGTCAGATCAGCGTGGACACCATCAACACCGCGTTGGGCTTGGGGAATGTGGAAATAAGTACCGCCGCCTTTGGTGGAAAAATCACGTTTGATGGCGACCCCTCGACTGGCGCTTTACTGATAAAGCCTGCCTCTCCCACAACTTCCAGTACGTTTACTGCTACTGCGGGTGCCAACGGTATTGAGATTCGTGGCGGGTCCGCCACGTTTGGTGGCAATGTAACTTTTGAATCCAACGCAGGCTATGGCCTTAACGTCTATTTGAACCCCTCTGCGGGTAATAACGTATTCATCGATAGCACCGCAAACTTAACGTTTCGAGGTTATGCGGGCGGAACTTTGGTTGCAGCGATTCAAAGCCAAACGAATGACACGCAGCGCTGGGACAACCGAGGCAAGGTCAATTTGGAAGGCGACTCACTCATTAACCTGAAAGCGGGAGGTGTCAGAACGGGTTTCAAGAATAACTCGGACGTCGTCAACCCCAGTTTGAATATCAACACCACAAATACGTGGTCTTTCCTGAGCGATTCCACAAATCAGGACGGCCGGATTGACAACGGAAGTGTCATCAACGTAAACGTCAATACGTCTTGGGAGGCGCGCTTCAACCAGACCAGCACGGGAACGCTGAACGTACTTGCAGGCAAGGTGTTATCTATGCAGAACCCGGATGCGATTGCAGGTACCGTGACATTGGGTGCGGGCGCCTATCTAAACCCATCCGAGCGCCATGCAACGGCCAATCCTTCTTTTGCCGGGGCGACCATTAACGGCCCCGGACGGTTGGATGTCAACAGCACTGGCAACAGTGCGAGTGACATTTCCCTGGTCGGTGCCATTTTGGGCGATGGAGTGACGATCACCAAGTCGTTTTCAGACCTGCTGACCATACCGAACACGACGACCATCGCTGCCAGTGGCGCAAACTTCTATTCGGCTGGGGCGCTGGTGGTCGATAAGGCTATTTCATCAACGGGAGACATCAAGTTGATAGCCGGCTGGAATGGCAGCGCTGTTTCCCCGCTGGCTACAGTTTCAGGAAAAAACCTGACGGTCAATGGGGCCGTGACAGCCGATGGAGCAGTCGAGATCCTTGCAAGCGGTTCATTTTCTACACCTGGTGCTGGAATCGCCGGCGCACGCGTGGCGATTGAAACTGCGGGTGACTTGACCGTCGGCGGAAGCATCCACGCAACCAACAATGTGTTTCCGGCGCTTAAGCTGGCTGCGGGTGGTACGCTGGCCTTGGGGTCGGGCGCCAATGTTCATGGCACTGAAGTCAGCATTATTCTGCAAGGCAACTTGATCAATATTGACCCGGCTGCGGCCATTAATGCAGGTGGCAGCGGCGATGTATGGCTGCAACCGCGGGCCGATAACCGGCCTGTGAATATAGTTGCTGACATCAAGCCCACGCCTGGATCGAGCTTGGATCTGAGCAAAGCTGAACTCAGCAGAGTCACCGCCGGAACGCTGCATGTCGGCTCTGGCTCTGCGGGGCAACTCACTGTTGGTGCTCCCATCAGCCTATCGACAGTTGGAACCATTGCTTTGGAGACCGGCAACAGCGCGATTGCTATTAATGATGCAGTGTCCAATACGCGACCCGGCGGCGGCAAAGTATCAATATCTACCAACTCCTATCTGGGTTCTCCCAATCCTGCTGCGGCCATAACAGGCTCAGGATTGATAACAGCCCGCTACATTGACTTGCAACCCAATAGCGCGGGTGCGATTGGTAGTTCGGGCAGCCCTTTGAACACCAGTGCAAATCAAAGTCCGGCCGGCGCTGGTGTGACAGGCTTTGCTATTGGTCCTGGTCTACCCACAGCAACACCGTCTAGTGTTTATATTAATCATATTGGCGAGGCAAATTTGACCAGCGTTAAGCTGGGAGTAGATGCGCCATTGAGCTTCACAGCAACTGGGTATGACTTTAGTACCACGCACTACGATGGCAATATTGTGGTCAACTCGGCCATCAATACGGGATCCGGTAGTTTGACGTTGACCAGCGCAGACGGCTCTTTGACTTTAAACGGAGATTTGACATCGAGCACCACTCTGCAAGCGACCGCGGCCAAGGACGTTATTCAGAATGCCAACATCCTTTATTCTGGCGTCAGTTCACCGTCCATTACCGTCAGCGGTGGGTCGATTCATATGGGCATCCTGGGTGCTGGCAATGTTGTCAAGACCCAAACGACAACCGGGACCATCAGTTATACAAGTACGGTTGGGGAGGTTGCCGTCGGATTGCTAGACACCGGAGTTGGTGGTTCAGTACAAGTATCGGCAAGAACAGACATACTTGACAACAATAACACCGCGTTGAATATCAAGAGCGGTTCTATAGCTTTGATGGCTGGTTTAGCTGGATATGCTGGGAGTGTAAGTCTGGATACCCAAGCATCAAGCCTCAGCGTTACGAACAGTTCGGCTACCACAGCCTCAATTGTCAGCATACGCAACACGGGATCCGCTGTTGGCGCCAGCGTTTATTCTTCTGATACCACTTCGCAACTCACTATTACCAACGACAACACCATTAACGTGGGGCATATTGGTGGTGCGACAAATACTACGCTAACTGCCGTTGGGACTGCTTCAGATATTACTGTTGAGGAGATTCATCTTCCGTCTAACTCTACCACTTTGCTTTCTGCAGGTGATATGGTTCTAAATGCTGGACGCGACATTTTGGTCACCCATGACCATATTGAGGCGGGTGGGTCCGTCACTGCCACCGCCGGCCGAAACATTCGCGTGTCGACCGGAACCACGCAAAATGACTTTGCATATATTCGCGCGGCAAGCGATATCGTTTTGACCGCGACGACTGGTGGTTTGTACCTGGATCAGGCATCACCGAGTACAGCCGATATTACCTCCAGTGATGGCGACATTAAGGTTGTGACCGGTAACGGATTCAAGAATGGAAATTTCACAGGTTTCGGTGGAAGCGTATCCGCGCCCAATGGTCGTTGGCTCATATATGCGCCAGACCCCGGCAGCGTAAACAAGGGCGACCTGAACCCGACTCTCTATCTATACAACACGCCCTCGAATGGAGGGACTGTGGCTGCCAGCGAGAGTGGCTTCATCTACGCTTCGCCCCTATACGTGGATGCAAATTTTTCCGGGATATTGTCCAGCACGTTTGGCGTCAACCCCACCGCCACCCTGGGCTATAACTTGCGTGGGCTGGACACCGGCGACACGTCCACTGCAGCGACTGTTTCATCACGGTCAGTTTCATTTTCCAACTGGCCTATCACTGCTGCGACTAACGCAGGGTCCTATCCATTGCAATTCAGCGGCAGTTCTGCGACCTTGCCCTTCTCCCTCACTGCTGGCACATCACAAACCTACACGGTCAACCCGGCCACAATTACCGTTCGCAACGTTACTGCAGGTCTGACAGGGCTGGTTAGCAAGGTGTATGACGGCAACGATCTTGCTTCCCTAGTCCCGAGCAACTTTGTTTTGAGTGGGTTTGTCAGTGGTGATTCCGCTACTGTTAGCAAAACAACGGGAATTTACACCGGCAAGAACGTAGGTACCGGTTTGGCGGTAACTACGACTCTTGCGTCATCGGATTTCAGAGCTGTAGGCTCCACCAACTTTGCCAATTACATATTACCCACTAGTGCCTCTGGCAATGTGGGAGTTATTACTCCAGCCAGCATCAGCGCAGTGACCGGAATCACCGCCACCGGCAAGGAATACGACGCCAAGCTAGACGCAGCGCTGAACTCGGCAAGCGCGGCGTTTACCGGTAAGAAGGGAACTGACGTCCTGACGGTGGCGACCTCTGTGGGAGCCTTTGAGGACAAGAACGCGGGCACAGGCAAGACGGTCAACATTACGGGCTTAAGCCTGGGCGGAGTCGATGCGAAGAACTACACACTGGTCAGCACGACAGCCACGACCACGGCTGACATCACAAAGGCCAGCATTAGTGCAGTGACTGGAATCACGGCGGCTGGTAAGGAGTACGAAGCCAAGACAACTGCGATGCTGAACACTGCGAACGCTGCGTTTACAGGCGAGATCATCGGTGACGTTCTGACTGTCGCAACATCAACAGGTGCCTTTGCCGACAAAAACGCCGGCGTCGGCAAAACGGTAAACATCACAGGCCTGAGCCTAGGTGGAGCCGATGCACAGAACTACACGCTTGCAAAGGATTCAGCCACCACAACGGCTGACATCACCAAAGCCACCATCAGCGCGGTGACCGGAATCACGGCGGCCGGTAAGGAATACGACGCCAAGACAAGTGCCATGCTGAACACAGCTAACGCGGCCTTTACCGGTGAGATCAGCGGTGACGTTCTGACGGTGAAAACCTCTGTTGGCGCCTTTGCCGACAAGAACGCGGGCACAGGCAAGACCGTGAACATCATCGGCCTGAGCCTGGATGGAGCCGATGCAAAGAACTACACACTGGCAAAGGATACGGCCACTACTACGGCTGACATCACCAAAGCAAGCATCAGCGCAGTGACCGGTATCACCGCCGCAGGCAAGGCGTACGATGCCAAGACCACTGCAGTGCTGAACTCCGCCAATGCAGCCTTTACCGGCGAGATCAGCGGCGATGTTTTGACGGTAGCAGCGTCGGTGGGCACCTTTGCTGACAAGAACGCAGGTGTGGGCAAAACAGTGAACATCACCGGCCTGAGCTTGGGTGGAACCGATGCGCAGAACTACACGCTGGCCAAGACCACCGGGACGACCGCAGCTGACATCACTAAGGCCAATATCAGCGCGGTGACCGGAATCACCGCGGCAGGTAAAGAATACGACGCCAAGACCGCGGCTGTGCTGACCACGGCCACTGCAGCGTTTGCCGGCGAGATCACCGGCGACGTCCTGACGGTAGCAACCGCAGTGGGGGCCTTTGTGGATAAGAACGCAGGCGCAGCCAAGATCGTCAATATCACCGGCCTGAGTCTGGGTGGCGCCGACGCCCAAAATTACACTTTGGCCACCACAACTGCCACCGCGACTGCCAGTATCTCCAAAGCCAATATCAGCGCAGTGACTGGAATCATCGCTGCAGGCAAGGAATACGACGCCAAAACCACTGCCGTCCTCACCACCACCAACGCCGCCTTTGCCGGCAGTATCAGCGGTGACGCCTTGACCGTGGCAACATCGGTGGGCGCCTTCGCGGACAAGAACGCTGGTGTGGGCAAGACGGTGAACATCACGGGGCTGAGTCTCGGCGGCGCCGATGCACAGAACTACACGCTGACCAGCATCACGGGCACGGCCAAGGCTGACATTACCGCCAAAGCACTGGCGGCGGGCGGCATTACCGCGGCCAACAAGATCTACGACGGCAAGCTTGATGCCACGCTAAATACCGCCAACTTGGTGCTCACCGGAGTGGTGGCGGGCGACAGCGTGACCACGGCCGATGTCAAAGGAGCCTTTGCGGACAAAAATGCCGGTGTTGGCAAGACCGTCAATATCACCAGTCTGAGCCTGGATGGCACAGACGCAAAGAACTACACAGTGGCAAAGGATATGGTCACGGTAACGGCTGACATCACCAAGGCCGAAATCAGCGCGGTGACCGAAGTGACAGCGGCCAACAAGCCCTATGACGCCAAGACCGACGCAACGCTGATCACGGCGAACGCGGTATTTGCCGGCAAGATCAGCGGCGACGCGCTGACGGTGGCGACCTCGGTGGGGGCGTTTGAGGACAAGAATGCCGGTGTTGACAAGAAGGTGAACATCACGGGCTTAAGCCTGGGTGGAGACGATGCGAAGAACTACACGCTGTTGAGCACCACGGGCACGACCAAGGCAAACATCAGCACTGCCGACATCAGCGCGGTGACCTAAGTGACAGCGACCATCACGCCCTATGACGCCCAGACAGACGCAACGCTGAACACGGCGAATGCGGTAATTG
>CAJAVE010000370.1 GCA_903945325.1 uncultured beta proteobacterium | reverse complement strand
TGACGACCAGGTCGCTGCGCTGGGGGTGTGGTCGTCCATCCTGAGTGCCGGTTTTTGCGTGCTGGGCGGCTATTTGTCGGACCGGTTTGGCCGTCGGCGCACGCTGTTCATTTACCTGGCGCTGATGAGCCTGCCGGTGTTTTATTTGATGAACGAGTTGTCCCGCTTTGGCTGGATCATGCCGGTCAGCGTGACGGCAGAAAACCGCCCGGCGGTACCTGCCGCTTTGGTGACCGCGTTGTGGATTGCCACTCTGGCCTATGCCATGTTTCAGGGGCTGATGTATGGCACGCGTTCGGCCATCATGATGGATGTAACCAACCCCGCTGTGGCGGCCACGCAATTCACCGCCTACATGGCGTTGATGAATTTGGCCATCTCGTACTCGGCCACCTGGCAGGGCATTGCCATTGAGGCGTGGGGCTACCCGAAAACCATGATGGTGGATGGCATTTTGGGCCTCGCGTGCCTGCTGGTGTTGCCATGGCTCAAGCGGTCGGATGAACCCGCCGCCGATACGGCAAGCAGCGGGCAAGCGGGCACCCAGGCGGGCTATGCCGACGCGCTTGGCCCAGCGCGCGCGCGCCGCCTGGCCACCGGATTGGGCTTGTTGTGCCTGGCCTGGGTGCCTTTCAACCACTGGAGCGAAGCCTTTGGTGCGGCCAAGCCCATCATGGGTACGCTGTTCACGGTGATCTTCATTGCGTCAGCCCTGTTCCTGCTGGCCGGGCACGCCGTGCTGGGCGATGCGGGCGGGCGTATGGCCCGGGTGGGCGCCTGGACTGCACCGCTGTTGATCCTGATGTATGCGCGCTACTTTCTGGACCGCATGGCCAGTTGGTTGCCTGCCGGTGTTGACGCGGCCAGTTTTGTGTCGACGGCGCAGGCGGTCATGCTGGGCGTTGCCGTGCTGGCGGGGGTTGTGCTGCTGCGACTGGGTACTCAGCCCTGGAAGCAGATGCTATCGCGATAGGCCCAGTGCCAGCGGCAAACTCAGCATCCCCAGCAGGGTTGACAGGGTTACGAGTCCGGCCACGTACGCGCCGTCATAGCCCATGCGCGCGGCCAGCACATAACAGCTCGACGCCGTGGGCAGGGCCGAAAAGGCCAGCAGCACTGTAGTCTCGGCCGCACTCAGAGCGAAGAGCCGGGTCAACCCGAACGCCACCAGTGGCAGTAGCAGGTGGCGAATGGACAGCAGCGACACGGCCAGTACCTTGGCCCGAGCCAGCGCCCCAAACTGCATGCCGGCACCAGCGGCCATCAGGCCCAGGGCGATGGAAGCGGCACCAATGCGTGAGACCGAGGGCTCCAGCCAGTGCGGAATGGTAAAGCCGGCCAGGTTGGCCACCAATGCGGAGGCCGTCGCAAGAATCAGGGGGTTGCGCAGCATCTCCCGCATCAGGCTGCGTTTGGCGTGGCGCACCATGGGCCACACGGCGCCCACGTTGAACAGGGGCACACACACGCCAATCAGTACCGCAATCAGTTGCACGCCTTGTGGCCCGGACAGCCGCTCGGCAATGGCCAGACCAATGAAGGAATTGAAACGAAAGGCGATCTGCGCACTGCCGGCGTGGTCGCGCCCGTCGACCCAGCGTTTAAGCACCGGCACATGGGGCAGCACATAGGCCAGCGCGATGCCAGTCAGCCCCAACGCCCAGCCGGCACCGATCAGGCGGGAAGCCGCGTGCACGTCCAGCGGGCTTCTGACAATGGACTGGAACAGCAGCACCGGAAAGAGAAAGAAATAGACCAATGTCTCCACCTGCTCCCACACCGAGCGGTTGAGCGCGGTGTAACGGCACACCAGGTAGCCGCACAGGATCAGCGAAAAATCGGGGAAGAGCAGCTGGGCATAGTTCACGCGTCGAGAATACCAGTGAACACGCAGCACGGTTATGTGACGCAGCGGTTACTATTTCACTTGCGTGACAGACATAAAACCCGGAGAACAGCCAACATGCGAATTCCCAAGTTACTTGCCCTGAGTCTTTCCCTTGCCGCAGGCGCCGCCATGGCGCAGGCCTACCCCACCAAGGTCATCAAGCTGCAGGTGCCGTTTGCACCCGGCGGTACGACCGACATCATTGCCCGCACCATTGCCGACCCGCTGGGCAAAATATTGGGGCAAAACGTGATTGTGGAGAACAAGGCCGGTGGTGGCGGTGTCGTGGGGGCCAACGAGACCGCCAAGGCGGCGCCAGATGGTTATTCGCTGGGCATGGCAACGGTGTCCACCGTGGCGGCCAACCCAGCCATCAACCCCAAGATGCCGTACAACTCCATGACCGATTTCACCCCGGTGATCAACGTGGCGGCAACGCCCAACGTCATTGCCGTGCACCCGAGTTTTCCGGGCAAAGACTTCAAGGGTTTTCTGGCCGAAATCAAGGCCAACCCGGGTAAATACTCCTACTCGTCGTCGGGAACCGGTGGCATTGGTCACTTGCAGATGGAATTGTTCAAGAACCTGACAACCACCTTCATCACCCACATTCCGTACCGGGGTGCAGGCCCGGCCCTTAATGACACCGTGGCGGGCCAGGTGCCCATGACGTTTGACAACATGCCATCGGCCATGCCCTTCATCACGTCCAACCGGCTGATTCCGGTGGTGGTGGCTGCCCCCCAGCGCCTGTCGCAATTGCCTAACGTGCCCACCTTCAAGGAAGTCGGGCTGGAACCGGTGAACCGGATGGCCTTCTATGGCATCTATGGCCCCAAGGGCATGTCCAAGGACGTGGTTGACAAGATCAATGCGGCCGTGCGCAAGGTGCTCGAAGACCCGGCTGTGAAGAAGCGTATTGAAGATACCGGGTCCATTGTGCTGGGCAACACGCCCGAGCAGTTTGCCGCCCAGATCAGGGCCGAGTACGAGGTTTACAAGAAAGTGGTGGACTCCGCCAAGCTGCGTCTGGAATGAGCGTTGCCGGGGGTGACCTCGGGGCAGGCACTGGCCCGGGCGACATTGATACCTTCATCGATGCCCTCTGGCTCGAAGAAGGACTGTCACCCAACACGCTGGCTGCCTACCGGCGTGACCTGACCCTGTATGGGGCCTGGTTGCAGGCCCGAGGCAGCCGCCTGGACTGCAGTACCGAGCTGGAATTGCATGCGTATTTTGCAGAGCGGCATGCGGCCACCAGAGCCACGACGGCCAACCGCCGTCTGACCGTCTTCAAGCGCTATTTCCGCTGGGCGCTGCGCCAAGGGGTCGTGCAGGCAGACCCGACGCTGAAGCTGCAATCGGCCAAGCAGGCCCTGCGGGTGCCCAAGACGCTGACCGAGGCGCAGGTGGAGGCTCTGTTGGCGGCACCCGACACATCCAATGCGCTCGGCGTTCGTGACCGCACCATGCTGGAGCTGATGTATGCCAGTGGGCTGCGGGTGACCGAACTGGTGACGCTCAAGACGCTGAACGTGAGTCTCAAAGACAACGTGTTGCGGGTGATGGGCAAAGGCAGCAAGGAGCGTCTGGTACCCTTTGGCGAGGTGGCCAGTCAGTGGCTGGGTCGCTACCTGGGGGCGCCGCGCATCGAGTTGCTGGCGGGCAAGCAAACCGATGATCTGTTCCTCACCGCCAGGGGCGCAACGGCCGGTAGCGCCATGTCACGGGTGATGTTCTGGATGGTGGTCAAAAAGTACGCGTTTGCTGCAGGCATACGGGTGCCGCTATCGCCCCACACCTTGCGCCATGCGTTTGCCACACATTTGCTGAACCACGGTGCCGATTTGCGTGCCGTTCAGCTTTTGCTGGGCCACGCAGACATCTCCACAACCACCATTTACACCCACGTAGCGCGCGAGCGGCTGGCAGCGCTGCATCTGCAACACCACCCGCGTGGTTGAGCTGCGGGAGCAGGGAAAAATTGTTTAGACGCCTATCGTCTCGGCCCACACCAGGGCCTGTACATGGGCCCAGTTGACCTGGTTGTTGTTCAATCCCAATTGGGTGGCGGTGCGGCCGAAAGCCTCGTCGTTACCGGTTTCGCAGGCAATGGTGAGTTCCAGAAAGGGTGCCAGCGGGCCGTTGCCGTGCAGCAGGGCTTGCGTGACCGAGTCAGGCAGAGAAACGGTTGCCAGTGCGGTTTCCATGGACAGCCCCAGCATGGTGTCCAGGAGTGAAAAAACACCCACCACAAAGGCGTTGTCACATTCCTCGGGTGGCAGCAACTCGGCTGCCAGCAATTCCATCAGACGGCCGCGTGCCACGGCGGTTGTTCCGACAGCGGGCGGCATGTTGCCCCCGTGTGATGTGGTGAGCAAAAGAGCGGCCCACTTGAACAGGCGGTTCAGCCCCAGCAGCATCACGGCGTGCTTGAACGAGGTGACTTCGGAGCGCACGCCAAACCCGGCCGAATTGATGAAGCGCAGGAGATTGAATGACAGCGTGGGGTCGCGCTTGAGCACTTCTTCAATGTCGGCTGTGCTGGCCTGTTTTCGCACCAGGTTGATCAATTGCAGAATGTTGGCATGGGCCGGTCGTAGCGATTGTCCTTGTACCAGTACTGGTTTGGCAAACCAGTAGCCCTGGAACAGCTTGACACCAAGGCTGGCCACCATCTCGTATTGCGCGGGTGTCTCCACCTTTTCCGCAATGAGTTGGGCCGCAGTCTTGGCATGCGCCAGTTTGATAAACGAACCTATTGACTGGGGGCGTATCACCGACAGGTCGAACTTGATGAAGGAAGCAAGTTCCAGCCAGGGTGCGTAGGGTTGTGTCAGCACTGAGAAATCGAACGCAAGGCGGAAGCCGCGTCGTTTGATTTCCTGTAGGTTGGGTAGGCGGGTCAGGATCTGGTCGACTTCAGAGACCGACAAAGGCGGAATCTCCAGAACAACCCGTTGTGGTGCGATCAAATCAAGATGCCCACCCGACAGGCTGTCGTGGGTGCAGTTGATGAATAGATCCTTCTTGCCGATTGGAGAGTCGGCGTCCGCACTGCTGAGCACATTGAACAGCAACTGTGCGTCACTTGCCGCAGTGTGCTTGCTGGACAAGACTGATCGGTCAAACAGTTCATAGCCGATGATGGCGCGCTTCGCATCCAGAATGGCCTGGTGGGCAAACGCGATGGGCGCAGGCGCCTGGGTATTGTTGGATGAGAGGTTTTCGGTCATGCGATGGGCGAGTAGTACTGGTCAGGTTAAGTTCAGTCGGTCATTGAAGTCGGACAAGGGCATAGGGCGGCCCAGCAGGTAGCCCTGGTAGGCATCGCACCCCTGACTGTGCAGAAAGTCGCGTTGTGCCTGAGTTTCTACACCTTCAGCGATAACGGTCAACCCCAGGCTGTGGCCCAGGGTTATGACTGCCAAGGCGATGGCGGCATCGTTGGGATCGGTCATCAGATCGCATACAAAAGACTGGTCAATCTTGAGTTGGTCTAGTGGCAGGCGTTTGAGGTATGACAACGATGAATAACCGGTACCGAAATCATCCAGAGAAAAACCGACACCGATTTTTTTAAGTGCATTCATCTTGGCAGTCGTCTCATCGACGTTATCGACCAGCAAACTCTCGGTCAGCTCCAGTTTGAGTCGCTTGGGGTTCACCCCGGTATAGCTCATCAGGTCCAGCACATAAGGCACAAAGTCGGGTTGCCGAAACTGACGTGAACTGACGTTAACTGACAAGGTAAGTTGGTTCGTGCTTTCGACCTGAGCCCATTGCGCCAGTTGCGTGCAAGCCGTCTCCAGAACCCAATTGCCCAAGGGCAGAATGAGCCCGGTGTCTTCGGCCAACGGAATGAAGTCGGCCGGAGAAATCATTCCCCGCTCGGGGTGTGGCCAACGCAGCAACACCTCGGCGCCAATTGTCAGGCCTTCGCGGTTGATTTGTGGTTGGTAATAGAGTTGAAATTGACCTTTGAGGACGCCGTTTCGTATATCTGCTTCCAGGCCTACGCGAGCAGTGACGACCGACTGCATCGCGGGGTCGAAGAAGCGCAATGTATTGCGCCCGGCAGACTTCGCCTGGTACATGGCGAGATCAGCTTGTTTGAGCAGTTCGTCCGTGGATTGCAGGTGGTCTGAGTACAGCGTGATGCCGATACTTGGAGTGATCAGGTAGTCCAACCCGGCAAGCGGGCAGGGCTGGCTGATGGTGATCAGTATCTTTTCACCGATCATTTCTGCCTGAGTGGCAGCGTCTTCCCTGCAATCGCTCAATTCTTCGATCATCACCACAAACTCATCGCCCCCCAGGCGCGACACGGTGTCTCCCAGGCGAATGCACTGCGTCAGACGCAGGGCGATTTGTTGCAGCAACAAGTCGCCCATGTCGTGTCCTTGGGTGTCGTTCAGGATTTTGAAGTTGTCAAGGTCGATGAACAATAGTGCACCGAATCGTCCGCTGCGAGCACTGACAGCCAACGCTTGGCGAAGCCGGTCCAGCATCAGTCGGCGATTGGGTAATGCAGTCAACGGGTCATAAAAAGCCAGCTTGTTAATTTCTACTTCTGATGCCTTGCGTTGTGTCACGTTGCGTGACAACACGATGAAGCGCGGTTCATTGGTGGGTTTTCCGACTTTTTTTGTCAATGAAATTTCGAACCAGAGTGTCCCCTTTTCGGTGCTGAGCGCAAACTCTTGACCTTCCGAATGTCCTTGAAGGTTGGCCTCGCGTAATGCGGACATGACTGATTGCGCAGCAACCGCTGGCAACACGTCGGTTACGTTCTTTCCCAGAAAGAACTCAGCCGGCGGAAAGGAAGTGTTTGATCGGGGTGCATGGTAGTCGTGGTAAGTTCCATCCAGTCCCATCTCCAGCATCACGTCCGGAATGGCCTCCAGGGTCGCTTTGAGGTTGCTTTGCGATGCAGCAATTTCCCCAGTGCGCAGTGCAATCAGCGCTTCCTGCCCGCGTTCATTCGCCTTCAGCTTGAACAGTAGCTCTGCCACGTATGCAAGCAACAAGCTGAAGATCAATGCCAATGCCGCCTTAAAGCCCAATCCCATGGGGTCTCCCCAGCCGCCTTTGGGTGCCACACTGAGTGTCCACTGTCCGTTGGGTACATCCAGGGTGCGCTCCACCGGTGATCCCAGAATGGCATTCGTAGACGTTGCTATGACCAGACGCTGGCGGGTGTCAGGGTCAATACGCCATAGTGCATAGTCCAAGCCACTTTCCGTTAGCTGCGGCAGTCGTACGCCCGCCAGTGCTTGCGGGAAACGGATGACGGCATAAGTCAAGCCCCAAAAAGCTGGCTTGCCGTCAGCGTCGTCCAGAAATATGGGCAGGCGACCGACAACGCCAAGCCCGCCCTGAACCAGTTGCAAGGGTCCAGCCAGGGTTAGCTTGCCGGTATCCTTGGCTAGGCGCGCTTCGCGCCCCTGCACCGGGTCTTGCAGTTGGTTGAAGCCAAGAGACTTTTCGTTTCCTTGTAGTGGTGCTACGCGTTGTATGACACCGCCCGGGCTCAGGCCCAGAATGGCAACGCCTGGGTACCAGGGCAGCATCTCGTTGGCCACCCCTTCAAAGTCGGGCACATTGCCCCTACCCTGGCGCACCATGGCTGCAATGGAATAGGTGGCTGAAAGTGCACGCTCCATCGTGGCCTGGATGGCATTGGCATGGTCGCTGGCCACCGCTGCAACGCGAAGACGATCTGTCTGCAGGCTGCGTTGTTCAAGTTTCCACACCAGCGTGGCGGATGCGAGAGCGGCCACAACAAAAACCACCAGTGCCACGATGAGTGGGCGGCTGGTATTTGCTCTTGAAATGGACTCCTGCTGGATCATGGTTGGCGTGTTTCGAGAATTGAATCGTTTGCCGATGCTACCTCTTCCCGTGGGTCCATACGCGGGGTCGAAACACCCTTGCGCGAGCTGTCTATCAGAGGTGTCTGAGCAGACCCTGCTTTCGGCAATGCATCAATCTCAGCTTGGGAAAAACCAGCCTGCTTGCGCGCGACCAGATTGAATGGCGGCTTCAGACTCGGTGCGCCATGTTGCGCAGCAGCCTTTTCGTAAAACGCGATGAAGTCCTTTTGGTCGCGGTCGCACAGCCAGTGGTACCAGTGGTTGCCAATGGCGACATGACCTACCTCCTCAGTCAAAATAATGTCTAGTATGGACACTGCCTCCAGCGCATGAGGAGTACCCACCTTGCGCAGTTTGGCCTGAATGATGGGCGTGGCGTCCAGTCCACGTGCCTCCAGCGTGCGGGGAACCAGGGCCATGCGTGCCGTGACATCGTGGCGCGTGTTCTCGCACATGGTCCACAGGCCATCGTGGGCCACATAGTCTCCGTAACGGTGGCCTTGTTGATGCAAATGCGCACACAGCAACGTAAAGTGCTTGGCCTCTTCCTGGGCCACACGCATCCAGTCCTGATAATAGGCGCTTGGCATGTCCGCAAATCGCCAAACGGCGTCCAGAGCGAGGTTGATGGCGTTGAATTCAATGTGAGCGATGGAGTGGATCAACGCACAATGGCCTTCCACCGTATACGGCGACCGTCGGGGAACCTGCTGCGGGTGGACAAGCTCCGGGCGCGCCGGTCGCCCGGGTGGACCGTCATGCGTGTGCGCCGTGCAAAGGCGGCGCTTTCCTGTGGGTGAGAGTCCCACCTGGCCAAGGCTCCAGCCAGTAGCAACCGGAGCGGTCATGGAGGTAACGATATGGCTGAAGCCTTCGGGTAAAGAGCGTCACGAATTGGTG
>CAJAVE010000369.1 GCA_903945325.1 uncultured beta proteobacterium | reverse complement strand
TGCTGGGCCTACACGGCCGAAGGCGACCCCAATACTGGCGTGATCATTGGTGAAGACGCGGTGCTGATCTGCGACGCGCTGGCAACCCCCGTCATGGCACAGAGTCTGATTTCCGAGATACGCAAAGTGTCAGACAAACCCATCAAATACGTGGTGCTGTCGCACTACCACGCGGTGCGCGTGCTAGGCGCTTCCGGCTACAAAGCCGCCGGCATGCAGGAGATCATTGCCAGCCAGGGTACCTACGAGATGATTGTGGAGCGCGGCGCGCAGGACATGCAGTCCGAGTACGAACGATTCCCCCGCTTGTTTGACGCCTTTGATTCGGTGCCCGGCCTGACCTGGCCCACTCTGGTGTTTGAGCAGGAAATGACGCTGTGGATGGGCAAGCTGGAAGTGAAGATCATGCACGTGGGTGCAGGCCACACCAAGGGCGACACAGTGGTCTGGGTGCCTTCTGAAAAGGTGCTGTTCTCGGGCGATCTGGTGGAAGCCGATGCAGCTTGCTACACAGGTGACGCACAGTTGGCTGAATGGCCCGCTACGCTCGATGCGCTGGCGGCGCTGAAGCCCGAAAAAATGGTGCCCGGCCGTGGCCCCTCATTGATCGGACCTGAGCGGGTGCAAGCTGGATTCGCCTACACGCGCGACTTTGTGTCTACCCTGCTCCTATCGGCCAAAGAAGCCGTGGCCCAGAACATGAACCTGAACCAGGCCATGGCGCACTGTCGCAAGGCCATGGACCCGAAATTCGGCAAGGTGTTTATCTACGAGCATTGCCTGCCTTTTGATGTGACGCGTGCGGTAGACGAAGCCAGTGGCATCAAGCATCCGCGCATCTGGACGGCCGAGCGCGATAAGGAAATGTGGCACGCGCTGCAAAGCGCCAACTGATCAGAGTAGTAATAAGTAAAGGAGATATCGATGCTAAGTACCTACAAGTACCCCCAATACCCCTACGTCAAACCACCCGAGCAGAGTGGTGCCGTCAAGCACCGCTATCCCGTCGTGGTGGTCGGGGCCGGACCGGTCGGTTTGGCTGCTGCCATTGAGCTGGCTCAGTCCGGCGTGCCGGTGGTAGTGCTGGACGACGATGACACCGTATCGGTCGGTTCGCGCGGCGTTTGTTATGCCAAGCGTGCTCTGGAAATTCTGGACCGCCTGGGCGTGGGCGATGCTTGCGTAGAGAAAGGCGTGAGCTGGAACGTGGGCCGAACCTTCTTCCGTGAAGAGGAGGTCTACAACTTCAACCTGCGTCCCCAGGACGATCACAAACGCCCCGGCATGATCAACCTGCAGCAGTATTACCTGGAAGAATTTGAAATCAAGCGTGCACGGGAATTGCCCAACCTGGACCTGCGTTTCAAAAGCAAGGTGGTCTCGGTCAGCCAGGATGGCAAGGGAGCGACTCTGCAAGTGGAAACACCCGACGGCATTTACAGCATGGAAACCGACTGGCTGATTGTGGCTGACGGCGCACGCAGTGGCATCCGCCGCATGATGGATCTGGAGATTGAAGGCAAGATTTTCATGGACCGATTCCTGATTGCCGACGTAGTCATGAAAGCGGACTTTCCGTTGGAGCGCTGGTTCTGGTTTGATCCGCCCTTTCATCCAGGTCAATCGGTCTTGCTGCACCGCGAAGCCGACAACGTTTACCGCATCGACTTCCAGCTGGGCTGGCAGGCCGACCCGGAAGAAGAGAAGAAGCCCGAGAACGTCATCCCCCGCATCAAGGCCATGCTCGGTGACGACCGGGAGTTTGAACTGGAATGGGTCAGCGTCTACACCTTCCAGTGCCGCCGCATGAACAGCTTCAACCACGGGCGCGTGCTGTTCGCCGGCGACGCCGCACACCAGGTATCTCCATTCGGTGCGCGGGGTGCCAACTCCGGTATCCAGGACACCGACAACCTGTGCTGGAAGCTCAAGCTGGTGATCGATGGCAAGGCGCCCAGCACTTTGTTGGACACCTACTCCGAAGAGCGAGTCTTTGCGGCCGACGAGAACATCATGAACTCCACACGCTCCACCGACTTCATCACGCCCAAGAGCAAGATGTCGCTGACCTTCCGCAATGCCGCACTGACCTTGGCCCGCGAGCATGCATTTGCCCGCACGCTGGTGAACTCCG
>CAJAVE010000368.1 GCA_903945325.1 uncultured beta proteobacterium | reverse complement strand
GTCAAGCCTGTCGTGGTGCGGGCGATGGTGTGACTGGCCTTGGCGCCACTGTAGACGGCGGTGTCGAGCCCTTTGCCGCCTTCGATGGTGTCATTGCCCGAGCCACCCGTGAAGGTGTCGTTGCCCACGGTGCCGATGAGGCTGTCCGTGTTGGCTGTTCCGGCAAAGCTCTGGCCTTTGGCTGCTCCTGCGGCTTGGCTGGCGTTGGCGTAGGTGATGCCACTCGATATGACAGGCAGGACGGAGGCTTTGTTCTCGGCAGACTCCGAGAAGTTGACCAATGCCTGGGCTTTGGACAAGGTGTTGGAGGCGAGTTGGTTGACCCAACCGGCTGCGCTACCCGCATCCTGTTGCGATGGGCGGTGCAGTGCATTGGTGTAGAGGTTGGCAACAAACTGGGCATTGGTCGGGTTGGCGCCGTACAGGCTTTGGAACTCAGCACTTTCCATGAACTTGGAGGCGATGGTGAGCAAATGCATTCCATCGTCCATGGCAGCAATCCAGCCACCCAGACCAGACAGATCGGGAGTGCGGTTGAAAGCCGCCTGGTAGAGCCTGTAGACCTGTCCGGCGTTGGCGTCAATATCAAAGGCGAGATTGGCGTCCAGGAATTGCAAACGTTCGATGCTGGTGAGGGTGTCAGAACCATCGGGGCCGCTGATGGTGGTATTGCTTGCATTGGGCGATACGGTGTAAGCCGCCATACGAGCGGTGTAGACCGCAGTGTCCAGGCCTGCCAAACCACTGATCGTGTCGTTGTTGACACTTCCGGTCAGGACGTCGTTGGACGCTGCACCAGAAATGGTTTGACCAGGGACCGGAGCATTCAGCGTGGTGAAGTCGTAGCTGGTTGTTCCCAAGTACGGATTTCCTGCCGAGTCAAGAACGACGCCACGCGCAAATTCAACCAAATAGCCCGTGCCATAGGCAAGATCGGTAGAAGGGTTGAGAGTGAGCTTGTTGTCGACGATGCTGAGATTGCTGGATGCGGCGTCGTAAGTTGCCACCGTAACGCCTGCGGTTGTCTTGAGCGCAATGCTCCCAGTGCCTTTCTTGATGGCCTCGCTGAAAATCAGGACGATGTCTGACGCAAGCCCAACACCTGAGGCAGCATCCGGGGGACTGAAGCTGGTCACTGTCGGCGCAATGACATCGGTGCTTGCAATGGCAGGACTGGGTAGCGACAGTACCTGCTCCGCGGTGCCGCCTCCATCCGTGTACCGCACTTGAACCGTAACCACGGCCGCCAGATCTGCCAACGTCACTAGATAGCTATTGCCCACGGCGGTTGCGATGGGTGTTCCGTTTCGCATCCACTGGTAGGTCAGCGCACCCATCCCATCCGCATCAAGCAGCGCACTGACATTGGCACTGAGAGACGCTCCAGTCTGTGGCTTGCCATCCAGCGTGACGGCTCCAACGGGGTTGTCATTGATGGCGCGAACATTGATAAAAGCGCTGTAAGTGTTGGTGGCTCCATTGCTGGCGCTGAGTTGGTAGGAAAAACTGTCCTTACCAGAGTAATCGGCACCCGGTGTATAGGTGTAATTCCCTGAGCCATCCATGCTCAAGACACCATGCAACGGGCTGCTTGCCTGGCTGTAACTGACCGTCGCACGAGCAATATCGGTTGGTGCAGGCAACTGCCCCTGTCGACTGCTGTCTTCGTCCAGCGCAAATTCCAGGTCGCTGGCGACCGGACTGGCCACGATAGCAAACTCTGCATCCTTGAAGCTCAGCCTTTCAATGTTCAACAACGTGTCAAAACCGCTGCTGCCGTCCCGTGCGGCAACGAACAGCTTGCCATAGCCGGTAGTCAGAAAATAGTCTGCACGATTCCCGCCGAAGACTGCCGTATCGGTGCCGGCTCCGCCGTCAATCCAGTCATTGCCCAAGCGGCCTTCCAGGCGGTTGTCCAGCGCGTTACCCAGCAGCACATCGTCCTGAGGGGAGCCTGCTGCGTTTTCGATCAGAGTGCCCAGGCCCAGGGCGAGGTTGTCAACACCAGAGAGGCCGCCCGCCGTCAGCCCGACACTGCTGCGATGTCCGGCGGTAAGGTCCAGGGACACGCCGACACGCGAGTCCAACGCATCCAGGCTATCGATACCGCCGTCATCCTGGATGCTGCGCTGTGCCTGTGCATCGGTTCCCCCCACGTGGTACGCCGTGTCGGCGGTGTTGACACTCTTGGCCCCGTACAAATAACGCAATGCAGCAATATCCAGGACACCCCAGTCAGCGCGATACAGGCCATCCGCCGATGGCGTTCCTGACATGGCAGTCAGCGCGGTAATGTCGTCCTGTGTACGGAACTGTTGGGCCCACGCATCGCCTGGATCCACGTTGCGCGGATGGCGCAATCCCAGTGCATGCCCGAGCTCGTGAATCAGTGCAGCATACCCCTCGCTGCCTTGGCTGAGATTGAGCATGGACTCGACGTCCATCCAGACATCGCCGGCCACCGTGTTGGCCGGATTGACGTCCGGCATGGCTGCACTTCCTTTGGACTGCTCCTGTTGGCTGACCCCAAACCGCAAGCTACCGACGGAGGCTCCCGTTTCTGCCACTTCCACAAAGCTGATGCCCGCTGCGGCACTGGTTTGGGTCAGCAGGTCCCGCACCAGCTGCTTTTCAGCATCCGTGAATGGGCGAAACCCCACACTGCCAACCCCGGTATCCGGCTTGCTGGTGACAAAGCTGAAACTTACAGTTGCTGTACTGCCAACGGGGCCAGTCGCGTTCCAACGTTGGGCGTCTGCGCCAACCAAGCCTTTCTGGGCCAAATCCCTCAAATCCATGAAGTCGGATACTTGAAAAACCTGCCAAACGGACCCGTCCCAGAATTGCAGCCGCTCAACATCCGTCAACGCATATTGAAAATTGGCGTCGGTTTTTGAGGTGACGGTTGCAAACCGCGCGTCGATAGAGACACTGACGCTGTAGTTGCTCAGGTCGGTGGGGTCACCGGCCTTCCAGTCCAATTGAACTGCATCGGTTCCTGCGCCACCATCAATGCTGTCCTTGCCCCTATTCGGCCTAAACAAATTGTCCCGGGAGTCGCCAATAAACTGGTCGTTGTGCCAGCTACCGTGCGCACCACTGAAGTAGCCAATCAGGGTGTCGCGCGATCCCCAGCCATCATCGGCCCAACCGGCGGCGAGGTTGACCACCGCGCCTGCAGGTGAGTCCCAGTAGCCAACCTCCACCGTGCGCCAGGTGTCGGATGACAGCAGATGTTCGATGGTGTCCGCACCGGCTCCGCCAATCGCTATGCCGTTGTACATCCGAATCGTGTCATTGCCGCCCTTGCCGTAGTAATTGTTCCAGTCGCCAGGACCCTGGGCTGTCTGGTCATAGGTGTCAGGTCCTTCTGTGCCGTTGATATCCATGGATCAGACTTTCATCAAGTTCAGGGTCTTGACCGGGAAATTTGCCAGTGTCGGGAACACCGACGCCTGCGCACTCGCGGGCAACCCCATCCACTGCATCAGCGTGGCACCCACCTGTTCCGTGCTGGTGGTCGGCACCATGCGGCCGCCCCGGTTGATGTCACCATCATCTCTTCCGCCTAACACCAGGGAAGGGAATTGCCCCACCACCTGGCCGCCCGCCACCGCTCCACCCAATACAAACCAGTGGTTACCCCATGCATGGTCCGAACCAGCGCCAGAGGCTGGGCGCAGGGTCCGACCAAAATCACTCATCATCAGTGTCGTGACGTCCAGATTCAAACCTGACGCCCGGTTTGACTGGTCAAAGGCTGCCACTGCGCGCCCAACCACATCCAACTGTGCGTCCTGGGTGCGGCTATCCGTACCGCGCTGGCCATAGTGCGTATCAAACCCTCCCCAACCCACCAGAAAAATCTGCCTGCGGTAACCCATGGATTTGAAGACCGGCATCACCGAGGCCAGTGAGCGCAGTTTGTCTGCCAGCTCACCGGAGCCAAAATTAGACGTCGGGGCTTTGGCCTGCAAAAAAGCCTGGGTCAATAGCGTGGATTCCGCCACACTGGCCCCAAAGGTACGGGAATACTCGGCCTCATAGGCATTCGTGAATTGCCACTTGGCCATGTTGTTCAGGGCCTGGGACCAATAGCTCTGGGGTTGTGCAAGATCCGCCCGTCCCCAGTAGCGGGAACCACCAGGGTTCATGAAGGAAACCGTCGAATTTTTTCCCAACACAAGCGTGCGATTGGAATCCATGGTCACGGCGTTGAGCACGTTCACCAGACTGGAGTTGAAATACTCCAAGCCACGTCCCGCCCAACCGCTCTGTTCGGCGTCGCCGCCCCAACCTTGCTGCATCGCCACCTGGTCACTGTGCGACATCAAAAAGGGAGGAATAGCGACTGCATGGTCAATCACCTGCTCTGCCGTGGCCGGCACGATCAATGGACCGGTATTGGCGATCCACGCCAGGCGCCCCTCGTTGTACAGAGGGGCGATGGGTGACAACGCCGGATGCAGTCCAAAGCTGTGCCCGGCGCTGCTGCCCGTCAGCGGCACAAGCGAGTCCTTTGGCAGCGCGAGGATGGGCCGGGCCGCACTGTAGTCCCCGTATGCGCCATCGGTAGGCACCAGCGTGTTGTGTCCGTCATTGCCGCCGTTCAAAAACAGGCACACCAGCGCGCGATAGTCCCCTGATGACGCCGCGTTCCCGTCATTGAGTGTTGCAAACAATCCAGCTGCACCCAAGCCCGCCAACATGGGCAGACCACTGGCCTTCAATAGAGTCCTGCGTTTCATTTGATCACTCCAAAATAAGGGCTTGACAGCGCATACTGAAGCAGGGCGACTGCGCCTTCCTGCGGAGTCTGCCAGTTTTTGTCACCGATCATCAGTGCCTGCAAATTGCTGCGCAGCGTGGGCGGCATGGCCCCCCGAAACCAGCGCGCACTCAGAAAATCCAAATACGTTTGCGGTGAGGTGTCGAAGGCTTTGCCAAGGGCATCCAGCTCGCAGCCCAGATTGGCGGAATTGCTGGCGCTGGCAGTGTTGCTCGTGTTGACAAAAACCCAATGCAGATTCCCCATGCGGCTGGTCAACTCCACCGTATTCAAGAGCTTTTGTTCGGGCGCGAGCAAATTGCTGCCAGGGGCGCGGTCCGTCGCCTGGAAGAATGAAAATACACTGGGCGGATTGTCGGGATTCTGATTTTGGGGCGCGATGGTGTTGGCGTTTCCCTGGTATTCAGAGCGCGGGGCCGACTTGCAATTGAGCCCACGCAGCACCGCCGAATACCATTGAACCGGCTCGCGCAGTTTGCCAAACGTGGTGGAATCGACCCCAGGCTGGTCTCCACGGCGTGCCTCGGGGTCGAGCAACACCGCACGCACCACCGCTTTCAAGTCACCGGCCACTCCCTTGCCGTTGTCCCGAAATACTGCGGCCACGCGCCCGATATAGCCCGGTGTCGGGTCGCTGGTCACCAGATGCTGTATCAGGCGCAGGCTGACAAAAGGCGCAATATTCTGGTGCTTCATCAGCAGCGCAATGACGGAATGCAATTCCTGCTCCGCCCCTTGGTCGGCGGCAATGGGCGAGCCCATCACCGTCTTGGCACCCCGGTCATGCAGAAAGGCCAGCGTCTCAGGGACCATGGGGTAAGCAAAGTTTGCCCAATTGCCTTCGGGTAATTTGGCTGCGCTGGGTTTGTTTCTCCAGCCTGTCAGTGCCCGTGCCAGTTCCTCAACATCCCTTTGGGTATAAGTCTCCAAAGCCTTACCTTGCGCATCCCGCTGGGTACTCCCATCCGCATTGAGTTGCACCACACCCACCGAAAACAGTTGCAACAGTTCGCGCGCATAGTTCTCGTTGGGAGAGCAACCCAGGCACTCTGGTGAGTTGGGCCGATTCAATTCGTTGTTGAGAAAGAATCCCATCAAGGGATGAATCGTGACATCGTGCAGCAAATCCCCATAGTTGCCAAATGCCTTGCGCAACAGGAGGTTGTGGTATTCCACGTGACCATACGGTCGCCCGGTCGACGCCGGAATGAATTCAAAGAGAGACCAAGCAACGCGCTGGCGCAGCTGGTCTGGCGCTGTCAAAGCGCGTCGAAAGAAGTCTTCCAGGGGGAACGCACCCGCTCGGCTTTCGGCAGCGGGGTTCTTGGTATCGAAATCAATCACCCAACTCGGTGCCTGGGTCTCGGTAACGGGCATCGCCAACTGCGCGTCAATCCAGGCCTCCAGCCCAGTTTGCTGTAACTCCGCAACCAGGGCTGGAGTGGCTCCGAAACTCACTTGGTCCGCCGCCCGTGCTGCGGCATAGCTTGAAAGCTTGGTAGCGGACGTGGCCCTGACCTGGCCAGACGATTTGGCCATTGGTGTGTCCTGGTCCGGGCCGCAGCCGCTTAACAGGCACAGAGACAGAGACAGAGACAGAGCAAGCGGGCAGAGGCTTTTGAGTTTCTGTGTGGTGAACATACCGGGGTCCCCATGAATACCGTGTTGCCAAGCATTGCCTGGTACCCACGCGACTTACACAAATACGCTGTATGAAATGTACTGCCGGTTTGCACTTTCTTTGAGGCACTAACCGACAGTCATATTGGGATCATTTACAGATGAGTATCATCACCACGATAACCCTTGCGGGCTGACGTCGGTGCACTTTTCTGCATGGTCGTGTTGGTCATGGAGATTTTATGAAGTTGATACTGATGATCCTGTTAATGGCTCTGTCCAGCGGAGCTGCCATCAGCCAGAGTCCCGCCGGTAGATCACTGGGCCAAAGTCTGTATTTGCCAATTTACTCACACATCTGGCATGGTGACGTGGTGGCCAGCGGCGAGCGGACAAAGACACTCATGTCAGTTTCCGTGAGCATTCGAAATACCGATCTGGTGAAGTCCATCCGGATTTTGTCGGCGCAGTACTACGATACCGATGGTAAAAAGCTCAAGGAATATGTGGCCTCACCCAAGACCATTGGTCCAATGGGTACACATGAATTGTTTATTCCCCGCAGCGACGATACCGGTGGGTCGGGCGCGAATTTCGTGATTACCTGGAAATCGGATACGCCGGCCAGCCCGCCCATTGTGGAAGGCATCCACGCCAACCTGCCTGCAGGCCGTTCAATCGCATTCACTAGCTCCGCGCGGGCTCTTCCAGACGAGTAAGCTGACTAAGCGCTTGCCCCGACGCCAAAAAACAAAACGGGTCCGCACGAAAGCTGCAATGAATCACAACCTTTCACTGATCACGACCCTTGCGGCCGCCTTCAGCGTAGCCCTGGTCCTCGGATTCATCGCTGAGCGTATCAAGATCCCCGCAATGGTTGGTTACTTGGTTGCGGGGATCGTTATCGGGCCCGCGACCCCCGGTTTTGTAGCGGACGTGCACATTGCGTCACAGTTGTCAGAAATCGGCATCATGCTGCTGATGTTTGGCGTTGGTCTCCATTTCTCGCCCAATGACCTGCTCGCGGTCAGGCGCGTTGCCATTCCAGGAGCGGCCGTACAAATGACAGTAACCACCGTGTTGGGCATGTCCTTTGCCTGGTGGTGGGGCTGGAGTGTGGGTGGCGGACTGATTTTTGGCTTGTCGCTCGCATGTGCCAGCACCGTCGTGCTCCTCAAATCCCTGGAAACGCGCGGCCTGCTCAGCACCATGAATGGCCGTATCGCAGTCGGCTGGCTGGTGGTTCAGGACCTGGCGACGGTATTGGTCCTGGTGCTGTTGCCCCCGCTTGCGAATGTGCTGGGCAGTCCGCTTGTACTCGCTGCCAACACGAAGCCACTGTGGGTCACGATCGGACAGACGCTATTGCAGGTTTCTGCATTCATCGGGCTGATGATGGTTGTGGGGCGCCGAGCGCTGCCTTGGGTCCTATGGCATGTGGCGCGCACCGGCTCGCGAGAGCTGTTCACCTTGTCCGTGGTGACAACAGCCATCGGCATTGCCTATGGTGCCGCTGAGATCTTCAGCGTTTCGTTTGCGTTGGGTGCATTTTTTGCGGGCTCCGTCATGCGCGAATCCGAGTTCAGCCATCGGGTCGCTCAGCAGTCATTGCCATTGCGTGATGCTTTTTCAGTGCTATTTTTTGTATCGGTTGGCATGGTTGTGGAACCAACAATACTCATGACTGAACCGCTTAGGGTGCTTGGCGTGGTGGCCATCATCATTGGCGGCAACTCCATTTCTGCATTGGCGCTGGCGGTCGCACTTCGCTATCCACTCAAGACCGCCTTGACGCTTGCTGCAAGCCTGGGGCAAATAGGAGAGTTTTCCATCATCCTCTCAGGGTTGGGCTTGACCCTCGGGCTGCTGCCCCCCGAGGGCATGAGTCTGGTGCTGGCGGGGGTGCTGATTTCAATTTCCCTGAACTCGTTTTTGCTCTCGGCGATTGAACCGTGCCAACGCTGGTTGCTCAAGCATTCTGCCTTGGCGCGACGACTGGAGCGACCCGAGGAACCCTTTGCCGAACTCCCCATGAGCACCGAACGCAAGTACCTGGAAGGCCAGGTCGTTCTGGTGGGGTACGGTCGGGTGGGGCGTCGCATTGCCGCCGCGCTGGATGCCCACGGAATCCCCTATGTTGTGGCAGAGCAAAATCGGGATTTGGTTGACGATCTTCGACGAAAGGGGGGCGTCGCTGTGTGCGGCAATGCAGCCGAACCCGCTGTATTGATTCAAGCCCACATAGCGAATGCGGCGATGCTGGTCATCGCATCGCCAGACACATTCAACGTGCGGCAAATGGCACAGACTGCGCGGGTGCTCAATCCGGGCATTGAAATCATTGTCCGCACGCATAGCGAGGAAGAGGCTGTATTGCTCAAAAAAGAGGGGATCGGATTGGTCTTCTTTGGCGAAGAAGAGTTGGCAAGAGGAATGACAAGCCACGTAACACAGCGTTTTCTGCCGGCCAGGGAAACTGACGTCGACCTCTGAAGT
>CAJAVE010000367.1 GCA_903945325.1 uncultured beta proteobacterium | reverse complement strand
CGGTGCGCGAGGCCGAAAGCCTGGTTAAAAAGCTGGGCGCCGAGTTTGAACTGACGGCGTCCAAACCTAAAAAAGACAAGTCGCGCGACATCAAACGGGTAGAAGAAGAGTTGTCGGACCTGCTGATGGCGCAGGTTGAAATCCAGATCAGGAAGCGCGTCAAGCGTGCCGGCCGCATCGAAGAAATGGGTGAGGTCATCATCCAGTTTGGCTCTATGGATGAACTCAATGGCCTGATCGAGCGCTTGTCGCCCGGCGGCCAGCGATAGAGCTTGGGTGGCAGAGCGTTCTGCGCAGGTCAAGGAGGAGCACGCGCAGCGGGCGGGGGACACGGAGCAGAACGCTCTGCCACCCAGGCTCCTCATATGGTGCATTTGTGTCGTCTGATTTTGCTATGAATACAGGAGCTGTTTGCGCAATGTCTACGGGGGCTAGAGGCCAATTTTGCTTAAAAACATGGCTGTGCGCGAACGTCTGACGGTCTGGCCGCTGCCGGCCGTGCTGACCTGGGTGGCGGCGTGGGCCTTGTTCCGGTTGCTGGTGGAGCAGGGCGCCGCCATCGGCCTTGCTCTGGGTGCTGCGACGGCCTTGGGTGTGGCGTTCAGCGTGTGGGGCCATTCGTGGTGGCGCCGCCTGATGATTGCCGGGGGATTTCCGGCGTCGCTGGCCCTGACCTTCTCTACGCTGGGGTTCGCCGCGTTGCCGCCCTGGGTGTGGCTGGTGCCCCTGCTCCTGTTGCTGCTGGTGTACCCGCTCAATGCCTGGCGCGACGCGCCCCTGTTTCCCACACCGGTGCAGGCGCTGGACGATCTGCCCCTGCACGCTCCGCTGTCTGAGGGTGCGCGCGTGCTGGACGCCGGTTGCGGTCTGGGCCAGGGCCTGGTGGCTTTGCGCCGCGCCTATCCAAATGCCGCCCTGCATGGACTGGAGTGGAGCTGGCCCCTTCGCGGCCTGTGCGCATTGCGCTGCCCTTGGGCGCAGGTGCGCCAGGGCGATATATGGCGTGCCGACTGGTCGGACTACGACATGGTCTACCTGTTTCAGCGCCCCGAAAGCATGGCGCGTGCGGCGGACAAGGCGCGTGCCGAGCTGCGAGCCGGTGCCTGGTTGGTCAGCCTGGAGTTTGAAGCCACAACCCTAAACCCTGTCGCCCAATACCGCACGCCCGGTGGCAAAATGGTATGGTTGTACCAAGCGCCGTTGTCGGTGCCGCAAGGAGAATGAGCATGCCATCCGATTCCACTGCAGCCCTGGACGCTGTGACCGATGTGAATGAAATTCCGCACGCGCGCCAGGTGCTGGTGCTGGCATTGACCACACTGGCCGAACAGCGTGAGTCGGATTCCGAGAGCCACATCCTGCGGGTGCAAAACTATGTGCTGACGCTGGCGCAAGCCTTGTCCGCCCAGCCCAAATTTGCGGAGCTGCTGACGCCTGCCTACATTGACACGCTGTACTTGAGCGTGCCGCTGTACGACATGGGCTCCATCGGCATTCCTGACCGTATCTTGCTCAAACCCGGGCGCCTGACGCCCGATGAGGTTGCCATCATGCGCACCCACCCCACCGTTGGCCATGCGGCTATCGAGCGGGCCGAGAAGACGCTGGGCCGCGTCTCACCGCGCCTGACAGTCGCCAAGGAGCTGGTCCTGTCGCACCAGGAAAAGTGGGACGGCAGTGGCTACCCGCAGGCACTGGCTGGAACCGATATTCCGGTGGCCGCGCGCATCATGGCCATTGCCGATGTGTATGACGCGCTGATCAGCAGCAAGGTCTACAAGGATGGCGTGTCGCACGACAAGGCGGTGCAGGTCATTTTCAGCGAGCGCGGGGCCCATTTCGACCCCGATATGGTGGACGCTTTCGTCGAAATTCAGGACACCATTGCCGAGATCGCGCAGCGCTACGCCGACACCCACGACGACATGCAGCGCAAGATCGAATACATGGCCAACGCCATTGCGGAAATTGCGGTGATGTGAACCCGGGTCCTCAACGGTTCAGGACAAAAGGCTCTCCAGCCCCTCACACAGATCCGCCAGTGGCGGCAGGTCGTTCAGCATCGTTTCACGGGACAGGGCTATTCTGGCTGCCAGTTCTAAAGGCCACTGGGTTTCCAGGTCCTGAGGGCTGAGCTGATTGGCTTCTGCGCGCGCGCGCCAGGCGGCAATGTGCACCAGGGCAGCCAGCGGGGAAAAATGATCCTGCACCAGCGGGTTCGCCGCCCCCGCAATGGCTTGTGCAAACAGGGGTGGAAAATTCCAGCGACGTGCCAACTCTGCCCCGACTTCCGCATGGGTGTAGCCAAAGGTGGTCTGCTCCACATCCAACCGACTGGGG
Source organism: uncultured beta proteobacterium (assembly GCA_903945325.1). Classification (GTDB taxonomy): domain Bacteria; phylum Pseudomonadota; class Gammaproteobacteria; order Burkholderiales; family Burkholderiaceae_C; genus Allorhodoferax. Next base: position 692 of record CAJAVE010000367.1, on the reverse strand, counting down.
TCCAGTAGAGCCACCGCGTGGTTCATTGCCCGCATGGCCACCGGCATGGCCACATGCATCACCAGTTCGCCCACGGCGTGCATCAGCCCCACGGTAAATGCCAGTTCCGGTTCAATCCCGATTTGCTTGCCCAAGTGGCGCGCCACCACGGCCGTATGCAGGCTGTAGCGCCAGAACGGACCGGCATCGCTGCCGGGAATGGACTGGAAGCTGCCGGTCAGGCCCAGACTGATGACCAGCGTGCGCACATTGGTCAATCCCAGCCGGGTCACCGCGTCGCTGACCGTGGCAATGGTGCAGGGCACCTCAAAATACGCCGAATTGGCCATGCGCAGTAGGTTGGCAGTGATCACCTGGTCGGTTGAAATCAGGTCCGCCAGATGCTTGACTGCGACACCCTCATCCTGGAAGCTGGCAATCAGTTCCTGAATGACACGGGGAATGGCGGGCAGCGCGCGGGGTTGCAGGAATAGTTTTTCTAAATGCATGGGACAAGGCTCCCCTAAGTGACGCACTGCGGCGCTTGTCGGCTGTGGTTGATCGCCAGCGCTGCCGCCGCAAACGCGTCTGGCAGCTGTTCGGCCAGGTTGCGGCAGGCCGCTGCATCGCTACCGTTTCCTGCCGTCTCAATGGCCTGGCACAGCGCACCCAGGCGCAATGCGCCTACGCTGCGGGCGGCTGATTTCAGAGTG
>CAJAVE010000366.1 GCA_903945325.1 uncultured beta proteobacterium | reverse complement strand
CCGATGTTGAATATCTCCGTCAGCGCGTCCTGCTCCAGCTCATGGAGTTCAATCATGGGGGTGCCAGCAGATAGTCCAGTGCTTGCTGCAAAGAGGCTTCCGTCGCTGGCTTGGCCACAAAATGGATGTGCAACGACGCTGCGGCCATGCGACTGCCCTCCTGAATATTGGCGGTCAACATGACCACGCGAATATCCGGATTGCGTACCAGCATGAGTTGCGCAGTCTCGAAGCCGCTCATGCCTGGCATATTGACATCCATGGTGACAAAATCTGGGGGCGAACTGGATGCCAGAACAATGGCCTCGTCGCCAGACCCGGCCTCCTGAATCGTCCATTGCGGGCAATGGGACACAAAGAAAGCCCGAATGCGCATGCGCGAAACCTTGCTATCGTCCACGATCAGCAGCGTGCGAGGCAATGAAATTTCCTCTAGGGACATGCGATTTTCCCCCTTCAATAAGGCAAGGCAGCGACCGCCGCCTTGGCAATTTGTGCGTCTTCGCTGGACTTGACGCCACTCACTCCGACGGCACCCAGGCACTGTCCATCCTTCAAAATCGGCACACCACCCTCCAGCATTGCGTCCAGGCCAGGCGCACTCAAGAAAGATGCGCGGCCACCATTGATCATGTCCTCATACACCTTGCTCTCACGCCGCCCCATGGCGGACGTACGGGCCTTGCCAGGGGCAATATGGGCCGAAATGGGGGCCGCGCCGTCCAGGCGCTGGAACCACAGCAGGTGGCCTCCGTCATCCACAATGGCAATACTGACCGCCCAGTTGTGCTTGAGCGCTTCGGCCTCGGCCGCAGCGGCAATGGCTTTGACATCTGAAAATTCGAGAACAGGCTTGGACTTCATGGTAAAAATTGCTCCGTGTTGTTGTAACTTGCAAGCATAACTCCCGCCACCGGGGACGTTAACGCTTTCTTACGAACAACACACTTACAGAAATTGTGGCCAATCCGGCTAATATTTGCGCCTGGCGGGTTGAGAAACCCTAGAATCCCCCCACCTGCACCGTGCAGACACTGAAGGAGTTTTCACTATGAATGACCGCATTACCACTTTGGACCTTAACCAGGGCTATGTTGCCTCTGGCGCAGAGCGCAACAAGGTTTTGCGCAACACCTACTGGCTGTTGGCCCTGAGCCTGGTACCAACCGTGTTGGGAGCCTGGATTGGTGTGGCCACCGGCATCACCCAATCGCTGGGCGGTGGCCTGGGCATGATTCTGTTTCTGGGCGGCGCCTTTGGTTTCATGTACGCTATCGAGAAGACCAAGAATTCGGCAGCTGGCGTTCCCGTGCTGTTGGGCTTTACCTTCTTCATGGGTTTGATGCTCTCGCGCATGATCGCCATGGTTTTGGGTTTCAAGAATGGTCCTGATCTGATCATGACTGCATTTGGCGGCACCGCTGGCGTTTTCTTTGTGATGGCCAGCCTCTCCAGCGTGATCAAGCGCGACCTGTCGGGTATGGGCAAATGGCTGTTTGTCGGTGCCCTGGCCATCATGGTCGGTGGCATTATCAACGTGTTCGTGGGCTCTACGGCCGGCATGATGGCCATCTCCGTGGCTGCCATCGGCGTGTTCAGTGCCTACATGTTGTATGACCTGAAGCAAATCGTTGACGGTGGCGAGACCAACTACATCAGCGCCACACTGGCCCTGTACCTGGACATCATCAACGTATTCCAGAGCCTGCTGGCCTTGCTGGGTATCATGGGCGGCGAGCGCGACTGAAGCACTTGCTACGGGGACCAATTCCCCGAACCCTCAATAAAAGGCCCCCTGCGGGCCTTTTTCTCATTCAAGCCGGACCATGATTCAATAGATGATCCAAGTTGCCGATAAATTAACCAAATAACCCGACTAATTCATGATTGCACGCCTGCTACTTCTCGCAATGACGCTGTCTCTGGCAGGCTGCGACAACATCGTTGCGCTTATGGCCGACCCCAAGGTCGCACAGCGCATAGCCGATTCCAAGGCCATCGGCAGCGCCTGCCGCTATGGCATGCGCAGTATTGAGGATTGCTACGCGCTGAACGAGAAGGCGTCAAAGGCCGCTGTGTTTGACGGCTGGAAAGAGATGGACCAGTACATGCGTGACAACAAGATCGACGGCGTCGCATCCAAAGGCGTCAAGCCTGGCGCACCGGTAGAAGAAATCATCGAAGAAAAAGCCGGCGACAGCGCACCCAAAGACAAGGCAGCAGCGTCAGAGAGCAAGGCAAAACCGAAATCCAAGCCAGTGGAAAAAACGGCCGATAAAGCCGCCCATTGACCTCAGCCGACCCAGTCAAACACCGCAATACTCTCTACATGTGCGGTGTGCGGAAACATGTTGACGACACCCGCCGCTGAACAGCGGTACCCACCCTGCTGCACCAATACCCCTGCATCGCGCGCCAGAGTCGCCGGGTTGCAACTGACATACACAATGCGCTTGGGTGGCCTCCACTCTCGCTCGGCGGCACTTGCAATGTCTTCGGCAACCCGCTGGCGCACACCCGCCAGGGCCAGAATCAAAGCGTACGCACCCTCACGCGGTGGGTCCACCAGCCACTTGTCGGCAGCGCCATCGGCCACCAGTACTTCGGGCGTCATTTCAAACAAATTGCGCGCTACAAATTGAGTAGCTGCTAGCGCAGTATTCTCAAGCCCTACAGCCTTATTTAGCTTCAAATTCTCACGCGATCGCTCGACCAGTGCTTCGGCGCCCTCCACGCCCAGCACCTCACGCGCCTGCGTCGCCAGCGGCAGGGTGAAGTTGCCCAGCCCGCAGAACCAGTCAATCACCCGTTCCTGGCGGCTCACCTTCAACAAGCCCAAGGCGCGCGACACCAGCACCCGGTTGATGTGCGGGTTGACCTGGGTAAAGTCAGTCGGGCGAAACGGCATGGTGATGCCAAAGTCTGGCAAGGTGTAGGCCAGTTGTGCAGTCTCGTGACCTGGTACTTCGTCCAGGCGGTGCACAGTGTCCAGGCCCTTGGGTTGCAACCACCATTGCACACCCGGGTGGACCACCGCAAACTGGCGCAGTCGGTTCAGGTCCGCATCGCCCAGCGGCGTCAGATGCCGCAACACCATGGCGGTCACATCACCCATGCCACCTTTGCCCTCCCTATCACCCACGGCCAGTTCGATCTGGGGACAGGCTTCCACCGCCTCAAGCGAAGCAATCAACTCGCGCAGCGGCATCAGCATGGCACTGACATGCGGCGCCAGCACACGGCACTCCTTCATGTCGGCCACATAGCGGCTCTTGCGCTCGTGAAAGCCCACCAGCACCGAGCCCTTTTTTCGGACGTTTTTGACCGAAAGCCGCGCCCGGTAGCGGTAACCCCAGGCCGGGCCTTCGATGGCGCGCAGGATGTTGTCAGGCTTGACCTTGCCGATGTGCCACAGGTTGTCTTCCAGCACACGCTGCTTGACGGCCACCTGCGCACCAACGTGCAAGTGCTGCATCTTGCAGCCACCACAAGCCCCCTCATGCAGGCCAAAGTGCGGGCAATCAGGGCGCACACGCTGCGACGACTCACGGTGGATTTCGGTCAGCGTGCCTTTCTCGAAACTGTTTTTGGTGCGGTGAATCTGGGCACTGACCACCTCAAAGGGAAGCGCACCATCAATAAATACCACCTTGCCATCGGGCTTGTGGGCCACACCCTGGGCTTCAAGGTCCAGGGATTTCACTTTGAGCCACCCCTCGGGCAGCGGTTTTTCGGTCGAAATTGTGTCTGTCATGCCGGGGATTGTCGCACCCCGCCTACAAAACCGACTGCCGGGTTACGCCCCGACGTCCCAGGTAGCGCTTGAGCTTTAGCAGTGCTTCGTTTTGCACCTGGCGCACACGCTCACGGGTCAAACCCAAGTGCAGGCTGAGGGTATCGAGGGTCTCCGGGTCGTGGTCATGCAAGCCAAACCGACCCTCCAGCACTTCGCGCTCGCGCGGGGTCAGTGTGGCAACCCATTGTTCCAGCAACTGCTCTACCTCATGCGCCAGAGTCACGTCTTCAGGAGTCACCGTCACTTCGTCTACCAGACCATCGCCCATGGTCTGATCGCCCTCAAAGCGGTCCAACGATGCGTCGAGTGAGCGCGGGGCCTCTGCCATGGCCAGCAATTCGGCAACATGCTGGGGTTCCTGACCCAAAAAGCCCGCAATATCTTCCACTCGAATGCCTTCTGGACGTTTGGCCACCAATTCGGAGTCGTTTTCCAGCATGCGCCGAGCGCGTAAAACGTGTTGCAGCTCGCGCACCACGTTCACCGGCAGGCGCACGGCGCGTCCCTGGTACATCAGCGCACGGTCGACTGATTGGCGTATCCACCAGGTCGCGTAGGTGGAGAACCGAAAGCCGCGTTCGGGCTCGAATTTGTCGATGGCATGCATGAGGCCCAGGTTGCCCTCTTCTACCAAATCAGCCATGGGCACGCCGCGCCCCATGTAACCCTTTGCAATACTCACCACCAGGCGAAGATTGTGCTCAATCATGCTCTGGCGTGCCGCAAAATCGCCCGACCGGGCGCGCGTCGCAGTTTCGAATTCTTGCTCGGGCGTGAACAGTTCGGTGCGGCGCACTCCACGCAGGTACAACGACAGCGCATCGACCGACTCGTCTGCCAGCACTTCATCTGAATCATCACGCTGAGAAAGAAGTTCCAGGGCGTGCGAAGCGACCAAATCAATAGCTATTGAATCCGATTCGACGAGGGTTGACGGCCTGTTTTCATCAAGGGAATGCCCCGTAAGCCCCGGCGTTGCAGGCTTGCTGTCAAAACCGTTGGCGCGAGGCTTTCTCATCTGGAAAAACGCTAGCGGGCCGGCAGGTACTTGGCCGGATCAACCGGCTTGCCCTGGCGACGCACCTCAAAGTGCAGTTTGACGCGGTCGGCATCGCTGTTGCCCATTTCCGCAATCTTCTGGCCCTTCTTGACCGACTGGTCTTCCTTGACCAGGAGAGCCTGGTTATGGGCGTATGCGGTCAAATACACATTGTTGTGCTTGAGAATGATCAAGTTGCCATAGCCCCGCAGACCGGCACCCGCATAGACCACCTTGCCATCCGCCGACGCCACGACCGGCTCACCCGCCTTGCCGCCAATATCGAGCCCCTTGTTCTTGGCTTCATCGAATCCGGCCAGAACCGCACCACCGGTGGGCCAAATCCAACCGATGTCGTCTTCGCCAGTGGCAACCGCCGTGACCGCTGCCGAGGCGGGTGCAGATGCGGGTGCCGCACTGGACGCCGCGGCAGCAGGCGCCGCTGCGGGCTTGGCGGAACCCACGGCAATAGGGGTTGCAGTGGCAGCCCCAGAGGTCACGGGCTTGGCGACCGCTACGCCATCTGCAACCGGCGGCAAAACACGCAGAACCTGACCCACCTCGATGCGGTTGGGATTCTCCAGACTGTTCCAGCGGGCAATGTCCTTGTGGCTTTGCCCAGTCTCAAGGCCAATGCCAATCAACGTATCCTTGGGCTTGACGGTGTAATAGCCCGCTTTGCCGGCATTCTCAAAACCAGGGGGCTGCACAACCGGCGCAACCGGTGCGGCAACTTCGGCCCGGGGCGACACCGACCCACGGTCTTCCACCGGCGCACGGTTCATGGGCTTGGAGCCGCAGGCCGACAACAGCACCACGACAACCCCCGCCAACCACCAACCCGAACGCAAACGACCAGTCATAAACACTTCCTTCAAGCAACACCCGATTTTAGGGGGACAAAATGCACCGCTTCCAGGATGGCCTGGCGCACGCCGTTCGGGGTTTTATCCAGCACCAGCAGCGCCTGCGCTCCACCGGTTGCACCGACCGTCACCACAGGTGCCACCAACCGCCCCCCGACGGCCAACTGGTCAACCCAAGCCTGAGGCACCGCCTCCCCCCCCGCCGCCGCGATGATGGCCGCGTAGGGCGCGCCCTTGGCGTAGCCCTCCATGCCATCCCCAAACAGCAAATGCAGGTTGGCCAGCCGCAAGTGGCGCAGGTTGTCGCGTGCCTTGTCGTGCAAGCCGCGAAGGCGCTCGATGCTGTAGACCTCGGTCGCCAGCAGGCTCAGCACCGCTGCCTGGTAGCCGCAGCCAGTGCCGATCTCCAGCACCCGCCCGAGCTGGCCAGTCTGACCGTTGCGCATCAGCTCCAGCATGCGGGACACCACACCCGGTTTGGATATGGTTTGCCCCAGGCCAATGGGCAAACTCGTGTCTTCGTAAGCCTGGTTGATCAGCGCGCTGTCCACAAAGCGATGCCGCTCGATAGCGCCCATGGCGTGCAAAACCTGCGGGTCAGAAATGCCCTGCGCCGCCAGCTTCTGCACCATGCGGGTCCGCACGGCGCTGGACTCCATCCCGTGGCCTTTTGGAACTACAGCCACCGCAACGGGCCTGGTGTGGACTGCGGCGGCAGCGGGTGCAATGTGCGCCACAGGCTTCGACGTCGCAGTCACCACCTTACCCACCGTGTTGGGCCGGTTTCTGGCCAGTGTGTCGTCCAGCTTGGCCGGGAAGGACGGCCGCTGCTTCATGGCGTGCCGGTCGTCACCCTGCCCACCAGGCGCGAGGCGGTCTGCGCCCAATAGCTCAGGTGATCGTGGTCGGTCAAATCCACCTTCAGGGGCGTCATGGCCATGTGACCTTGGGCAGTGGCGTGGAAATCGGTGCCGTCGGCATCGTCCTTGACCGGGCCGGCCGCGCCAATCCAGTACATGGTCTCGCCACGCGGACTGGTTTGCTGAATCACTTTTTCCGCCGCGTGGCGTCGCCCCAGGCGGCACAGTTTCATGCTGCCGATTTCGTCATAGGGCTTGTTGGGAATGTTCACGTTGAGCAGAAACGGCGTGTGGCCAATGATCTGCTGCTGTTGCATGGACTGCACCAGCTCACGCACCTTGCGTTTGGCAGAGTCCAGGTGGTGCCAATCGCGCTCCACCTGCGAAAAAGCAATGGCTGGAATGCCGAACAGATAGCCTTCCATGGCTGCCCCCACCGTGCCAGAGTAAATGGTGTCGTCACCCATGTTGGCACCGTTGTTGATGCCAGACACCACCAGGTCAGGCCGGTAGTCCAGCAAGCCGGTCAGCGCAATGTGCACACAGTCGGCCGGGGTGCCATTGACGTAACGAAAGCCATTGCTGGCGCGGGTCACATACATGGGTGAATGCAGGGTCAGGGCATTGGATTTGGCACTGTTGTTTTGCTCGGGTGCAATGACCTCGACCTCGGCCACGTCTTTCAGGGCCTCATACAGCGCCACAATGCCCGGGGCCAGGTAACCGTCGTCGTTGGAAATAAGAATTTTCATGGTCTGCGGGTAGTGAACGGTCATTGTAGGGCGCGGGCCGGGTGTGCGCTTTGTCCCGCAGGGGTCACAAATAGAGCCATACGCCACAGGCAGGCTCTATCATGCGACGATACTTTTCTGGAGACGCCCCATGCACGCCTGGCTTTGCGAAAACCCCACCGGTATCGACGCCCTGAACTGGAAAGAGCTGCCCACGCCAAGCCCGAAGGCGGGCGAAGTGCTGATCGAAATCAAGGCCGCCAGCCTGAACTTTCCAGACATCCTGATCGTGCAGAACAAGTACCAGATGAAGCCCGCCCTGCCCTTTGTTCCGGGCTCGGAATACGCTGGAATTATCCAGGCCGTGGGCGAAGGCGTCACGCATCTGAAGGTCGGCCAACCTGTGGCCTGCCTATCCGGTACTGGCGGCTTTGGCACCCACACATTGGCACCCGCTGCGCTGTGCATGCCGCTGCCACCGGGCTTCCCCATGGTGGATGCGGCGGCCTTCATCATGATTTACGCCACGTCGCACCATGCACTGGTAGACCGCGCGCAGCTCAAGGCCGGTGAGACCGTGCTGGTGCTGGGTGCTGCTGGCGGAGTCGGTACATCGGCCATCCAGATCGCCAAGGCCATGGGCGCAAAGGTGATTGCAGCCGCATCGACGCAAGAGAAGTGCGATCTGTGCAAAAAGATCGGGGCTGACGCCACTGTCAATTACACCACCGAGAACCTGCGCGATGCCGTCAAGGAACTGACCGGGGGCAAGGGGCCCGACGTGATTTATGACCCCGTGGGGGGCGACTTTGCCGAGCCGGCCTTCCGATCCATTGCCTGGCGCGGCCGCTACCTGGTGGTGGGTTTTGCCTCCGGCCCCATTCCCAGTCTGCCGCTCAACCTGGCACTGCTCAAGGGAGCTTCAATCGTCGGCGTATTCTGGGGCGACTTCGCCAAGCGCGAACCCAAGGCAAATGCCGCGATGATGATGGAGCTGGCCCAGTGGTACGGCCAGGGCAAGATCAAGCCGGTCATCGACCGCACCATGCCCATGGCCGATCTCAAGGCCGCCTTCACGCACATGGGCTCGCGGGGAGTCATGGGTAAGCTGGTGATGGTCAACCAGGACTGAAATTTCGCCACAAAAGGGCCACGCCACCCTGCTTGCTTTGGGTATGCTCCAAGCATGAAAGACGCCGCTTCACCCACCACGCCCCAGCCCTTGGGCACGCCGGACGACCTGCGCAACAGTGCGCGCAAGAGCCGCAACACGCTCAAGGGCCGCCAGGCTACCGCTGAAGCACTGGAGCAGGTGCGCGCCCTGATCGGCCCACGCCCTGAGAACGGCCACCGCCGTGACCTGCTGATCGAACACCTGCACACCCTGAACGACCACTACCGCGCGCTATTCGAGCGCCATCTGGTGGCGCTGGCGCAGGAAATGAAGTTGCCCATGGCCGAGGTGTTTGAGGTGGCCAGCTTCTACCACCACTTCGAAGTTCTGAAGGACGATGCCAATGCACCCGCACTGACCATTCGCGTCTGCGACGGTTTGGCGTGCGAGATGGCAGGCGCCCAGGGCATTCTGGCGCGCCTGCCCGCGCTCTTGGGCAACCCCGACATCCGCGTCGTCGCTGCGCCCTGCCTGGGCCGCTGCGAACAATCGCCTGTTGCCACGGTGCAGCAAAACCCGGTGATCATGGCCACGGAGCAGGTATTGGCCTCCCTGGCCCAAATTTATGTATCAAATCAGCCTCTAGCCCCCGTGCTTATTGCGCAACCAGCTACTTATTTCATAGCAAGCGATTTTGCGGAAAAAAGCATCTCACCCGCACCTGCGCCGCAGCAGACGACTCCGGCCTTTACTGACTACGCCACCTACCGTGCCCACGGTGGATACGGACTTGCCGCCGCTGTGGTGCAGGGCGAATACGACCCGCTGCAAGTGATTGCCGCCATGGAAGACTCCGGCCTGCGCGGCCTGGGCGGCGCAGGCTTCCCCGCCGGGCGCAAATGGCGCATCGTGCGCGAGCAGAGCGCACCCCGTGTCATGGCCGTCAACATCGACGAAGGCGAGCCCGGCACCTTCAAGGACCGCACCTACCTGGAGCGCGACCCGCACCGCTTTCTGGAAGGCCTGCTCATCGCAGCCCAGGTGGTGGGTACCGAGGCTTGCTATCTCTACCTGCGGGATGAATACCACGGCTGCCGCGCGATGCTGCAGGCCGAGCTGGCCAAGCTGCAGGCCGACCCGCCCTGCCCGCTTCCCGCCATCGAACTGCGGCGCGGCGCCGGAGCCTACATCTGCGGCGAAGAGTCGGCCATGGTCGAAAGCATTGAAGGCAAACGCGGCGAGCCCCGCATGCGCCCGCCCTACATCGCCGAGGTCGGCCTGTTTGGCCGCCCCACGCTGGAGCACAATTTTGAGACCCTGTACTGGGTGCGCGACATTGTGGAGAAAGGACCGCAGTGGTTCACCGGCTTTGGGCGGCACGGCCGCAAGGGCTTGCGCAGTTTTAGCGTCAGTGGCCGGGTGCAACACCCTGGCGTCAAGCTCGCGCCCGCCGGGATCACGGTGCAGGAGCTGATTGACGAATACTGCGGCGGCATGCTGGAGGGACACACGCTGTACGCCTACCTGCCTGGCGGCGCATCGGGCGGAATTTTGCCGGCCAGCCTGAACCAGATTCCGCTGGACTTTGACACGCTACAGCCCTATGGCTGCTTTATTGGATCGGCCGCCGTCATCGTGCTCAGCCAGCATGACCGTGCGCGTGACGCAGCGCTCAACGCCATGCGCTTCTTCGCCGCTGAAAGTTGTGGCCAGTGCACGCCCTGTCGGGTGGGAACGGCCAAGGCAGCCGAGTTGATGCAGGCCGAGTGCTGGGACAACACCACGCTGGAGGACTTGAGTCAGGTCATGGTCGACGCATCGATCTGCGGGCTGGGTCAGGCCGCGCCAAATGGGGTGCGGGCAGTGCAAAGGTATTTTGCGCATGAGATTGGGGGCGCCGCATGAGCACCAGCATTGCATTCACGCTGGACGGCAAACCGGCCACTGCTCTGGCGGGCGTAAGCATCCTCGAAGCTGCGCAACGCCATGGGGTGGACATTCCCCACCTTTGCTATTCGGACGGCTTGCGCGCGGATGGCAATTGCCGGGCCTGTGTGGTGGAGATTGAGGGCGAGCGCAGCCTGGCACCCAGTTGCTGTCGCAATGTCACCGCAGGAATGAACGTGAAGGCCAACAGCCCACGGGCGTTGAAGAGCCAGGCAATGGTCGTGGAGATGCTGCTGTCGGATATGCCCGACACGGGATACAAGTGGAATGACAGCGGCGCGACGACTGGCGCCTTCGGGCAGCATGGGGAGTTGAGTGAGTGGGCGGCGCGCATGGGTGTTTCCGTGCGTCCCGAACTAAAGGCCTTGCGCCGCGAACAACCCCAATCCGACGTCTCCCACCCCGCGATGGCCGTGAATCTGGATGCCTGCATCCAATGCAACCGTTGCGTGCGGGCTTGCCGCGAGGAACAGGTGAACGGCGTCATTGGCTACGCCCATCGCGGCGTGCACAGCGCCATTGTGTTTGACCTGGGCGACACCATGGGCACCAGCAGTTGTGTGGCCTGTGGCGAATGCGTGCAGGCCTGCCCTACCGGCGCGCTGATGTCCAAAACGCAGATGGGTTCGCAAGCCGTGGACAAAAAGGTGGACTCGGTGTGCCCGTTCTGCGGCGTGGGTTGCCAGATCACCTACAACGTGAAGAACAACACAGTCGTCAGCGTGGATGGACGAGACGGCCCGGCCAACCATGGCCGCCTGTGCGTCAAAGGGCGATTTGGCTTTGACTACGCGCACAGTCCGCAGCGCCTGACCGTGCCGCTGGTGCGCAAGGCCGGTGTGCCCAAGGATCCGGCCGCGCTGCAACACCTGAACCGCAACTCAGCCGACTGGTCGGATGTGTTCCGCGAGGCTACGTGGGACGAAGCGCTGGCGCTGGCAGCTGGCCCATTGAAGGCGCTGCGCGACACCCATGGCCCCAAATCGCTGGCTGGCTTTGGTTCGGCCAAGGGCAGCAATGAGGAAGCCTATTTGTTCCAGAAGCTGGTGCGCACCGGTTTTGGTTCTAACAACGTGGACCACTGCACCCGCCTGTGCCACGCCAGCAGCGTGGCGGCCCTGCTCGAAGGCGTGGGCTCGGGCTCGGTCACCAACCAGGTCAATGACGTGGAGCACTCGGACCTGATCTTTGTCATCGGCTCCAACCCCAGCAGCAACCACCCCGTTGCCGCCAGCTGGATGAAGAACGCGGCCCAGCGCGGTGCCAAAATTGTGCTGGCCGACCCGCGCATCACCGACCTGGGCCAGCACGCCTGGCGCACGCTGCAGTTCCGGGCCGACACCGATGTGGCCCTGCTCAACGCACTGATCCACACCATCATTGAAGAGAACCTGGTGGACGAGGTGTTTGTCGCCCAGCGCGCCAGCAATTACCAGGCATTGAAAGACAACGTCAAGGGCTACAGCCCCGAAGCCATGGCGCCCATCTGCGGCATTCCGGCGCAGACGCTGCGCGAAGTGGCACGCGCCTATGCCACCGCCAAGGGCGCGATGATTTTGTGGGGCATGGGCGTGAGCCAGCATGTGCATGGCACCGACAACGCGCGCTGCCTGATCGCACTGGCCACCGTGGCCGGGCAGATCGGCAAGCCCGGCTCGGGCCTGCACCCGCTGCGCGGCCAGAACAATGTGCAGGGCGCCAGCGACGCCGGGCTCATTCCCATGATGTACCCCAACTACCAGCGGGTGACCAACCCGGCTGCGCACGACTGGTTTGAGAGCTTTTGGAACGCCAAACTGGATGACCAGCCCGGCTACACCGTCGTGGAAATCATGCACAAGATCCTGGCGCCGGAGAGCGACCCACACAAGGTGCGCGGCATGCTCATCATGGGTGAAAACCCGGCCATGAGCGACCCCGACCTACACCACGCCCGCCACGCGCTGGCCAGCCTGGAACACCTGGTGGTGCAGGACATCTTCATGACCGAAACCGCCTGGCTGGCTGACGTGGTGCTGCCCGCCAGCGCCTGGCCCGAGAAGACCGGAACCGTCAGCAACACCGACCGAATGGTGCAACTGGGCAAGCAAGCCATCAACCCCCCCGGTCAGGCGCGGGCCGACCTGTGGATCATCCAGCAAATGGCAGCTGGAATGGGTTTGAACTGGCGCTACGAAAAGGATAGCGCCTTGCGCAATACTGACGGGGGCTACCATGGTGTTGAGCTGGTATTTGAGGAAATGCGCCAGGCCATGCACACCAGCATAGGTGGCATCACCTGGGAACGCCTGCAGCGCGACTCCAGCGTCACCTACCCCTGTTTAAGCGCCAGCGACCCCGGCGAGCCCATGGTCTTCAAGCAGCACGTGGACACACCGGACGGCCGCATCCACCTGGTGCCGGCCGACATCATTCCGGCCAACGAGCGCCCGGATGCCGACTACCCCTTTGTGCTGATTACCGGGCGCCAACTGGAACACTGGCACACCGGCAGCATGACCCGGCGCAGCGCCGTGCTCGACGCGCTGGAGCCCACCGCCACCGCCAGCCTGTGCGGGGCTGACCTACAGGCACTGGGACTGGCCCCGGGCGATGTGATGACCGTGCGATCGCGCCGCGGCCAGGTCACGCTGCACGTGCGCCAGGACGATGGCACGCCCAGCGGTGCCGTCTTCATCCCCTTTGCCTACAACGAGGCAGCGGCCAACCTGATGACCAATGCGGCGCTGGACCCGATTGGCAAGATTCCGGAGTTCAAGTACTGCGCGGTGGCCTTGGAACGGGGTGGGATGCTGGCACGCACCGCACTGAACGATCCCACGGGTCGGAGAGATTCCGTCGCCAGGACTCCGGTTTTCGGGTAGTGCCTCTACCGGTTTTCAGGTGCTGCACCGGACCGACGGCCACCACAATGGCATCGTTTTGAAAGAAAGCGATGAACTTCTCCAACTTGTCCGTGCTGGTGGTGGACGACTTTTCGACCATGCGTCGCATTGTCAGCAACTTGCTCAAGCAGGCCGGGGTTACTCAGGTCAGCGAGGCCGACGACGGTGTTGACGCACTGCGCAAGCTGGAGAACGGGCGCATCAACTTCGTCGTCAGCGACTGGAATATGCCCCACATGAGCGGTCTGGAACTGCTCAAGGTGGTGCGCCATTCGGAACAGCTCAAGCACCGGCCGTTTCGCCGCTGCGTGATTGCGGCCGGATTCGATGTCAAGAAGGTGGTACGCCACAGTCACCAAAACGGCACCCACATCCAAGGCGCGATGGACAAACTCTCGGATCGGTACAAATCGAAAGTGCCTTGACCCAATTACACAGAAACTACACGAAACCCAACCAACAAAAAAGCCCGCTATCGAATCAATAGCGGGCTTTTCATAGGCTGTAATGCTTAATTGGTGGGACCTGCGGGGGTCGAACCCACGACAAACGGATTAAAAGTCCGCTGCTCTACCAACTGAGCTAAGGTCCCGACAGAAAATAACAAGATAACTTGTCACTTCCCGCGAAGCTTTCCATTATATAGTTTTTTGCTTAAGACTTTACGATGTTTCAGAAATTTTATCGAGTATCCAGCCTGCTGCACACATTCCAAATGTTGCGGTCACTGAAACGACCGACCCATAGCCATGGCAATTCAGCGAATTGTCACCCTGCTCCACCTGGCAGGATGCATCCGCTGGCTTGACTGCTTCACGACTGAACACACAGGCAACACCGATCTTCTTTCCCTCGCGCGGCGCAGCATACTCTTTGCGCAAGCGGTAGCGCATTTGCGCCAGCAGTGGGTCGTGCGTGGTCTCGCTGAGGTCGGCAACATCAACCATATACGCATGTCGTTTGCCCCCTGCTGCGCCCACAGAAACAAAAGCGGGCTTGGTACGCATGGCCCATTCAGCCATGGCTGTTTTGGCTCTGATTTGGTCACATGCATCAATGATCGCACTCACATCATCTGCGATTAAGTCAGGCCAATTGCCGGGTTCAACAAAGGCATCCACGCAAGTCACCGTGCACAACGGGTTTATCAAGCCAATACGTTCACGCATGGCGTAAATTTTTGCCTGCCCAAGAGTGGAACTGAGCGCGTGAACCTGTCGGTTAACATTTGACTCTGCAACATGATCCAGGTCGATCAACGTCAAACGCCCAACACCACTGCGTGCCAGCGCCTCAGCCGCCCACGAGCCGACACCACCTATTCCGACAATGGCAATGTGCGCTCCATGTATTCGCTTGGCCGATTCGACACCATACAAACGCGTTAGCCCCCCAAAACGCCTGGCAATATCTGCACTGCCATTCAAAAAAATAGCCAACTGTTCGCTCCCAACGTCTAACGCAAACGAACCAAACGTTCTTTGGCTGCCTGCGCAGCTTCGGTTCCGGGATAATTAGCAATCAAATCTTCCAGCGTCTTGCGCGCACCTTTGCTGTCTTTCAATTCCAACAGGCAATTGGCAATCGCCAAGAGAGCCTCGGGTAATCGCATATGCTCACCACCCATTGCCACAAGGGCACGGAAACTGGCAACAGCATCCTTGTAGTCCCGTGTTGCATACTGTGCGTTGCCAAGCCAGAAAAGTGCAGACTGGCGGTATCCGGTCTTGGGGTATCGATTGAGAAACTCGACAAAAACCAACTGCACAGGACCGAAATCTCCCTTACGGAAGATATTCATGGCAGCATCGTAGTCACGCTTCTCAGAAAAATCTGCCAGAAATTCACGGCCATCAACCAACACACGTGCAGGTTCCAATTTACGGAGACGTTCGTCCAGTGATTGGGTGGCGTCCTTTTGAAGCCGCTGCACTTCGGACAGATCACGCGCCACCTGCTCATTTTGCCCGCGTAATCTTGCAATGTCGCTACGCGCTGCATCCAGCTGGTTTTGCAACTCGATGAGACTGCGACGCAACTGAGCACTATCCTCATTGGAACGTCGTGTCTCCTCTTCCAGACGCGATTGGGTTTCTTGCACCTTTTGCCGCAATTCCAGAATTGCCTTGCGCGCTTCTTCGTCGTCAAACAATCCCGCCTCTGCAGAGCCCAAGCAGCCTAGCAAAGCTAAACAGACCCCCGCAAAGCGAGCAGCCCGTCTCAACGACAGGAAAGACTGTTGGCTCATCGGTAGGAAATTTCAGCGCGCCTGTTCTTTTCCATTGCAGCTTCAGTCGAGCCCAATACCGCAGGCTTCTCCTTTCCAAAACTGACCGCTTCAATCTGGTTCTCGGAAACGCCTAGCAAGCCCATTGCGCGTCGCACCGCTTCCGCTCGCTTCTGCCCCAAAGCAAGGTTGTATTCGCGTCCACCACGTTCATCGGTATGGCCTTCAATGGCAGCCTTGCGACTCTTATCAGCCTTGATAAACTTGGAATGCGCTTCGATGACCGACTGGAACTCCGGGCGGATGGCAAAGCTGTCGTAATCAAAGTAGACTGTTCGGTTGGTCGCCATCATGGCGGTAGAAGACTGTGCGCTATCCAATGCGACGCCGGCAATTGCACGCTGCCCCACAATGGCGCCATCTTTTCCATCGCTCTTTGAAACACTCGTTCCAGCTTTGTCTTCAACCGGCACGTCGCCCAACTTCACCGCTGAACCACATGCGCTTAGCAAGACAGCAATGGCCGCAGCCCAAATCAATCGATTCATCCAAAACTCCTTTTAAATTGCACCTATTTCTGCACCGGGCCCCAATCAGGCTCCCGAATGTCACCTTTTTGGCCCGCCAACCGCGCCTTGATCTTTCCGTCAAGGGTCGTCGTCATCAACGCCTCTCGACCAGCTTGTTGGGTCGCGTAAATAATCAGTCTGCTATTGGGAGAGAAGCTTGGGTTTTCGTCAGCAGTAGTATCTGTAATTGCATTGGTGACCCCAGTCGCCAAGTCCATGACATGCAATTTAAAAACACCGCTTACCCTCGAAATGTAAGCCAGCCATTTCCCGTCAGCGCTGAGTGAAGGTGAAATATTGTAAGTGCCAGCAAATGTCACCCGTTCGGCGTTACCGCCGGTCGCCGGCATACGATAAATTTGCGGCGCACCACCACGATCGCTTACGAAGTAGATCACCCTGCCATCGGGCGTAAACACGGGTTCGGTATCAATGGCACTGGACTGCGCCAATCGCCTGGGCTCTCCACCGATCGAGTCAAGCAAGAATAGTTGAGACCCTCCATCGCGGCTCAGCGTCACCGCCAGCGTCTTACCATCGGGAGACCAGGTCGGCGCGCTGTTGGAGCCCTTAAAATTGGCGACCAACCGCCGCTTCCCTGAAGCCACATCATGAACAAAAATGACGGGTTTGCGCGATTCAAACGACACATAGGCGATTTGAGAGCCAT
This sequence comes from uncultured beta proteobacterium, assembly GCA_903945325.1. Classification (GTDB taxonomy): domain Bacteria; phylum Pseudomonadota; class Gammaproteobacteria; order Burkholderiales; family Burkholderiaceae_C; genus Allorhodoferax. The sequence continues at coordinate 12,487 of CAJAVE010000366.1, read as the reverse complement.
TGGGTGCCCATGAAGGGGAGATGATAGGTTCAGCACTATTGAGCGCGCTTTGCGCACCCTCGCCATCCGCATCGGCAATCCACAGGTTATAGCTTGAGCCAACCTTGGTTACATAGGCTATGCGCGTGGAAAAGATGCCTTTGTCGCCGGTCAGCTTTTCGTAAACAAAATCTGCGACACGGTGAGCTACCAGCCGCAGGTCACCAACCACCACCGCATAACTTTGGCCACCCATATCCTGCCCGCGTACGACATCCCACAATCGCATGCGCACATCGTAACGACCGTCTGCCAGCTTCGCAATGCTGCCAGTGACCAAGGCATCCGCCCCTTTTTGGCGCCAGTGAGAGACGTCCGGGCGAGACGATTCGTCCATGGACACACTGCTGGCATCGATGGCACGAAATTGACCGCTACGCTCAAGGTCTGCCTGCACGATGCTGGCAATTTTTTGTGGTACTGCATCGTCACCACGAAATGCCGCGATGGCGACCGGGATTTGGGTCAAGCCCACGCCAGTCACTTCCACACGGAACTGCGCCAGAGCGGGCAAACTGATAAAAATCGACAGAAAAATAAACAATCGCCATTTCAACATCGGTGCATTATCCCAGTCTTGTGATGACCACATCATCGTTTGGCCGCTTTTGCGCATACCCGAGATCGGGTTGGATCACATTTGTCTTTACTCGCTCCATGACTCGCTCCGCGTTTTTTGACTCCTGATTCCGGGCCGCATCCTTGTGCCACAAATGAAATACTTCGGTCGCACAAAACCCGTTTTTACGCCGGACCCCGCTGTGGTGCAGGCGCAATACGAAATCAGCGTCCTCATGTCCCCACCCGACGAATGACTCATCAAATCCGTCGACACGTTCAAAATCTACCCGCCACAAACCCATGTTGCAACTGCGGATACCTTTCCACGAAAATTTCCGGCCAACGCGCATGCGCCAATCAGGCAAACGCAGGAGGCCAGTGAGCTTGTTGGCCTGACCCTTCGCCCATTGCAAAACCCAATACCAGCCAGAGCGTCCGCAAATGTGATCGGTTCCGTTTAGTACACGGCTTGTCAAGTCGGCAGCGAGCAGCACTCGACTACCGTTAACGAAGCAGCCTTGCTGGGCCAAAACCCTGTGTCGGGCAACAAAGTCGATCTCAGGCACACAGTCACCGTCCAAAAAAATAATGTATGCGCCTCTGGATTCCGCCACGCCTCGATTGCGAATCCGCGAGGCCGTAAATCCCACATCCGGGTGCCAGACGTGCGTCACCCCCAAATTTCGTGCGACGGCCGACTCTACAACGGTGCTCTGGTGTTCGGGACGAGACCCGTCATCAGCCACTACAACCTCAAAATTCCGGTCAGTTTGCATTGTCAGTCCGTCCAAAACTGCCAATAGCGCATCGCTTCGGTTAAAGGTCGTGATCACGACAGAGACAAGCTGGGAAGCATTCATTTTGAACTAGACTACAAGGCAGGCAACCCGTCGGGCACCTTCAGAAGTGGCCGAATACTACCACCCTCCGATGAGCAAAATCTCCGTCTACATCATTGCTTTTAACGAAGCCGAAAAGGTCGCAGCAACCATTGAAAGTGCAAAGTGGGCAGATGAAGTGGTACTGGTGGACTCATGGAGCACCGATGGCACCCCCGAGATAGCTAACCGCATGGGCGCCAAAGTGGTCCAGGTGGAATTCAAGGGATTTGGCGACCTGCGCAACCAGGCCATTGCAGCCTGCACGCACCCTTGGATTTTCAGCCTTGATGCGGATGAACGTTGCACACCATCAGTTGAACAAGAAATCCGCGATGTCATCAACAATCCAGACTCGGCAGACGTGTACTGGATGCCTCGGCGCAATTTCTTCATGGGTCGCTGGATAGAACACTCCGGCTGGTACCCCAATTACCGCCAGCCCCAGCTTTTTCGTAACGGCTCCATGTCTTATGACCTGAAGAAGGTACACGAAGGCTATGTACTGCACTCAAACAAACCCCTCGGCCACCTACGTAACGCAATATGGCAGTTCCCGTTCAAAAACATGGCCGAGGTAATGCACAAATCCAACCGTTACTCCACGCTAGGAGCTGAAAAAATTGTGCACTTGCGCCTCACGATGGGTACAGCCCTGTTACACGGCATTTGGGCTTTCGTGAAGCACTATGTGTTCAAGCGAGGGTTTCTGGATGGCTGGGCCGGGTTTGTGATTGCACTTGGCAATTTTGAAGGAACGTTTTACCGATATGTAAAGGCAATAGAGATGCAAAAAGGCACGCAGTGGCAGGCTCCCACACAGTTGCCTCGGGATGCGTAACGTGACCCTGGCGCGCTGGAATCTGCGGCTGGGGCTGGCGTGTCTGACTGCACTGTCCATCAGTCTACCCATGGCGTGGATCAGTCTGGCCAAGGTGCTGATCTTTGTCGCAGCCTTGGCTTATCTTGGCATCCAGTTGTGGACTCAACGCGCCGACACCGCCCTCGGGCAGCTGTGGACACCATGGGCTTTGGTGCTGATGTTGATCGGCTCGGCTTGTAGCCTGGGTTGGAGCGCCGCAGACCCGCACACCGCTTTGATGGCTTTCGTTAAGCACGCCAAACTATTGGAAGTCGCACTGCTCATCTGCTTGATTCGCACAATGGCAGAAGCTCGCATTGCAATCGTCGTCTTCGCCTGCGGGCAAGCCTTCATGCTGCTGAGTTCATGGCTAATGTATGCAGGCTTCGACGTGCCCTGGCACGCCCACGCGCTTACACCCTATGTGGTATTTTCCACTTATCTGGATCAGTCAATCATGTTTGCAACTTCAGCAAGCGTGTTTTGGCATATGCGAAATGAGCGTCTGTGGCCCACGTCTATAGGCATAATTTTGACTGCTTCTGCACTGGTGAATGTGCTTTTGTTGCTAAAAGGTCGAACTGGGTACATTGTGGCATTGGCCACCATCTCGCTGGGATTGATGTGGGCTTTGCCAGACCGAATGCGAATGAGAGCCTTGGTCATTGGACCAATTTTAATATTTGGTTTAACTTATATTAGTTCGACGCAATTGCAGGAGCGTATTTCTCAAGTCAAACAAGAAACTCAGAGTTACGCCAATGCCTGGGGTGTGGATCCCATTAGCTCTTCGGGTTGGCGATTGAATGCATGGAATCGATCACTTCAAGCGATCAATGAATCTCCTTGGGTGGGACATGGCGTAGGGGCTTGGCCCATTGCAGTAAAACGAATCGAGGGAAGCTCAGCCACACGATTCTTTGGCGAGGGGAACCATAGCAACCCCCACCAAGAATACCTGCTGTGGGGTGTGGAACTGGGTGTGGGTGGTCTGCTTCTACTCCTTTGCGCTTTGGTGTGTATGGCAAAGGACGCTCTGCGCTTCTCCAGGCCGGTTAAGCGAGCGACCCTATCGGTGTTGGTGGCTACGGCGATCGCATGCCTGTTCAACTCTGCTCTGTATGACGACCTGATGGGCGACTATTTGTGTGTCACCCTTGGGCTATTGATGGCACTGGGCACCCGAAGCATGTCAAACTTCAACCTACAGGACAAGGTGAAGGCATGACAACACCCACGCGCCCACCCCGCGACAGTCTAATTGCCCGCATACGCCCCCTGCTGCCCTACTTTGGTGCCTATCCCGGTACCTGGACTGTTGTGGTTCTGAGTGCCATCGTAGGTGCGGCAACCGAACCATTAATCCCTGCGATGTTCAAGCTGCTGCTGGACCTGGGCTTTCAAAAACATACACTTGAACTTTGGACCGTACCCGTCGTACTGCTGTCCATCTTTGGTGTGCGCGGCTTTGCAGGTTATGTCGGACAAATTGGTCTTTCGCGCATAACAAACCAGGGATTGATGGTCATGCGCCGGGCTATGTTCGACAAGTTGCTGGTGGCTCACATGCAACTGTTCGCGGAGCAAAGCTCCAGTGCGCTGTCCAATTCCATCGTCTACGAGACGCAAAATGGCGCTTCGATGCTCGTCAATTCGCTGCTGAGCCTGACGCGCAATGCACTTACGCTGGCGGCACTCACCGGGTATCTGCTTTACCTGAACTGGAAGCTCACCCTGATCGTCATTGCCGTGTTCCCAGCGGTGGTGTGGGTCATGCGCGTGCTGACCGCCAGGCTGCACAACCTCACCAAGGCCAGCCAGGACGCCACCGACAGCCTGGCCTATGTGGTGGAGGAAAATGTACTGGCCCACCGCGATATTCGCCTCTACTCGGCTCAGGCGTCGCAGGCCCAGCGCTTTGACCATCTGGGCGATTCACTGCAGCGCCTGGCCATGAAGTCCACGGTGGCCAGTGCCGCTATGACGCCCATGACCCAGATGCTGGCGGCCATGGCACTGTCGACCGTGATCTCAGTGGCTCTTGTCCAAAGTGCCGCAGCCGACACCTCGGTGGGGGGGTTTGTCGCGTTTGTCACCGCCATGCTGATGATCATCGCGCCCATTCGCCAATTGTCGGAAGTCTCTGGTCCCATCACCCGTGGCCTGGCTGCGCTGGAGCGTGGCCTGAATCTGATTGAAGATGTACCCAGGGAAGCCCAAGGCGCGTTTTCGAAACCGCGTGCCAGCGGTGAGATTGAATTCAGGGACGTGGTGGTCCAGTACGGCACAACCGATTCTGCGCCGGTCATCAATCGCCTGAGTCTGTCCGTTCACGGCGGCGAGACCATTGCGCTCGTAGGTGCATCGGGTGCCGGCAAGTCCACACTGGTTAATCTACTGCCGCGCTTTGTAGACCTGACCAGTGGCCAGATCCTGCTGGACGGCCACGCATTGGTCGACTGGAACTTGCAGGCCCTGCGCGCGCAGTTTGCGTTTGTGAGCCAACACGTCATCATGCTCAACGACAGCATCGCTGCCAACGTGGCTCTGGGGATGGAATTGCATCACAACAAGGTGCTGGCTTGCCTGAACGCCGCCAACCTGGGCGCCCTGGTCGCCGAGTTGCCACAGGGAATCGACACCATGGTGGGCCACAACGCCATGCAACTCTCGGGTGGTCAACGTCAGCGCCTGGCAATTGCGCGGGCGCTGTACAAAGACGCACCCATTTTGATTCTGGATGAAGCCACTTCAGCTCTGGACACCGAGTCCGAGCGCGCCGTGCAGGACGCGCTGCAAGGCTTGATGCACAACCGCACGACCCTGGTCATTGCGCACCGCCTCTCCACCGTTATGCATGCCTCCCGGATCGTAACGATGGAGGCAGGCCAGATTGTGGAAATTGGTACCCACCAGGAGCTCATCCAGCGCAACGGGCACTACGCGCGTTTGTACCAGTTAGGCTTGGGAATAAACAATACACCGATAGCATAAAGCACCCTAGCAGGGTTTGACAAAATCCACATTAAAAAATGTGAATTGAAGTCACCCTCCTGTTTCCGACGCAGCGCTAGCTCCGGTGTCCCCAAAGCATCAACCCATTGCGCCCCTCGACAACCAGATCCAGTTTTGCACCCACAGGTAAAAGTACTTTCGTGGCCACATGGCCGAACGGCAGATTGGTCAATATCGGGGGCTTAATTTTGGTGCCCAACCAACGAAATACGGATTGCAAATTGAATCCCTTGTCATTTGGGGTCAGTTTGATTTCAGTGAAATGGCCCATCACGATCGCTTTTTGTCGTGAGAGCACACCGGCATGCAGCAATTGGGTCAAGAGTCGCTCAACGCGATAGGGATGCTCGCCAACATCCTCAAGAAACAGGATGCCTCCTTTGACCTCAGGAAAGTAGGGGCTTCCCAGCAACGCAGACACCATTGACAAATTGCCGCCCCAAAGTACTGCATTTTTGATGCAATAGTCGTCCCTAGCCGACTCACGGTTTTGACGCCAACCGGTTCCCTCGCCCTGCCCCGTCAGCATGTCATTGAAGCAGTCCTCCATGATGTCGTCAGGCTCGACTACGCCAAACCCTTCACACAATGCTGGCCCGGCCCAAGTAACGCTGCCGGTTTTGGCATACATCGCAAGTTGAAAAGCCGTGAAGTCACTGAGCCCAACAAAATGCGTCCCACGCTCAATGGCTTTTGCGACCGTCTTATAACGAATTCCACCCAGAATGCGTGTCAGGCCGTAGCCCCCACGCGAAATCATTGCGACATCGGCCCCACTGGCCGCGGCACGGTGAATAGCCGCCAACCTGGTCTGGTCATCTCCTGCAAACCGAGTATGCAAAGCCAACGCATCGGAGTCGACCTCGACTTCGTGCCCCAGTGCTTCGAGTCGGCGCACACCCCGCTTGAACGACACTTTGTCGCGCACAGCACCAGACGGGGAGTAAATGTAGATGTGTTTTTTCAACGCGCCTGTATCCACTCGACCAATTGTGCAGACACCATGGGCTTGGCGTACAGGTAACCCTGTCCTTCATGGCATCCCATGCGCAACAGGGTCTGGGCCTGACTCTCTTCTTCTATGCCCTCGGCGATAACGGTCAGGTTCAGATTGCGGCCTAACTCAATCACCATGGATGCGATGTGTCCCCCCAGTACTGCATTGCTGAGTTCGGATACAAACGCGCGGTCAATTTTGAGCCGGTCGATTGGTAATTGACGCAGATGACTCAAAGAGGAATAGCCGGTACCGAAATCGTCAATGGCAATAGAAATGTCCATCTTTCGCAATTTATGCAAGGTTTCCAGCATGAAGTCTGGATCTTCCATCGCAACGGATTCAGTAATTTCCAGCTCCAGACACTTGGGGTTGATTCCGGTATCCGCGATAGCCGAGCGAAGCTTGTCAAGGAACTCCGGGTGCCGAAACTGGATTTGCGAAACATTGACTGACATGCGCAAGTCAGGTAGCCCCAAAGCCTGCAATCGAATCAGTTCGAGGCACGACACGCGCAAGACCCAGTCACCAATGGCGACAATCATGCCCGAGGCCTCCGCGAGCGGAATGAATCGGTCGGGTGGGACAAAGGTGCCATCTGCATTGCGCCAGCGAATCAGAGCTTCCACGCCCACGAGTTTGCCGCTGATCAAATTCACTTGCGGTTGATAGACAACGAACAGGCGTTCGCTCTCGACAGCATGACGCAAAGCCTGTAACAGACGAACACGTTCCCGTATGTCAGCCCCCATTTGCGTCGAAAACATGACGAAGCTGCCGCGTCGGCTCTTCTTGGCGAGCTTCAGCGCAATATTGGCATCTTTCAAGGCATCACGCCCTGCAATCTCTTTGCCCAAAAATTGGGTTAACCCCATGGTGGCGGTGACCACCATGGAATCGTCATGGACTTTGAAGGGTAATCGGAAAAGGTCCAAAACGGTCAATGGATCAAGAAGGCTGATATCACCCATTAATCCAAAAGTGTCGCCCCCAAGGCGCGCAACAACGATTTGGTCGCCCAGTTCCAGTTTGAGCCGCTCCGCCACGGCCTGGAGCAAGCGATCCCCCTGCTGGTGCCCCAAAGCGTCATTGATCTCCGAAAAATCGTCAATATCCAGGATGGCGATGACATCGGACGGAAATAAACCCGACGCGAGCCGTTGATCACTCAAGTCAATGAATTTATTGCGATTGGGCAAACTGCACAGGCGATCGTAAAAAGCCAGTTGATCCAGCTTTCGAATCTGCTCGTAGGCACGGACCGCTGCCGTTACTGTGGCGTACAGCTTGGTCCGGGTAAGCTCGGACTTGGTTTTGTAGTCGTTGATGTCGAAATCGTGAATCGTTTCGATCTCGGGCGCATAGCCAGGCTGCCCAGTGCGCAAGATGATGCGAAGCTCAGTCAGATGCAAGTCTTGCCGGATCGTTTTAACCAGCGCAAGCCCCGCATCCTCCCTTTCCATCACCACATCCAGGAGCACGACGGCTACGTCCTGTTCGGCCTTTAGCAATTGGGCGGCTTCTGTGGCCGAATAGGCATGCAGAAATTGCAACGACCGACCGAGAATCTTTACCCCAGCCAGCGCAAACGTAGTAGCGCGATGAACGTCGGGTTCATCGTCGATGACCATCAAGCGCCAAACCAAACCGGCGGTGATGCCGGTTTCACTTTCGTCATCCAGGAAATGCAGCGTGTCAGTGTCAGTATGCATTCAAACTACAGGTCGTTATCTTTGCGAACATTGTGCACCACCAACACTGAAAATGCTCGCGGAGCCCTGCAACTTTCTAAAACAAATTGAACAGCCGTGTAAATTATTTCGGGATAACCCTAGCATGCGCCGGTGCGACTCCAAAAAACTGGTTTGCTAATCCCGCCAATTGATCACCCCACTCTGGGACGAAATGGCCCGCATTTGGAAGGTGGACGATGGGCGCGCAGCCCCGAATGGTTTGTTCCAAATGCTCCATTTGCCCGATCCCGATGACCGGGTCCTGGTGTCCGAGCGCCAAGAGTGTTAAGCCGGTCCAGTGCACAAGCAAAAAACGTCTCGCTTCACGCGAAATCTCAGCACCATCGGCATCTTTGTGGTCTGGCACCATGGCGGGGAAAGCGCGTGTCGCCGCGCGGTGACCCTTGTCGGGAAATGGGGCCGCGAACGCAGCGCACTCCCGCTCGCTCAGGTCCGGATTGCTGCGCGCAAACAGCCTGGCAATATCAAAGGTTGGATTCTTTGCGCACATGTCCCGCCATGCCAGAAAGCCTGGGGAGAGTGGCTCGTCGCCAGTGGCGATCATGGTGTTCATGACCAGCAATCCGCAGCAGCGCTCCGGTAGGGACATCGGTAATGTCAGCCCCAGCAAGCCACCCCAATCTTGCACAACCAGCACAACGCGTTGCAAATCCAGCCGCTCGATGATTTCCAACAAGGTTTGGCGATGAAATGCAAAGCCGTGCGTAGACTCCTTTTTTGGCTTGTCACTTCGCCCAAACCCAATCAGGTCTGGTGCAACAACACGGTGTCCGGCCTGTAGAAAAACTGGAATCATCTTTCGATACACGTAACTCCAGGCGGGATTTCCGTGGAGGCAAAGGTAGGTCAGGCCAGCATCGGACGGTCCTTCGTCCAGGTAGTGCATCCGCAGGCCTGCAAGGGTCGGCAAGTCGCTGATGTAATGGGGCGGCCAGGGGTACCCGGGGAGGTCCAAAAACTGGGTGTCGGGTGTTCGCAGCGCATCGTCACGCAGGGGGTGAAGCGCCCTCCTTTGTTGGGTTTGATCAGACCGCCTGCTCTGAAAGAATGCTTGCAGTTGTGATGCGCACGCGTCGGCCAGAACGCCGCCTTGTGCCTGGGTCTGGTGATTGAGTTGTATGTTGGTGAACAAATTCATGACCGACCCTGCCGCCCCGGTCTTGGGATCTGATGCGCCGAAAATGACACGGTGAAGTCGGGCATGGAGCATGGCGCCGCAGCACATGGCGCAGGGCTCCAGAGTGACATAGAGCTCGCATCCGTCCAGACGGTAGTTGCCCAGCAGCCGGGCGGCCTTTCGCAACGCCACTACTTCAGCATGCGCTGTGGGGTCGTGCCCTTCGATGGACGCGTTACGCCCCGTGGCAATGACCGCCCCATTTTTGACAACAATGGCGCCAACAGGCACTTCACCCGCTCTGGCTGCTTCATCAGCCTGGGCCAAGGCCATCTGCATAAACGTAGCGTCAGACATAACTGCTACTATTTCTATAGCTGGTTGCGCAGTATTTACGGGGGCTAGACGCCAAAAAGACCATTAAACTACTTGTCATCCGGCATGGGCCTGGCTTGCTGAAGGCTGTTCTCCACCGATTGTCCGATCTGTTTTTGGATTTGCTGGCTCTGCTGTTGAGGTGTGGCACCGGATGCAGGGCTGGCAATACCGGGTGCCGTGACTGAAACTGCACCGATTTGTTTCTTTGCAAGCATAGCCACCACCGCCAGCGCGATCAAGAGCCCGAGTGCACCAAAAACGCCGCGCATGTCAATTCTCCGGGAGGTTATTCAAGTCTGGAGCCAATCCCAGTCGGTCCATCCATCTGGCCAAACCACGCTCGTTTTCAGTACCGCTTGCATATTGGAGCTTCATCGCTGCATGCGACTCCGGCCGATGCTGGTTCACTTTGACTTTGCACTGCAACGCAGCAACCCGTAACTCAAACCCGACGATCGCGGATAACATTTTTTGGGCAAAGGCGTCGTCCAAGGCCTGCCACTGCTTCGCATACTCAGGCTCATGGTCCCCAATTATTTTTTTGAGCAAACGGTCCTTGGCCAACGGCTCCTCAATCAGGGTTGCCTCCACCGTGCAGTGCACCGCGAGGTAGTTCCAGGTGGGAACCCGGGCCAGGTCCGGGTAAACGCCGGGCGAAAGATAGGCATGCGGCCCCATAAATGTGACGACCCCCTGCGGGCGAGTCTGCAGGTATTTCCAATGCGGATTGCCCTTGGCAACGTGCCCCAGCAACACCAACTCGGGTAGGCTTCCAGTGTTCGGTCGCTTTTCGCAGTGAATGGGCAGATGGGTGACAAACGGCAGCCCAGCCTCATCTGTGCTGATGAGGCTGGCAAATGGGTTCTCCCGCATGATGTCCAAAGCCAATGTGACATCGTCAACTTGAAATTGTTTGGGTAGGTACATGGGTGGGTCTGTGAGTGCTGATCCAACACTATTGTTACCGATGGCGGCTCCCCTACCGCGCCTACCCTGCCAACTGGGCCCAGGCTTGCGTTAACCGATTCACCAGATCGTGCGGGCGATGAACCAGCGCGTAGCCCTCGCGTCCGAACAGGTAGGGCAAATAGTCATGCGCCGTTTCGTCAATCGTCACACAAAACGGTGAAAGCCCCGCGGCGTGGGCCTCGTGAATGGCGTGGCGGGTGTCTTCAATCCCGTAACGGCCTTCATACTCGTCCAGATCATTAGGCTTTCCGTCGGTCAGCAGCATCAAGAGGCGCCGCCTCTCTGGCCGTACTGACAGCTGCAGGGTTGCGTGGCGGATAGCCGCCCCCATGCGGGTGTAGAAACCGGGTTTGATTGCACCCACGCGCGCGCGCGCAGCATCGGCCCAAGGTTCATGGAAGTCTTTCAAATGCTGCAAGCGAACATGCTGGCGCCTGACGGAACTGAACCCCCAAATGGCGAAGGGGTCTCCGGTTGCGCTCAATGCTTCTCCAAAGACAAACAGCGCATCCCGGATGATGTCAATCACCCGTTCCGTGTCATTGGCATGGGCATCGGTCGACAACGACAGGTCTGCCAGCAGTAGCGTGGCAAGGCTGCGTTCACATTTCGCCTGACGGGTATAAACCGCGGGGGCCTCGCTGCGCAGGCCACCATGCCCCGTCTCGTCCGTGGTGTATCGAATCCATGCATCGATATCAATGGCGTCACCACTGCTTTGGCCGTGTTGCGGGCGTGGCACGTCACGCAACACTTCGAGGCGACGGCGCAACTTCTTGGCCGTCAGTCGCAAACTGGCGGCGGGAACATAAGCGGGGGCATCTCGAACCTCCATCGCCTGAATGGCGCAGTGCTCTGGCTGCATGACACCACTGCGATAGTTCCATTCAGGCAGCCGAATCCCAGGCCCCATGGGCTGGTCGTCTGCGCTGGCGCTTGGCAAATCAAGGTCAAACTTCACCCGAGAGGCGAGGGATTCGCCGTCTGGCGCAACCGATAGCTTGTCCATGTCGTTGGCCGCTGCGATGGCGTTTCCGTCGTCTTCGTCATCCGTGCTGCGATTGACGTGAACCAACTCGCTCCACGACATGATGGCTTCTGCCCGGAACGGGAGGATCAATGGATTGCGGTTGTCCTCTTCAACGATGCTCTGCGTTCGCCGCCGTTTGCTGTCGGTTGCAACATTGCCCTGTTTTTGCGCCTCAGCACTTTTGGATGCTGCCTTTCGCTCCTGTGTGGTGGGCAGTGTCACCCCTGCGCTGACCCACAACCAAACGGGTGCAACCTCGGCGGGAGATATTACGCTGTCTAGCACGGCATTTCCACGCATGCCGGCTTGAATGGCCCCTTCGGCCACTGCGTATGTGCCTTTGAGTTGCGCAGGATTTCCACGCTGAATCAAATGCGCCTGCAAGAGGCGCTGGTAACGGGGCACAAAGCCGGGGAACGCTTGCAGCCCCGCTCGAGTCGCGATGCAGTTATCGGTCACCCACCGATTGGTGTGCTCAAAATGTGCGCCCTGTATAGCGAGCCACAGATACAAGTCGCGATTGAGTTCTCTGCTGTCAAAGACTGCAAGATATTCGGGCAACGCCAGCACGTCTGGCTCCAGCATTGGGATGCTCGCACGTTTGCAACTCCCGGCAATAACCTGTAACCAGGTTCTGCCGCCACCCACAGACTGCTCGGTCGCGGTGCTTAACCGCAGCGCGGCGGAGCCACCTGCCGCCCTGAACAGGATGCCAATCGTCTTTTGAACATCCTTCAATTGCACAGCCGCTTGCGGATTGCTTTGCCGGGAGAGTCTCGTGACTGCTTGGTGCCACCACAGGCCGACGGTCTCTTCCATCAGCGGTGCTTCGACAGTTCTCTGCTGCGCTGGCGCAGCGTTTCGCGCAGGGCGTCCTCGCCCACTTG
>CAJAVE010000365.1 GCA_903945325.1 uncultured beta proteobacterium | reverse complement strand
GCAATCAGGGCGCGCCCGGGAATCACACGGTCATTGTTCTGGGCTTCCTTCACCTCGATCTTGCACAAGCCGTTGAGGCGGTTGGCAAACTCTGCCGTAAATTTCTCAGGCATGTGCTGCACGATGACGATGCCCGGCGTGACCCGGGGCAAGCTGGTCAACACCACCTCCAGCGCCTGCGTGCCGCCGGTGGACGTGCCCAGCGCCACCACCCGTTCGGTGGTCTGGATCATGGCGGTGTGCCGGTCAGCGGCCGGCATGATGACATCGGCCGTGTTCTTCTCGCGCGCCACGACCGGCTGGTACTTCTTCACGTTGGCTTTTGCGGCGGCCTTGACGGCAGTGACCATATCGTCACTGGCATCCACCAGAAACTGTTTCAAGCCCAGCGTGGGTTTGGTGATGATGGCCACCGCACCGGCGGCCAGCGCCTCGATGGATGTTTTGGCACCCGACAGCGCCAGTGTGGAGCAGATCACCACCGGCGTGGGCCGCTCGGCCATGACTTTTTTCAGGAACGTGATGCCATCCATGCGCGGCATTTCCACGTCCAGCACGATGACATCGGGCCACTGCACCTTCATGCGTGCAATGGCCAGTATCGGGTCGGCACAGGCTGCAATCACTTCGATATCGGGGTCCTCGCCCAGCAGCTCGGTCACCACCTGGCGCACCACTGCAGAGTCGTCCACCACCAATACTTTGATTCGCGTCATACCATGTCTCCTTCAGGTTCCTGCCCCGAGTTGCTGGGTGCAACCTGATGGCACCAGACGTCGCCATTGCGAACGTCAAAAATGATTTGCCGGTGCCCAATGCCAAACAGGCTCTCCGACACGATGGGAACCCCATGTCGATTCAACAATGCCAGCGCAGCCTCTCCGTTGCGCTGCCCCACGTTGATGGAATTTGCATGAAAGTGATCGGGGAACATATTGCCCCCTCCAAACACCTTGCCCTGACACTGCGAAGCCGCAACGCCCATCTGTCTGAGTTCGCCCACCATCAGTTCCATGGCCTCATCACCATAGCGCGCGTCACGCCCTTCGCTGCGGTCCGACGCGCCACGGGTGGGCAGCAAAAAATGCGACATGGCTCCCACGCGCTTGAACGGGTGCCACAGTGTGATCGACACGCACGAGCCCAGCATGGTGCGCATTTGGTACTCGGCATCGGCGACAAAAAACTCGCCGGGTTGCAGGAAGATGTCGATCAAGCCTTCAATGCGATGCATCTCACCCCGCCTTTCGGTAAATTGATGGTGCAACCGACTCGACCGCGTTGCTGATGCCGTTCAGGCTTTCGGAGTGGCCCACGCAGAAGTAGCCGCCGGGCTTCACGGCCGAGATCACCCGCGCCACCACCTCGCGCTTGGTGTCGTCGCTGAAATAGATCATCACGTTGCGCAGAAAAACCACGTCGAATTTTCCGATATTCGGCAGTGGCACGTTGAGGTTGAGCTGCCGAAACAAAACGCGGCTGCGCAGGTTGCGCTCGATCAACAGCTTGTTCTGGTGCTCGCCAGAGCCTTTCAGGCAATAGCGGCGCAGGTAGTCGGGCGGAATATGGCGGGCCCGCTCCATGGTGTAAAGAGCCTTTGCCGCGCCTTTGAGCACATGGGTACTGATATCTGTTCCCAGCACCTCCCAGGGTGTGGTCTCCATGCAATCGTCCAGCACCATGGCAATGCTGTAAGCCTCTTCCCCGCTGGAGCTGGCCGCACTCCACACACGAAACGGCTGCGACCGAGCGCGCGCAGCCAAAGCCTGGGTGCGCAGGAATTCAAAATGCTTGATTTCGCGGAAGAAGTAGGTTTCGTTGGTGGTCAACAAGTCGACGGCGACCTGCACTTCATCGGGGTGCTCGCCAGACGACAAAAACTTGAAATACTGGCCAAAACTCTCCAGACCGTGCAGGGTAAGCCGCTTGGACAGGCGCCCCTCCACCAGCGCCTTTTTCTGCTCCGACATGGTGATGCCGGCCGCCTCAAAAATGAAGCGTCGAAACAGCGCCAGTTCTTGATCGGTGATAGGTGTCATAGCCTTGACTGTAAGGCTGCACGGCACCAAAAAGAATCAGGCCATTACCTGAGCGTGCGGGGTAAAACACCTGAGCGCCGTCCTCTGTACCGAAGAGAGAATCTGTCTAGCGGCGTTCTTGCAAAGTCTGGACGTGTGCGAGGATGTCCCTCGTCACATGGGGGTCCAGCTCACGCAACGCTGGCATGGTGTCGTCGGGGTGCCCGTTGAGCATGTTGTGCAGACTGTGCCAGGGGTCGCCACGCGATACCTTGCCCAGGTGGCGTTTGGCAACAGAGTAGCCGTCAACACCATGGCAATTGGCGCACATGGAGCGATAGTGGGTCTGGCCTTTGGCGGCATCTCCGCGGGATAACCCGGTTTTCAGGT
>CAJAVE010000364.1 GCA_903945325.1 uncultured beta proteobacterium | reverse complement strand
TTTTTTGTAGCAGTCAACGCTTCCTTGCAGGCCCGTGCCGCAAGCTTGAGCGTGGCCTTGTCGGCAGCGGTAACAGCCTCAACACCGGTCTGCAGCAGCACCCAGTCCGCCAGCGCGTGGTCGTAGTCGTCGCCGCCCAAGGCCGAGTCACCACCCGTGGCAACCACTTCAAACACACCTTTCGTGAGCCGCAGAATGGATATGTCGAAGGTGCCTCCACCCAGGTCGTAGATGGCGTAAACGCCTTCGCTGGCGTTGTCCAGCCCGTAGGCAAGGGCCGCGGCCGTTGGCTCGTTGATCAGGCGCAGCACCTTGAGACCTGCCAGCTGTGCGGCGTCCTTGGTGGCCTGGCGTTGGGCGTCGTCAAAATAGGCTGGTACGGTAATCACCGCACCATAGAGATCGTCATTGAACGTGTCTTCGGCCCGATAGCGCAGCGTGGCCAAAATGTCAGCGCTGACCTCGACCGGGGACTTCTCACCCGCTACCGTGAGCATGCCCAGCATGCCCGCGTGGTCGGCAAAGCGGTAGGGCAGCTTGTCGGCACCCACCACGTCCGCCAGGCTGCGGCCCATGAAGCGTTTGGCAGAAGCGATTGTGTTTTCCGGATCGCTAGCCAGTGCAGCCTGCGCGGGGTAACCGATGTCGCGCCCGCCACCAGCCATGTAGCGCACCACGGATGGCAGGATGACACGCCCCTCGTTGTCGGGCAGGCATTCGGCCACGCCGTGGCGAACCGCAGCCACCAGGGAGTGGGTAGTGCCCAGGTCAATACCCACGGCAATACGCCGTTCGTGCGGATTGGGCGCCTGGCCGGGCTCGGAGATTTGTAGAAGCGCCATATGCAATCAAATGGGGGCAGTGCCACATGGCCGCCCCGCGGGGTTTCAGGTTTCCAGTTTGTCGAAGGCCAAGTCGAGATCGTGCCCAAATTTTTCGATGAACATGAGTGCGCGAACCGACTGCACGGCGGCGGGGAAATCACACAGTTCATCGATGCGGGTAGCGCATTCGTGGAGCAAGTCGCGCTGGGTGGCATCCACATTGTCGCGCAGCGCGCCAAGCGCAGCGTTGCCGCTGGCCTCGTCCAGTTCTTCGCGCCACTGCATTTGCTGCATCAGAAACGCCGCTGGCATGGCCGTGTTTCTGTGGGCGTTGACCGGTGAGCCGGCCAGCTCGCACAAATAGGCCGCACGCTTGAGCGGGTCCCGCAGGCGTTGGTAGGCTTCGTTGATACGCACCGACCATTGCATTGCGACGCGTTGGGCAGCGTCACCCTGGGCGGCAAACTTGTCCGGGTGCGCCTCGCGCTGCAAATCCTTCCAGCGCGCATCCAGAGATGCACGGTCCTGCGCAAACTTCTGCGTAAGCCCGAACAGCTCGAAATCGTTAGACTGCAGGTTCACACGCGGAACGACTCACCACAGCCGCATTTGTCGCGCTCGCGCGGGTTGTTGAAGCGAAAGCCCTCGTTTAGGCCTTCGCGCACAAAGTCCAGCTCGGTGCCATCGATATACGCCAGGCTCTTGGGGTCCACCAGCACCTTGACACCATGGCCTTCAAAGACCAGGTCCTCGGGGGCCAGTTCATCCACGTACTCCAGTTGGTAGGCCAGGCCGGAGCACCCGGTGGTTTTGACGCCCAGGCGCACACCAACACCTTTTCCACGCTTGGTCAGGTAGCGGGTGACGTGCCGCGCGGCGGCTTCGGTCAAAGTAACTGCCATTTTTTTTGATCAGTTGGGGACAGAGCTAAAGGTCTATCCCGCAAAGTTATTTGTTTAGTTGGGGACCGAGCTTGCTTGCGTCGCAGCATGTGGACTGTCCCCAAGATGCTTGGCTTTGTAGTCGTCCACGGCGGCCTTGATGGCGTCTTCTGCCAGGATGGAGCAGTGGATCTTGACCGGCGGCAGCGCCAGCTCTTCAGCAATCTGACTATTCTTCAGCGCCGATGCTTCGTCCAGCGTCTTGCCCTTGACCCATTCGGTTACCAATGAGCTGGAAGCGATGGCCGAGCCGCAACCATACGTTTTAAAACGTGCATCCTCAATCACACCGGTTACAGGGTTAACTTTGATCTGCAGCTTCATGACATCGCCGCAGGCAGGCGCACCGACCATGCCGGTGCCAACGCTGTCGTCGCCTTTTTCAAAGCTGCCGACGTTGCGGGGGTTTTCGTAGTGGTCTACCACTTTCTCTGAATATGCCATTTTCAAAC
>CAJAVE010000363.1 GCA_903945325.1 uncultured beta proteobacterium | reverse complement strand
GTGATGTTCCCCATTCGCAACATCAAAGGCGAGTGCATAGGTTTGGCGGGCGGGTCTTGGGTGACGACAAGCCCAAGTACCTGAATTCGCCCGAGACGCCGGTATTCAGCAAAGGACGCGAACTGTACGGCCTGTATGAAGCCCGCAACGCGCTACTTGAGCACGGCTATGTGCTGGTGACCGAGGGCTACATGGATGTGGTGGCGCTGGCGCAGCTGGGTTTTCCCAACGCCGTGGCCACGCTGGGTACGGCCTGCACCGCCGACCATGTGCACAAGCTGTTTCGCTTCACCGACTCTGTGGTGTTCAGCTTTGACGGCGACAGCGCCGGGCGACGTGCCGCGCGCAAGGCGCTGGACGCCGCCCTGCCCTACGCAACGGACGTGCGCTCCATCAAGTTTTTGTTCCTGCCAGCCGAACATGATCCCGACAGCTTCATCCGAGCCAACGGCCAGGACGCCTTTGCACACTACGTCAGCGATGCCACGCCGCTGAGCCGCTTCCTGATTGAAGCAGCGCGCGAGGGCTGCGATCTGGAAAGCGCCGAGGGCCGAGCCCATATGTCCAGCAATGCCAAGCCACTGTGGAACCTGCTGCCTGAGGGCGCACTGAAACTCCAGTTACTCAGTGAAATCGCGACTCAGGTGCAGTTGCAGAGCCAGGAACTGGGAAACTTATGGGCCAACGCGGGTACCAAAGGCCACGCCCCATCGACAGCGCGGCACAGCGATTGGCAACCCGATGATTTTGACGAGCAAAGCCCCAGCGCCACCTGGAGCCACGCCGGCGACGGCGCGAACCGAGACAGTTGGAAGGGCAAGCGCAAATGGGAGGGCAAGGGGAAGTGGGAGAGCAAGCGCATCTTTCGCCCGCCACTGCGAGGCCCCCTGGCCACACGCGCCGACCACGCGGTGCGCATCCTGCTGGGCCATAGCGAACTGTGGGAGACCTTGACCAACGAAGACCATGCCCTGTTGTGCGAGTTGCCATCGCCCCACGGCCCCCTGATCGCCTGGCTCGAAGGCCAATTGCATGAGCATGGTCCACTGGTCTGGAGCGCGCTCTGCGAGGAGCTTCAGGAGCAGGAAGCCCAGGAATTGGCGGTGCGCCTCATGGCAGATCCCGCACTGTCTGCCGGGGTCGCTGCAGAAGCCTCTGCGGACTCCGGTGTCGAGTTGCGCGACCTGCTCAACCGTATGCTGGTAGAGCGCATCAAAGAGCAGGAGACCCAGGCTATTGCAGACTCCACCATTGACCCTGCCGCGCTGGTTCGATATCGTGAACTGCACTCCAGACGCCAGCAATTGGAACTTGCGATCCGGCCTGCGAGCTGATTGACTGCTTCGTGAACTGCATGAGACCCTGCAATCGGGTATAATGCTGGGTTGTTTCGGCAAGAGCGACAGCAGCACCTCCGGTCCAGGCCAATCGTTGACAAGCGTACAACCGGCCACCTTCCCGCAAGGACTGCACCCCAAATGTTCGCCCTCCCATCTTGCCAACTGGGAAAGACTTTTCCCCACCATGCCAACTGTTCCCGCTTTCCGGCGGGTTAGACGGCACCCGCCCTGTTCGCCTGTTGTTTTGATGATCTGAGGGACTCAAATGCCTGCTCAAAAATCTGCCAAGCCTGTCCAGCCCGCGCCCAAGTCCGATAAGAAAGCCAAACCCGTGCCCGCATCCAAGCCCCCTGTCGTCAAATCCAAAGCCCAACAATTGCAGGAAGCGGCCGATGCGCTGCTCGCGGCTGGCGCTACAGCCAAAAAGAAACCGGGTCGCCCCCCAAAAGCCGCTGCAGCAGAGTCCAGCGAACCTGCAAAGACTGGCGCAAAGCGCGGACGCAAGCCCAAGGCTGCGGCAGAAGCCGGTAGCGATGACATGGACATGTCCGACATTGAGGCGGACCTGGTTGGTGAACCCGCTGTCGTGACCACTGCCACCGGTGAAAAGGTCAAGCCCCTTCGCATGAAGATCAGCAAGGCCAAAGAGCGCGCCTTGATGAAAGAGTTTGGCCTGGATGAAACCGTTTTGTCCGAAGAAGACATCGCCAAGCGCCGCCAGCGCCTGAAAACCCTGATCACCCTGGGCAAGACCCGCGGCTACCTGACGCACGGCGAAATTTCCGACCACCTGCCCGACAAACTGGTCGACGCAGAAACGCTGGAAGTCGTGATTTCCATGCTGAACGACATGGGTGTGGCGGTTTATGAGCAGACACCGGATGCCGAAACCCTGTTGCTTAACAACAATGTGTCCACCGCGGCCACCGCAGAAGAAGCCGAAGAGGAAGCTGAAGCGGCCCTCAGCACGGTGGACAGCGAATTTGGCCGCACCACCGACCCCGTGCGCATGTACATGCGCGAAATGGGCACCGTTGAACTGCTGACCCGTGAAGGCGAAATCGAAATTGCCAAGCGCATCGAAGGCGGTCTGATGGCGATGATGGAGGCCATCAGTGCGTCGCCCGCCACCATCGCTGAAATTCTGCGTCTGGGTGAAGACATTCGCGAAGGCAAAGTTGTCATAACCACCATCGTGGATGGTTTCTTTAACCCCAACGAAGCCGACGACTATGTGGCTGAAGAGGATTTCGACGAGTTTGACGCCGATGACGACGACGACGGCAAGGGTGGCTCCAAGGCGCTGACCAAAAAGCTCGAAGAACTCAAGAAAGAAGCACTATCGCGCTTTGACCGCCTGCGCGAGCTGTTCGAAAAAGTACACAAGGTGTACGACAAAGAGGGCTACGGTACGACACACTACGTTACTGCGCAAAAGGCATTGAGTGAAGAGTTGATGTCCATCCGCTTCACAGCCAAGGCCATTGAGAAGTTGTGTGACATGGTACGCGGCCAGGTCGACGACATTCGCAAGAAAGAACGTGAACTACGCCGCATCATCGTTGACAAATGCGGCTACCCACAAGAGAACTTCATTGCCGACTTCAGTGGTCGCGACAAGAACGGCAATAAGGTTGCCTCCCAGTTGCTGAACATGAAGTGGATCGAGAAGCAAGCTGCATCGGGCAAGTCGTGGGCCGCCATCATGGGACGTAACATTCCGCCCGTGCAAGACCTGCAGCAAAAGCTCACCGACCTGCAAGCCAAAGTTGTCGTCCCGCTGGACCAGCTCAAGGACATCAACAAGCGCATGAATGCAGGCGAGTATTCCTCGCGTGCGGCCAAGAAGGAAATGATCGAGGCCAACTTGCGTCTGGTGATTTCCATCGCCAAGAAATACACCAACCGCGGCCTACAGTTCCTCGACCTGATTCAGGAAGGCAACATCGGCCTGATGAAGGCAGTGGACAAGTTCGAATACCGCCGCGGCTACAAGTTTTCGACGTACGCCACCTGGTGGATCCGGCAGGCCATTACCCGAAGCATTGCAGACCAGGCGCGCACCATCCGCATCCCCGTGCACATGATCGAAACCATCAACAAGATGAACCGCATCAGCCGCCAGCATTTGCAGGAGTTTGGTTTTGAGCCCGATGCGTCCGTATTGGCCGAGCGCATGGAGATTCCGGAAGACAAGATCCGCAAAATCATGAAGATCGCCAAGGAGCCGATCTCGATGGAAACACCGATTGGTGACGATGACGACTCCCACTTGGGTGACTTCATTGAGGACGCGGCCAATACCGCGCCCATGGAGGCCGCCATGCAGGCCGGTCTGCGCGATGTCGTTAAAGACATTCTGGACAGTCTGACACCGCGTGAAGCCAAGGTGCTGCGCATGCGCTTTGGTATCGAGATGACCAGCGACCACACGTTGGAGGAAGTGGGCAAGCAGTTTGACGTGACGCGCGAACGCATCCGCCAGATTGAAGCCAAGGCGCTACGCAAACTCAAGCACCCAAGCCGCTCAGACAAGCTGCGCAGCTTTACTGACAACCTGTAAATTGGTGGCCCCCACGCTCCACCGCTGCGCGGGTCACTGCCCCCCGAGGGGGTTAAATCTGCTTGGGGCGGCCCGGCGCGGATTTGTGGACCCCGCACCATGGCAATAGAAGCTTCCTACAAGTTGTCAGGGGTCATGGGTTGGCCGGTGGCGCATTCGCGCTCACCGGTCATCCACAACCACTGGATTGCACACCATGGCCTGAAAGGTGCCTACGTGTTGCTGCCGGTTCAGCCTGAAAACCTCGAACAGGCCCTGCGTGCCTTGCCGGTGCTGGGGTTTGCGGGTTGCAATTTGACGATCCCGCACAAGGTGGAGGCATTGCGCCTGGTAGACCGGGTTGACCATTTGGCCGCACGCATTGGGGCCATCAACACCATCGTGGTGGAAGCAGACCAGTCGCTCACGGGGCGCAACACCGACGCATTTGGATACATTGAGAGTCTCCGAGATGCCCAGCCACATTGGGAGGCTGATGCGGGGCCCGCAGTCGTGATCGGGGCAGGCGGTGCGGCGCGGGCTGTCATTGTCAGCCTGATTGATCAAGGCGCACGTGAAATTCGGCTGACGAACCGCAGCTGGGCCAAGGCGCACGATATGGCCCAGGAATTTGGTGCCCCGGTCAACGCAATTGCCTGGGAAGACCGCCACGATGCCCTGGCCGGCGCTGCGCTGCTGGTCAACACCACCAACCAGGGAATGCAGGGTGAAGCGCCACTGGACTTACGCCTGGACCAATTATCCCTAGACGCGCTGGTATCGGACATCATCTATGTGCCCATGGAAACACCACTCCTGAGCGCTGCACGACGACACGGCAACGATACGGTCAACGGCCTTGGCATGCTCCTCAACCAGGCACGTCCGGCTTTTGAGGCCTGGTTTGGTGTGTCCCCGGGCATCACACCAGACTTGCTACGCCAGGTTCGCGCGACTTTTTAAGTGCCGATGTAAATTAGCGGGCCGACTTACTGACTCGCTCCAAGACAAAGCCAAACGCGAACTGGAGCGCTTCGTCCAGAGACTGCTCGATGGCATGGCGTTCGTGTTCAGTCAGGTAAAACATCATGTCCACATCGTGCCGGACGTAGCGCGCAGGAAGGCGATTCAAGGCAACACAGGCCACATCCCCGAGCATATCCAGAGTAAACGCCGGGTAACCTTCAGCCCGGCGAGCCACCTCTTCAAATACAAAGCGCTCATAGTAGTTGTGAACCTGCTCGAAATTGAAAACCATGAAACTCTCCAAATGACTGTGTAAATCGACAACGTTTGCGCAACCTTAGCATCTCCACCGCCGCCTGACAAGCAACGGGCAAGTCCGAGAAACAGCTATGAAACTTGTAGCAGGAAGAAAACTGCGATATAGTTCCTCACCAATACGCATGTGCAACACCAAATTTGACTTGCGGCTTCGGCGACATCAGTTGAGCCGCAATAAAACCAAATCGAGGAGAGGACAAGTTAATGAGCGCTAAAGAGTCATTGGCCATTGGCCAATTGTTAAGTTTGCTGGAGTCGCGCTACGCTATACGGGTCATGTGGGCGTTGCGAGACGGCCATGCGCAGACCTTTCGCCTGCTGCAAGATAGTGTCGGAGGCATCACTCCTAACACTCTGAACACCCGTATCAAAGAACTGCGCGAAGCTGGCCTTCTGACCCATGGCAGCGACGGGTATTCGGTCACGACATTGGGGGCCGACATGCTTAAGCGGCTGGGTGACTTGCAAGCCTTCGCTGGCAAATGGGCAAACAGTCAGGCCAAGAAGGCGATCTGAGTCAGACTTTTACCGGTATTCCAACCGCGACACAAAAGACAGGCAGAGCCTGTCTTTTTTTGTCTGCGGCATAATTTGCGCCTTGCACAAGTGGCGTAGTGCCGAAATTACCCGGTACTGATGGTCCGCTTCTGCTTGCCTTATCACAGCTTTCATTGGCGCAAACCGCCAGCATTTCACAAAGGATTTTTCATGCCTACAACCGACAGCGGCCTGCAATACGAAGACACTACCGTAGGCACCGGGGATGTTGCAGTCAAAGGAAAGAGCGTTACCGTTCACTACACCGGATGGCTCTACAACGACAACACCCAAGGTGCCAAGTTTGATTCCAGCAAAGACCGCAACGACCCGTTTGTGTTCCATCTGGGTGCTGGCATGGTTATACGCGGCTGGGACGAGGGCGTGGCCGGTATGAAAGTTGGCGGCGCACGCACGCTGATCATTCCCGCCGCATTGGGCTATGGCGCACGCGGTGCTGGAGGTGTTATCCCTCCAAATGCGACCCTCAAATTTGACGTCGAACTGCTGGGTACTTCGGGTTGATTTGCTTTCAGACGGCTCGCACACCCCAGTCGCGAACCGCTTCTTCGCCTTGGCATCTCCCTCTTGAATTGTGATGATGCGCCCCCACAACTAGGCTCATCCATTTGTAACCCGAAGACGCCCTTCACTCCAAAAGCATGTCTGACAAGCCCCCTACACCCCATCCCGACATAGTTGACGCCGCTTACCAAAGCACTGAGGACATGGTCGCCTCGCAAGGTTTCTCTGAAACAGACTCGCTGGCACACGTGCAGGCCGAACTGGCAGCACTGCAAGCCAAAAGTGGTGATTTAGCGGACCAATACTTGCGTGCCAAGGCGGATGCCGAAAATGCCCGCCGCCGCGCAGAAGACGAAATTTCCAAAGCGCGTAAATTTGCCGTCGAAAGTTTTGCCGAAAGTCTTCTGCCGGTCGCCGATAGCCTGGAAGCCGGTTTGACCATCAAGGACGGCACGGTCGAGCAAATCCGCGAAGGCGCGCAGGCGACACTGCGGCAGCTGATTGCAGCTCTTGAACGAAACAAGGTTCTGGCCATTGCGCCCACGCCGGGAACCAAGTTTGACCCCCACCAGCACCAGGCTATCAGCGTTGTACCGTCTGAGCAGGAAGCCAATACCGTTGTCGGTTTGTTGCAAAAAGGCTATTCGATTGCGGACCGCGTGTTGCGCCCGGCCCTGGTCACCGTTTCTGCACCCAAGTAATCGGTCATGCAAACTTTTTAGGCACTTGAAATCTGAAAATCAGGCTTCAATTGACCCTCATCTGAATTTTGAATTGAACAACCTTGCGGGACTGACCTTCAGCTCTGTCCTCAACTGACTTTAGGAGTACATCATGGGAAGAATCATCGGTATTGACTTGGGAACTACCAACAGCTGCGTTGCCATCATGGAGGGCAACACGCCCAAGGTGATTGAAAACGCGGAAGGCGCGCGCACCACACCGTCCATCATTGCGTACCAGGAAGACGGCGAAGTCTTGGTCGGCGCATCCGCGAAGCGCCAGTCGGTTACCAACCCCAAGAACACGCTGTACGCGGTGAAGCGCCTGATCGGCCGCAAGTTTTCGGAGAAGGAAGTGCAGAAGGACATCGACCTGATGCCCTACAAAATTGCCGCCGCCGACAATGGCGACGCCTGGGTCGAAGTGCGTGGCAACCGCATGGCACCCCAGCAGGTCAGCGCCGATATTTTGCGCAAGATGAAGAAGACCGCCGAAGACTACCTCGGTGAGGAAGTGACCGACGCCGTGATCACGGTGCCTGCCTACTTCAACGACGCACAGCGCCAGGCCACCAAAGACGCAGGCCGTATTGCTGGCCTGGATGTCAAGCGCATCATCAACGAGCCTACTGCTGCTGCCTTGGCCTTTGGCCTGGACAAAAACGAAAAGGGCGACCGCAAGATCGCGGTGTATGACCTCGGTGGCGGCACATTTGACGTGTCCATCATCGAGATCGCCGACGTCGATGGCGAAAAGCAGTTCGAAGTGCTGTCCACCAACGGCGATACCTTTCTGGGCGGAGAGGATTTTGACCAGCGCATCATCGACTTCATTATTGCCGAGTTCAAGAAAGAGCAAGGCGTTGATCTGGGCAAGGATGTGCTGGCCCTACAGCGTTTGAAGGAAGCCGCTGAAAAAGCAAAGATCGAACTTTCCAGCAGTGCCCAGACCGACATCAACCTGCCCTACGTGACAGCCGATGCATCCGGCCCCAAGCACCTGAACATCAAGCTGACCCGCGCCAAACTGGAAAGCCTGGTCGAAGAGTTGATCGAACGCACTATTGCCCCCTGCCGCACCGCCATCAAGGACGCAGGCGTCAAAGTGTCAGACATCCATGACGTGATTCTGGTTGGCGGCATGACCCGGATGCCCAAGGTGCAGGAAAAGGTCAAAGAGCTGTTCGGCAAGGAGCCGCGCAAGGACGTGAACCCCGATGAAGCCGTAGCCGTTGGCGCTGCCATTCAAGGCCAGGTTTTGTCAGGTGACCGCAAGGACGTTTTGCTGCTCGACGTGACACCTCTGTCATTGGGTATCGAAACCATGGGTGGCGTGATGACCAAGATGATCACCAAAAACACCACCATCCCGACCAAGTTTGCGCAAACGTTCTCGACAGCGGAAGACAATCAGCCTGCCGTGACCATCAAGGTGTTCCAGGGTGAACGTGAAATTGCTGTTGGCAACAAGATGCTGGGCGAGTTCAACCTCGAAGGCATCCCGCCATCGGCCCGTGGCACGCCACAGATCGAAGTGTCGTTTGACATCGACGCCAACGGCATCCTCCACGTCGGTGCCAAGGACAAAGGTACGGGCAAAGAAAACAAAATCACCATCAAGGCCAACTCGGGTTTGTCCGAAGCCGAGATCCAGCAAATGGTGAAAGACGCCGAGCTCAATGCCGCTGACGACAAGAAGAAGGTCGAATTGGTTCAAACCAAGAACCAGGCCGATTCGAGTATTCACAGCGTGAAGAAGAGCCTGACCGAGTACGGTGACAAGATCGACGCTGGCGAAAAGGAAAAGATCGAAGCCGCCATTAAGGACCTGGAAGAAGCCATTAAGGGCGATGACAAGGCCGCAATTGACGAAAAGAACACCGCGTTGATGACGGTCAGCCAGAAGCTGGGCGAAAAAATGTACGCCGATTTGCAGGCCAAGCAGGCTGCTGAAGGTGGCGCACAGCCCACGGGTGGTGAGCAGCCTCAAGCGGCAGGTGGTGGATCAACCTCCCACGCAGCAGACGACAATGTCGTGGACGCCGAAGTCAAGGAAGTCAAAAAAGGCTAAATAGACCACGCACTGCGTGCTGATTTGGCGCGCCGCGCCCGAAAGATTCCTCAAGAATCATCGGCGCGGCGTTTTGCATCAAGTTTGCGCAACCATTTAGAGACCAACATTGTCTGGCAACCATGGCTAAAAGAGACTTTTACGAAATTCTGGGTGTTCCCAAAAACGCCTCTGACGAAGACATCAAGAAGTCTTATCGCAAGCTCGCGATGAAGCACCACCCTGACCGCAACCAGGGCGATTCCGGCAAGGTGGCCGAAGACAAATTCAAGGAAGCCAAAGAAGCCTACGAGATGCTGTCGGACCCGCAAAAGCGTGCAGCCTACGACCAGCATGGCCACGCCGGTGTGGACCCCAATATGCGCGGGCCCGGTGGTGAAGGCTACGGCGGTTTTGCTGAAGCCTTTGGCGACATTTTTGGCGACATGTTTGGCCAGCAACGCGGCCGCCCCGGCGGCGCTGGCGGGCGCCAGGTGTTTCGCGGTAGCGACCTCAGCTATGCGATGGAAGTGACGCTGGAAGAAGCGGCACGCGGCAAAGACGCACAAATCCGCATCCCCAGCTGGGACGCCTGCGAGGTCTGTAAAGGCAACGGTGCCAAGCCTGGCACCCAGGTCAAGACCTGCGGCACCTGCAGTGGCTCGGGCTCGGTACAAATGAGACAGGGTTTTTTCAGCGTCCAGCAAACCTGCCCCACCTGCCGCGGCACCGGCAAAGTCATTCCAGAGCCCTGCATCGCCTGTCACGGGCAAGGCAAGGTCAAGAAGCAGAAAACCCTGGAAGTCAAAATTCCCGCCGGTATTGACGGCGGCATGCGCATCCGCAGCACGGGCAACGGCGAACCCGGAACCAACGGTGGGCCAGCGGGTGACCTCTACATCGAGATTCGCCTCAAAAAGCACGACATCTTTGAGCGCGAGGGCGACGACCTGCACTGCTCGGTCCCCATCAGCATGGCAACCGCCGCGCTGGGCGGTGAGATTGATGTGCCCACGCTGGCTGGCAAAGCCGCAATCGACATCCCCGAAGGCACGCAAACCGGCAAGCAGTTTCGCCTGCGCGGCAAGGGCATCAAGGGTGTGCGCGCCAGCTACCCCGGTGACCTGTACTGCCACATTGCGGTGGAGACGCCGGTCAAGCTGAGCGAGCACCAGCGCCGCTTGCTGCGCGAACTCGACGAGTCGCTGAAAAAGGGCGGCAACAAGCACTCGCCCTCGGGCGACAGTTGGACCGACCGGCTGAAAAGCTTCTTCAGTTGATTCTCGTCAAACTTGGCGCATAGTTGCTGCCAAACCATGCCGCCCGGTCTATAAAGGACTTGGCGGCATTTTTTATTTCAAGGAGGCATGGCATGGGCGTCAACATCACATTTCTGGGCGGAGCTAATACCGTTACCGGCTCCAAATACCTGGTCCGACACGACGGCCACAGCCTGTTGATCGACTGCGGCCTGTTCCAGGGCTACAAGCAGCTGCGCCTGCGCAACTGGACGCCATTGCCCATCGCGCCCGATGCGGTGGACGCCGTCGTGCTGACCCACGCCCACCTGGACCACAGCGGCTACCTGCCTTTGTTGATCAAGGAAGGGTTCACAGGGCCGGTTTACGCTTCGGCGGGTACACAAGCCCTGTGCAAAATCTTGTTGCCCGACAGCGGTCACATTCAGGAAGAAGACGCCGCCTTTGCCAACCGCCACGGCCTGTCCAAGCATACGCCTGCCCTGCCCCTGTACAGCCGCCAGGACGCGGTGGATTGCCTCTCTCGCATCAAGGCAGTGCATTTGGGGATCACCTTCCAGCCCATTGCGGGTTGGAGAGTCACCTTGAGCGGCGCCGGCCACATTCTGGGAGCGTCCAGCGTGCTGCTGGAGGTGGCGGGCAAGAGCATTCTGTTCTCGGGTGATCTGGGCCGCCCGGACGACTCCATCATGTTCCCGCCTGACAAACCGCCGGCGGCTGACACCGTGCTGATTGAATCCACCTACGGCGACCGCCAGCACCCGGTAGAGAACCTGGCCGCTGAACTGGGCCCGGCACTGCACCGGCTCGCCGCACGCGGAGGTGTGGCCGTTGTGCCAGTGTTCGCGGTGGGCAGGGCACAGGCCGTTTTACACGCCATAGCCCAGCTCAAAGCAAGCGGCCAGATTCCCCACGCCCTTCCCATCTTTCTGGACAGCCCCATGGCCGTTCACACCACCCACCTGTTTGAAACACACCACGGCGAACACCGACTGGACGCGCGAGAGACCCGCGCCATGACCCATTGCGCCACCATGATCAACAGCACCGACGAATCCAAGGCTTTGGCTTCGCGCCACGGCCCCATGGTCATCCTGTCGGCAAGCGGCATGGCCACCGGCGGACGTGTGCTCCACCACCTGGAACACCGCGCAGGCAACCACCGCAACATGATCATCCTGACCGGCTACCAGGCCCCCGGCACACGCGGCGCCACGCTTGCCAGCGGCGCCAAGTTCGTGCGTATCCACGGGCGCGATGTGGAAGTCAACGCAGAAATTGTGCAGCTACATTCAGCCTCCGCCCACGCCGATGCGGGCCAACTGCTGCAATGGTTGCGCAGTATGCCCAACCGACCGGACCAGGTGTATGTGGTGCATGGCGACCTGTCCGCGTCAGACGCCTTGCGGGGCCGCATAGAACACGACTTGGGCTGGCGCGCGATGGTGCCCGAACATGGATCTACCTGGCCCTGCTAGGGTTTGGATGCAAGGGCACAATGAAACCATGCCAGACCACCCCTACCTCACCGCCGCCTTCTACAAATTCGTCGCGCTTCCGGACTATGCCGAACGTCGGGCACCCCTATTGGCGTTCTGCGAGCAACACAATGTCAAGGGCATCATTCTGCTGGCGCCTGAGGGCATCAACAGCACCATCGCGGGCGCGCCCGGTGATGTGCATGCCGTGCTGGCCTATCTGCGCCAGGACCCCTTGCTGGCCGACTTGCAACACAAGGAGTCGTTTGCCAACAGGCCGCCGTTCCATCGCATGAAGGTGCGCCTCAAGCGCGAGATCGTCACGATGGGCGTGCCTGGCACGGACCCCACACGCATGGCAGGCACCTACGTTAAGCCTGAAGACTGGAATGCGTTGATCGCAGACCCCGATATGGTGCTGATAGACACGCGCAATGATTACGAAGTGGCCCTGGGCACGTTCACCGGAGCAATAGACCCGCACATCCGCATGTTTTCCGAATTACCAGCATGGACAGAGCAGGCACCCCAGTTACAGACTGCGACCGGCAAGAAACCCAGGGTCGCCATGTTTTGCACGGGAGGAATCCGCTGCGAAAAGTCCACCGCCTGGATGCGCTCACTGGGCTATGACGAGGTCTATCACCTGGAAGGCGGCATCCTCAAATACCTGGAGACCGTGCCACCGGAGCAAAGCCTGTGGGCTGGCGAGTGTTTTGTGTTTGACGAGCGCGTCTCGGTGGGCCACGGCCTGGTGCCCGGCGACCACGCGCTGTGCCGCGCCTGCCGCATGCCGCTGGCAGACGGTGCACAGGCGTCACGCCTGTATGAGGCCGGCGTCAGCTGCCCGCGCTGCCATTCCAAGACCACGGAGGCGCAAAAGAGCGGCGCCCGCGAACGGCAGCGCCAGTGGGAGCGGGCCAAGGTACACAGCGGTGCATAGCCCGCCGCTGCCCATTCTGTATTCATTCCGGCGCTGCCCTTACGCCATGCGTGCGCGGCTGGCCTTGCTCGCCAGTGGCACGGTGTGCGAATTGCGCGAAGTGGTTCTGGCGCGCAAACCGCAAGCGCTGCTGCAGGCCTCACCCAAAGGCACGGTGCCGGTTCTGGTGTTGGCTGATGGAAAGGTACTGGAACAAAGCCTGGACATCATGCTGTGGGCTTTGAGACGCCATGATCCGCAGCAATGGTTACCGACCTCCACTGCGGACATGAAGCAGTCCATGACCCTGATTGCACAGAACGATGGCGACTTCAAGGCCAAGCTTGACCGTTACAAATACCCCTCGCGGTACGCCCTGCCAGCTGGACTGGCCCACCGTGACATGGGAGTTCCTTTCCTGCATCAACTTAGCAACCGTCTAGAGGGCAAACCGTTTCTGCATGGGCAAGTTTTTGGTTTGGCCGATGCGGCCATCGCCCCGTTTGTTCGACAGTTCGCGCACACCGACATACCCTGGTTTACCAGCCAGGCGTGGCCTGGGTTGCAGCGCTGGCTGACAGCGTTTGAGACTTCCGAAACCTACCAAAGCGTGATGAAAAAGGCCCCTGAATGGGCCGAAGACCAAGCACCACTGCGGTATTTGATTCGATAGATGCTATCATATTAATAGCTGCTCGCGCAATTATTACGGGCTCTACAGGCCAATATTGCTTAAATGCTCACCTTACCAGCGTTCCATATACGGCCGCAGGTCCAGCTCAAACGTCCAGGCGTCACGCGGCTGGCTGTGCAGGTGCCAGTAGTTCTCGGCGATGTGGTCGGGGTTGAGGATGCCGTCCTGATCTTTCAGCGCATAGCGTTCGGGAAACTGGGAGCGGATGAAATCGGTATCGATGGCGCCATCCACCACCACATAGGCGACGTGGATGTTGCGCGGCCCCAGTTCACGCGCCATGCTTTGCGCCAGTGCCCGCAGCGCATGCTTGGCACCGGCAAAGGCGGCAAAGTTGGCCGACCCCCGCAAGCCCGCCGTGGCACCGGTGAACAGGATTGTGCCTCGCCCCCGCGCCACCATGCGTTGGGCAGCGGCTTGCGCATTGAGGAAGCCGCTGAAGCAGGCCATCTCCCAGATCTTGAAGTACTTGCGCGCCGTCTCCTCCAGGATGCTGCACGGCACGTTGGCGCCGATGTTGAAAACCAGCACCTCGATCGGGCCGTGTTCGGCCTCGATTTGCTCAAACAGCGCCTTCACGTCCTCTTCCTTGCGCGCATCGCTGGCGTAGCCAAAGGCCTGGCCACCCTGGGCGCGGATGCTGTCCACCAGCGGCTGCAGTTTGTCGGCGCTGCGACGTGTCACGCAGGCGATGTAGCCTTCTTTGGCAAAACGCCTGGCGATGGCACCGCCAGTGGAGTCGCCGGCACCTATGACTAGCGCAACTTTGGGTGGGGATGCATTAGAAGTCATGATTTTTCCAGATTTGTTCAGGGAATGGTACCTCTACCTTCAGTTCTCCCGTTTCCAATTTCCATGGAGCAATTGGCTTTCTGCGATCAACATGTTGGGTCATAGCATGCAGGCGTTCAAGTGCCAGGATGAATACAAGCGCGAGGATCCGCGCACGCACAGTATCGTTGGTGCGCAAGGAGAAGCGCAGTTCACGCGGCTTGCCATTGCTGTCACGGTAGCGAGCAGGAACGATCCAGCGCAGACAGTATGTGCCGTGCTGATTTTTTGAAAGCCGTGATGGTTTGGAAGCCATGGATACCCTAAGTGGATACCCCGCAAAAGACAAAAGCCTTTTAAGTCGTTGACTTAAAAGGCTTCTGAGGGTTATGGTGCCGATTATCGGATTCGAACTGATGACCTACCGCTTACAAGGCGGTTGCTCTACCAACTGAGCTAAATCGGCACGTCTCGTATTCTACATCAGCCCATAAGCAAAAAATAGAGACTACTAGGGTCTATTATTTCACCCGCGTAAGAGATGGTTTGCCACCACCTGAAGGGCGAGGGGTGACGGGTGGCTCCGCTCCTGTGGATGTATCCGGCACACGCGCTAGAGCTGCCGGTTTATTATTGCCAGTGGTTAGCACTTCATTCAGGTCACCGGAACTTGCCAGCATGGGAAACGCCATACCTTGACCATTTTCGCGTGCATAGATGGCGACTACTCGGTTAACTGGTACAAATATATCCCTAGCAACACCGCCAAATCGGCCTTTAAACTCGATGAACTCATTTCCCATATTCAGGGAACTAGTTGCGTCAAAGCTTATATTGAGCACGATCTCGCCGTCCTTCACATATTCATTTGGAACACGAACTGTTTCGTCGACCAACACTGCGATAAATGGAGTGAGCCCGTTGTCCGTGCACCATTCATAGAGCGCACGGATCAGGTAGGGTCGTGTGGAGCTGGTGTCTGCAGCGTCTAGCATGTCAACAAACGTCAAAATTACTTGCGCATCACTTTTTCAGACGGTGTCAACGCTTCAATATACGCGGGGCGAGAGAAAATGCGCTCGGCATACTTCAGTAGCGGTGCTGCGTTTTTGCTAAGGTCGATACCGTAAAAATCAAGGCGCCAAAGCAATGGGGCAATGGCAACGTCGAGCATCGAGAAATTGTCGCCCAACATATATTTATTTTTCAGGAACACCGGTGCCAACTGGGTCAAACGATCACGAATGTGCGCTCGAGCTTTCTCCAATGCTTTTTCGTTGCCTCTGGAATTGCGGGCTTCGAGTGTTGAAACATGCACAAAGAGTTCTTTCTCGAAATTGAGCAAAAACAGGCGAACACGCGCCCGATCTACTGGGTCGCCGGGCATGAGTTGAGGATGGGGAAAGCGTTCGTCAATATATTCATTGATGATATTGGACTCATACAGGATGAGGTCGCGTTCAACCAGAATGGGCACTTGTCCATAGGGGTTCATGACATTGATGTCTTCGGGCTTGTTGTACAAGTCGACATCGCGGATTTCGAAATCCATGCCCTTTTCGAACAGGACAAAGCGGCAACGGTGAGAAAAGGGGCAGGTTGTTCCTGAATACAGCACCATCATGGCGATTGACTCCTAAAAATTAAAAAGAGTGGGTTGCAAAAGCTAACCCACTCTGGAACCATCGAACTGCACCAGAAAGGATGCAATTCAATTGGCTGATATCCGTGTTACTTGACTTCTTTCCAGAATGCCGCGTTGAGTCGCCAAGCGAAAAACGTCATGATAAGCAGGAACAACATGACACCAAAACCGACACGAACGCGGGTATTTTTGGCTGGCTCAGCCATCCATTGCAGGTAGCTGACCAAATCACCGACGGCTTGGTCATACTGCTCTGGAGCAAGTGTGCCGGGTGTGAGTTGATCCCATCCCTTGAATACTTGGGCTTCGTGGCCATGCTCGGTAACGGTCTCGTATACCGGCACACGTTTACCCTGAAGCTCCCACAATGCGTGGGGCATTGCAATATTTGGGAAAGCCAAATTGTTCCACCCAGTCGCTTTCGTATCGTCGGGATAGAAAGTGCGCATGTAGGTGTAGAGGTAGTCTGCGCCAGTACCCTGCCCTTGCGCAGAACGCGACCGTGCAATAACGGTCAAGTCAGGAGGGTTTGCCCCAAACCAGTCTTTGGCTTGGCGGGGATCAATGGAGGACTTCATGGTTTCACCGACTTTTTCAGTCGTGAACAACAAATTGTCTTTGATCTGTTGGTCCGTGAGTCCAATGTCTTTCAATCGATTGAAACGCATGAACGCTGCCGAGTGGCAATTCAGACAGTAATTGACAAAAATCTTAGCGCCATTTTGCAAAGCGGCTAGGTCATTGGTGCGGTCAGGCGCTTTGTCCCAGACTATACCGCCGGTATTGGCCTGGGCGCCTACCAGGAAGCCCACAGCCGTCAACAAAGTCAATAGTACTTTTTTCATTTGCTTATTCTCCGACTTAATGGGCAGCGAAATTGACACGGGTCGGGACCGTTTTGGCCTCACCCATACGACTCCACCATGGCATTAGCAAGAAAAAGCCAAAGTAAAACAAGGTTCCCACTTGCGACACGCGCTCACCGAGAGCGGACGGAGGCTGTGTACCGAGGTACGCAAGAATCACGAAGTTGACCACGAAAACAGCGTACAAGTATTTGTGCCAGTCCGGACGGTAACGAATGGACTTGACCGCGCAGTTATCCAGCCATGGCAGGAAGAACAGAATCACAACGGCACCACCCATTGCCACGACACCCCAGAATTTGGCATCGATGGACAACATCATGGCCACTACCACAGCAGCAGCACCAAGAATGACGACTTTGAAGATGGCAGGCAGCTTGAACTTTGTAACACCCAGAACGGCGCCACCGACAACGCAGGCGATCAGAACAAGGATCATCTCGTCAGTGATAGCTCGCAGCATCGAGTAAAACGGGGTGAAGTACCACACGGGAGCAATATGCAGCGGTGTCTTCAACGGATCAGCCGGAATAAAGTTGTTGTATTCCAGAAAGTAGCCACCAAACTCAGGCGCAAAGAAGATTACGGCAGAGAACACCAGCAGGAACATGCAGACAGCAAAAATGTCGTGCACGGTGTAGTAGGGGTGAAAAGGAATGCCATCGAGCGGAATCCCTGTGGGTCCCCTGGTGGCTTTGATTTCAATACCGTCTGGGTTGTTGGAGCCCACGTCGTGCAGAGCCATCAAGTGTGCGACCACCAAGCCCAACAGTACCAATGGCACGGCTATCACGTGAAAGCTGAAGAAACGATTCAACGTAGCGTCACCCACAACGTAATCGCCGCGGATCAGCAATGCCAAGTCAGGTCCGACAAAAGGCACGGCGGCAAACAGGTTAACAATAACCTGCGCACCCCAATAACTCATTTGCCCCCAAGGCAACAGGTACCCCATGAAAGCTTCGGCCATGAGAGCCAGAAAAATGGCGCAGCCAAACAACCAAACCAACTCGCGCGGTTTGCGGTAGCTTCCGTAGAGCAGGCCACGGAACATATGTAGATACACCACGACAAAGAATGCCGACGCACCGGTTGAATGCATGTAGCGGATCAACCAACCCCAAGGCACGTCGCGCATGATGTACTCGACTGAGCCGAAGGCCAAAGCGGCGTCTGGCTTGTAATGCATGACCAGGAAAATACCGGTCACGATCTGGATCACCAGAACGAGCATGGCCAGTGAGCCAAAAATGTACCAGAAGTTGAAGTTCTTGGGCGCGTAATACTCCGACATGTGCACTTTGTACATGTCGAATGCAGTGGGTAAACGATTTTCAAACCAGTTGGTAAGCTTCGCACCCGCCGAAGCGTTGGGGGAAATTTCCTTGAAATCAGCCATGTTCTAGTTCCTCAGGCTTTCTTGTCTTCGCCGATCAGCAACTTGCTGTCAGACAGGTACATGTGGGGCGGCACTTCGAGGTTGTCTGGCGCAGGTTTGTTCTTGAAAACACGTCCGGCAAAGTCAAAAGTTGAGCCATGGCAGGGACACAAGAACCCTCCTTGCCAGTCGTCAGGCAACGAGGGTTGCGGACCTGGTTGGAACTTGTCCGACGGAGAACAGCCCAGGTGGGTACAAATGCCCACACCAATAAAGAATTCAGGTTTGATCGAACGTCCCTCATTGCGTGCGTACTCAGGCGTGAACTCTTCAGGCTTTCGCTTTGAATTGGGATCTGCCAACTGTCCGGTGACTTTGGACAGACTCGCCAACTGCTCGGGAGTGCGACGAACGATCCAAACCGGCTTGCCGCGCCATTCAACGGTCATTTTTTCGCCAGGCTTGAGGCCAGCAACATCCACTTCCACAGCAGCACC
This sequence comes from uncultured beta proteobacterium, assembly GCA_903945325.1. Classification (GTDB taxonomy): domain Bacteria; phylum Pseudomonadota; class Gammaproteobacteria; order Burkholderiales; family Burkholderiaceae_C; genus Allorhodoferax. Next base: position 632 of record CAJAVE010000363.1, on the reverse strand, counting down.
GGCCGCTTTAGCTCGCTCAGAGGGTTGGAACGTGCTGACAAAAGGAACAGCAGCGACACCGACGCCAACGGCGCCTGCGCAGCTAGATGCAATCAACCAGGTTCGCTTGCTGGAGTCGATTTTTTGGGTATCGACAAGGGTTTCACTCATGAGAATCCTCAATGAACATGACTACTAGACTAGGGAAGCCGCCGATTGTAGCTGACACGCATCGGCACTTTTCGTCGATCATGCAACGCCAACACGGACACGAAGTGTGTACAAATTCATTCCAAACTGTTAACTACTTCGAAAAAAAACGACATATTTGCGGAAAATACTCCCCATCAAATCATCTGATTGCAGACAATCGCGTCTGCAATACCGCTTTCTAATCCTAATTTGGAGTGTTAAACAATGGGAATGATTCAAGAATTCAAAGATTTTGCCATCAAAGGCAATGTCATTGACTTGGCAGTGGGCGTCATCATCGGCGGCGCGTTCGGTAAAATCGTAGACTCGATCGTGTCCGATCTGATCATGCCAATTGTTGGAGCTGCCGTTGGCAAACTGGATTTCTCTACATTGTTCGTGGTCCTTGGCAGCGTACCACCCGGCACGGCCACAAACCTTGATGCCCTTAAAAAGGCTGG
>CAJAVE010000362.1 GCA_903945325.1 uncultured beta proteobacterium | reverse complement strand
GTCCAAATCAGCAACTTTGCTGAACTTGGTGAAACTGCGGCAACTTGATCAACAAAAATAGCCATTTGAGGCCTATGCGGCCACCCGCCCAAATCGACCGGCTGCGCTTGATCGGGGTGATTACGCCCGATTCAGACGCATACCGGCTGTAGACCGGGACCAAGCGATATACAACGGATTGAGGAAAGCCGACTTTGGTGTTCGCCGGAAGCCGACCTTCGCTGGAAGAGTCAAAAACTCGGCAGCGGTCATTCGTTGACGAATTTCAAGTAGTTGAATTGTCGGTCGGCAGCGTGGCGGGAGCTGCCATAAGTCTGCCCGAAATGCTTGCTCCAGACCCGACATTCACCCCTGCAGCCTGACCGCCGTCAGCAATGTGGCTTCAATTTCAAGGATCGCTGCACCGGCCATCGGCTATGACCTGCCGCTCGGACTTTTTCCAGATAAGGCCTACCGCCGATAATGACTCCATGATTCTGAAGTCCCTAACTTTCAAGCTTGCGCTGGCCGTTGTGCTTTTGGTACTGCTGCCGTCGGTTCTGCTGTCCGCCTATCTCTATGAGCGCGAGCATTCGGCAGCAATCGATGCGGAATATCGCCGAATGCAAAGCTACTCGAAGGAGATTGCGAATGAGATTGATGCCTTCATTGTCAGCCACAGCAACATCACTCGATACTCTGTGGTCAGCACCGAGTTGCGAGGCGTCTTTCGTAAGGATCTGAAGAACGTAGAGACTCGGCTTGAGCTAAGTGAATGGCTGACTCATTGGGCCGGGATTTCAAATAACATTGCCGAAGTTTTCCTGCTAAACCACTCAGGAGAATGTGTCGCATCGACCGATAAAACTTTCATTGGCGAGAATTATTCAATTCGGCCCTATTTTCAGGACGCCATTCAGGGCACACATCATGTGAGCGACTGGTCGGTTGGCATCACCTCAAAAAAGCCGGGCATCTATTTATCCTCACCAATTCTCTCAAACGAAAATAAGGTTGTCGGCGTTCTGGTGGTTAAGCTTGATCCCGAACCCATTGATACGATCATTCGTCGCAGCAAAAATCTAGGCATGCAAACGTTTCTGGTAAACCGGGACGGTGTTCTGCTGGCTCACTACGAACCCGCCTTGCGCTATGCATTGATCGATGACCTGACAGAAAAATCCAGCGCCGCGATCTCGAAAACACGCCAGTTTGCCGACCTTCCCCAGACCTCTTTAAAACTATCGAGCTTGAGTGAAGACCTCTTAGGCGCGCGACCCGGCGAAGCCGTGATGTCGCGGAAGTACGAATTCCAAGGTCAGGTCAAGGTTGCAGCGTTGACCGGCAGCCAGTCCCGTCACTGGGTCGTCGGAGTTACTGTGCCATTATCTTCGGTTGCTTTGCCGGCCAAGCAACGAGTCTATGGATTGCTGCCGATGATGCTACTGGTTCTGTTGTTCACGGCGGCAGCCTCGATTTATATCCTTCGCTCTGTGGTGCGTCCGCTGCGTGAACTAGTGCAAAAGGCGAAGCAAATTAGTTCAGGTGATTACTCGGCACTGGCCAACACAAAAGGCGACGACGAGGTATCTCAACTGGCGCACTCGTTCAATGACATGGCCAAAGAAATCCGCTCATACACTGATGACCTTGAATCAAGGGTCACTAAACGCACGGAGGAACTCGAAAAAGCCAATGAGGAGATCCGGCAGTTATCGATTACAGACCCGCTGACCGGCTGCTTTAACCGCCGCTACATGGATGAGCACCTTGCCCTTTCACTCGAGCAGGCGAAGCGCTTCCGACGAAACCTGAGTATCTCCATTTGTGACATTGATTTTTTCAAGAAAGTTAACGACCAATGGGGGCATCTGGCTGGAGATCGCGTCCTGTCAGAAGTTGGCCAGACCTTACGACGCTCGCTGCGAAAATCTGACTGGATTGCACGCTACGGCGGTGAGGAATTCATGGTCGTGCTACCAGAGACAGAATGCAGTGATGCTCATGCCGTCATGGAAAAACTGCGAGGCCACCTTGAGGAGATGCAAATCCCCTTTAATGGCAATATGCTGAGGATTACCGCAAGCTTCGGCTTGGCTTCCCTAGAAAGCGAGAAAGACGAATCCGTGATGGATCTAGTCGGCCGCGCCGACACATATTTATATCAGGCTAAGGGCACTGGTCGCAATCGGGTGGTTTCTCAAATACCAGCGGCTACTTGACCGGAGAGGCAAATTATCATCACGGATTTCGGCGGTTGAATCCTGCCAACCCTTCGCGAAATGTCAGTTAACCAAGTCCTCCGTTGCAAAGCCGAAGTTCAGGAAAAATGGCACCAATGCATAACGAACTGCCGTTTCCCCAATCTCCGCATTCTTGGCGAATGGTCGCTTCCGATTATGGCCACCGTCGGCAATGGGCACGTTGCCCAATGCCATGAACGGCTTCTGTACTGCGAAGGACTGGGCTACCCGATACCGGACTGTCGTGTAGACCGGCTTTGGGCCTGAAAGAGTCATTCGCCAGGTTGTTGCACATTTCCCCGGAAAGGCGACCGTTTCAGACGCACTGCGGCCAACCATGCCACGCTTTTATAAGTCGTGTATGGGAAACCTGACAGTCACGAACGCCGGCTAATCGGTAGACCAATTCATGGATGGGAACGAGCCATTGATAGCACTAGGAAAACGGTGCATCAAAACAAAGAAGCCAACTCCCGTATGCGTTCCACGATTGCAGGATTCATATTGGCACGACGACGCTCCAAAGCAGCCAATATGGCCAGAGCCGCTTGTGGCGTTTGTGCATAGCCGGGTATTAATGTTGGCAACTCGCGTGCGAGTTCCGGTTGACGCCTTTCCAAACGTCGTTCACGGTTAAACGGATCAGCAGGCACTTCATGATCCGCGATGGCTTCGCGAAGTGCGTCAAGTTCGATTAGTCGGTCCAGCGCATGACTTTGTACGAACCGCGCTGCGGAAAGCTTTTCACCTCGATGCCAACGTTGCAGCCCTACAAACACACAGCTGAGCGCCTCGCCGACTATCCAGGTTTCGTTTGGTAATGACGGCGAGGGAGGAGGTATTTGTGGCTGCGAAAGGTCTGGAGACAGGTCATCCCGGCGCCAGATCCACTGCCCCGGAGAATAGGGAATTCGTTTCAACTCGTTTGGTTCAAATACAGCGAATTCACAGAAGACACCATCTGTCATCAGTGCCTTATGACCGTCCACCGTATTCTGGAAATGCCAAGCCAGCGGGTGTGCGGCCTCGAGCCAGTCCAGTTGCTCGATGTAGCGCTTTTTGTACCCAACTTCAACCATGACAAAGAAGTCAAGGTCCGAATAATTGTCAAGGCGCATGCGCTCATTCCCTACGGATCCTAGACCCAGAAGACCCATCGCATGGCCACTGTCACGCAGCCGATCTGCAATTGCATCCAGTCGAGTCAAAAGTAGTTCTGGCGTAACCAAATCATGAGTTGGTGACATGGATTATCTTTGGGCGTGGAGCCGGGTGTTATGTCAAGGCATTCTAGGGCGACCGGTATTGAGAATTCGGTTCACTCAATGACAACAATAGAGTGAGGGATTCCAATGGCGGCACCTGGCCAGAAGCGGCTGTTGGGACAGAGCATTTCAAATGCGGTCCCTGGCCGGTTCATTTTCTACAACTCCAGTGCGTAGACCACTATAAAGTTAGTAGCAGTTCTATAACCTGTGCTGGTTCGGCCCGCTGCCGGTAGTCCGACTCAACATGTCGAAACACCAGGTTACCCTCGGCGTCGAAAACAAAAGTCGCAGGAATGGGCAGCACCCATTGACCGTTGCCGTTCAGAGTTGGCAGGTCGTTGCCTACTTTGCTGTACAGCTCAATCAATTCTGGTGGCAGCTCAAACGCGATGCCAAAGGCGTTGGCGGCGGCGAGTGAAGAGTCGCTGAGCACCGGATAGGCCAGTTCAATTTTCTGCGAAGTGTTCAAGCTGTTGTCGGGCAACTGTGGGGAAATGGCAATTAGTTGCCCCCCAGCGGACTGAAGCTCTGGTAGCAAACGCTGCCATTCACGCAGTTCCAGATTGCAGTAGGGGCACCACCCGCCCCGGTAGAAGATGATGACCGTGGTCTTTCCACCGTGCATGCTCTTCAAACCCACTGTATTTCCCAATGCATCTGTCAGAAACACGTTGGGTACGGGCGTTCCCAACCGCAACGCTGTGTCTTCAATTCCGCTGGCGCGCAGTTGTGCGGTGGCAGCTTCCATCATCGCAACCCGCTCGGGCGCTACACGTTGTTTAAAGCCGGCCTGGTACTCGGAGAGCTGAGATTTCAAGGTGTTCATGTGGTTCTTTCGGAAAGTTTAAGGAGGTTTGTCGAAGTCCCGGCCATGGTTGCACGCACTGGGAGCGGCCCAACGGGTGCGCCAGTCACCGTCCAGAGCAGCCCAACGATAGATACGAATAGCCCCATCAATTCGATGCTCGTCGGTACGTGATCAAGCAATGGCCAGGCCAGCAGCGCGGCAATGCCGGGCGCCAGCGCCGGGAATATCGCCGCACGCGCTGGGCCTAAGAGGGCCACCATCTTGGAGTAGGTATACAAGGTTCCAACCCCGGCTATCAAACCCTGTATGAGCAACTCTGTCCACAGCACAGGAGTTGCTGTGGTTAACAAACGTTCCAGCCCCACAAACCCCAGGTAGATCGGCACATAGGTGGCGAGTGCCGAAAACGAAATGACAGACGTTGCCGTCAAGGGGTTAAGTTGGTTCTTACGCATCACGATCCCAAAGCCTGCCCACAGCGTCCCGGCAGCAATGAAGAGTGCGTCGCCGACCAGTGCTTTGCCTGTCATGCTGGCCAATTCCAGACCCGAGAGGATGACGAGACCGGCAATGACGACCGCAATGCCACTGATTTTGCGAAGCGTTAAACGGTCGCCAAGGAAAATGGCTGACATCAGCGTGCCCATCACACTCATGGCGGTAAAGGGGAACACCGCTGCATGGCTGGCCGGTGCCCACTGCAAAGCGGTAAACATCAGCAGGCCAAAAAGCGGCCCGGCCAGCAGAGAGACTGCAAACCACGCTCGCCATTTAGCTAAAAATGCGGAGGTATCAAGCCCCACCACACGCACTAGCACGGGCAATGTGACCACGCCGGCAACCGCAAATCGCAGGAAGGTCATGTCAGTCGATTGCATGCCGTGGCCAATGCCCCAGCGCGCGAACACGGTGTAAAGCGCACCGATGCTGGCCGCCACCAGCCCCACGGCAACGCCCAGTAGCAGGCGGCGGTCGGCAATCATGCTGTGGCAAGCTCGCGAGCGTCAGCCAAAGCCACTGCTGCAGGGAAGTCCACAGGAATCTTGGTGGTGCTGTGCAGGTAGTTGCTGACGGTCTTGTCGCCAATCACAAGCATCACATCCACGAGATTGCCCTCAGTCCAGCCGGCTGCAAAAAATGCTTGCAGCACCTTGTTGTCTGCGTGGCCCCGTGAAAGCGCCACGTTGCGTACCAGGCGAGCCAAGGCATCCAGACGGCCATCGAACGGTGCGGTACCGCCGCGCACGTCCAAAATTTGTTCCGGGGTGAACCCGACCATCTGTCCAAGTGCCGTGTGGGCGGCCAGGCAATACTGACACTGGTTGACTTCGCTGACGGCAAGATTGATTACTTCGCGTGCTTTGGCTGAGAGCGAACCCTTGGCATTTTGAAACGCGAGGTAGTTGGGCAATGCAGTTTCGGAGTGCGCAAAGGTGGCATACAGGTTGGGCACAAATCCCAGAGCCTTCTTCAGGTTATCGAAGATGGCCTGGTTGCCAGGGGAAACGCTGTCATAGCTGGGTACGGATACGGTTTTCATCATGTGTCCTTTCAAGACGGGTTGTTGATGGGTTGAACTGTGAACCTATTCCCCTGAGTGCAGAAGTCATTAAAAATGACTAACATCCATTCCATTTTGGAATTAATTGGAGGGTGCGATGGACCGGTTGCAAGCAATGCAAACCTATGTGCGGGTGGTGGAAACCGGCAGCTTCTCTGCGGTTGCGCGTGAGCTCTCCAGCACCCAGAGTGCGGTGAGCAAGCAGATCGCAGCACTGGAAAAATACCTGGGTGTTCGTCTGCTCTCACGCACTACGCGGGCGCTAACCCCCACCGACGACGGGCTTCGCTACTTTGAAGAGGCTCGCAGATTGGTGGGCGAGATTGGCGAAGCAGAGGCCCAACTGCGCCATGGAGAACGAATGCTCTCAGGCCCTTTGCGGGTGGCAACTAGCGTGGGCTACGGGCTGCGCGTGCTGTTACCGCATGTTCAATCCTTCATGCGCAAACACCCCGATGTGATCGTGGACCTGAAACTCGACGATGGCTTTGTGGACCTGGTGGAACAAGGCATCGATGTAGCTGTTCGGAACGGGCCACTGCCGGACAGTTCGCTCATTGCAAGGCGCATAGCCACGTCTCAGCGGTTGTTAGTCGCCGGGAAAAAGTACCTAAAAGCTTTGGGAAAGAAGGAGCACTGGCCGCGCATTCCCCAAGACTTGCTTCAACACCCTTGCATCGTTTACACAGAGCTGCGCGCCCGCAATAACTGGGAGTTCAGCACCGCAGACGGTTCATCTGTTTCGGTGCGGGTGCAGGGACCGCTGCAGACCAACAGTTCGGAGGTACTGCGTGCATCCGTACTGGATGGCCAGGGCATTGGCTACCTGCCGGACTGGCTGTTTGATGATCTGCGGCGCAGCGGGGAGGTACAAGTCCTTATGCCGGATTGGCAAGTAGCGCCCATCCCGATTCATCTAGTCAGTCCGGCAGCACGCAAACATTCGGCCAAAGTGAGGGCGTTCGGTGACCATGTGGCGGATGCGTTGCGATAGCTGAACTTCTCAGTTCAGTGGGCTTAAACCGTAGCTTGGGTGACAAATTGAACGTAGTGAATGTCGGATTTTGACCGTTAAGGGCACGGTGCCGAATGCCGCGAACGACCGCAGCACAGCGGCTCATTTTCAGCTTGAAGTTGCACTTAGAACGGTGCACACAAATTCAACAGCGGGCTGAAAAGCCACATTGCTCGCATATATGAAAGCCGCAAAGAAGCCCGGAAAAGAGTGTCTTCAGGTTTGGCCAGAGGGCCGACTCAAGACATAAATGTAGGCCTCGACCAATCCTTGATCTAGCCGTACTGAAGTCTTAACGCGCTCGTAGCCACTTCCTTCAAATGCATCCAAGCGTGTCAAATGCTCAGCAAGTTCATCAGAACTGAAAAGGAAGCCCCGAACCTCCTCACCGGTTTGATCTAAAACTATCCCCGGATAGCCAACTCTTGCCCCCCAACCCTCTTGCAACAGTGTGCCCCTCACTGTGCCGGGCTCCCACTTTCCAGGAATGTTGGCAAGCACATGTTCGTTAGGTCTACCGGGCGCTAATGTTCCATAGACGAATAAGCGGTTAACCATGATTTGAAAGCTTTAAGTGTTGGACAAAGACTTGCAGAGCAAAGACAGCTAACGCCAATACTATCGCCATACATCGCCATACATCGCCATACATCGCCATACATCGCCAATCCTATTTGCCGGCTGTCGCGGCACTGGAGCATTAGGTTGTGTCGAACATGCTTGTGGATCGCACGTTAGCTTCCTCATTTCTGCATGGAAGTCGACTGACCGCTCTATACGCAACTAAATGTCCGTTCAGGGCACCAAGTTCGCGCCCATCAGTGACTGCAATCAGGCAGGCTGATTTTGTGGAACCAGCAACGTCGGGTATCTGGCGCTGCGATTGACCTCACGTACACCCGTCACTGGCCAATTGGAGGTGCAGCGATCATCGAAATCAAGGTGACGTTGCCGACCTTGAACCCACATTTCCCATTAGCCCGCTTGGGGCGGGTGATTTGCGGTGAATTTGACCGGTAGATCAAACTTCGTGGCCTCATCCCACAAGCCCTGCATCCACTTCCTTTGCTGCATGGCCATTGCCAGATTCAGTATGTGCTTGCGCCCC
>CAJAVE010000361.1 GCA_903945325.1 uncultured beta proteobacterium | reverse complement strand
TACCTTGAGTTTGAAATTTCCAACGAATCCCAGCGCGAGCAGGCCATTCGCCGCATGGCCGAACGCGGCTCCAGCCCCATCATTGGCATTGGATTTGGCCAGGCTTCCAGCATTGAAAAAATCGCCAAGGAGTTCCCCAAGTTGCAGTTCGCCATCATCGACATGGTGGTGAATCAGCCCAACGTGCAGTCAGTGGTATTCAAGGAACACGAAGGCAGCTTCCTGGTCGGTGCCATGGCGGCCATGGCCAGCAAGACCGGCAAGGTCGGCTTTGTGGGCGGTATGGATATTCCGCTGATCCGCAAGTTTCAGTGCGGCTACGAGCAGGGCGCCAAGTTCGTCAACTCCAAGGCTGAAGTGTTTGCCAACATGACCGGGACGACGGGTGCCGCCTGGAGCGACCCCGCCCGCGGTGGCGAACTGGCGCGGGCGCAGTTTGCCAAGGGCGCAGACGTCATCTTTGCCGCGGCCGGCGGCACCGGCATGGGCGTGTACCAGGCTGCCAAGGACAGCGGCAAACTGGCCATTGGAGTGGACAGCAACCAGAACCATTTGCAGCCTGGCACCATGTTGACATCCATGATCAAGAAGGTGGACGTTGCGGTTTTCAACGTGGCCAAGGGGCACAAGCCTGGCCTGTCGGTGTTGGGCTTGAAGGAAGGCGGCGTGGACTATGCGCTGGACGAGCACAACGCCAAGCTGGTCAGCGCCGACATGAAGAAAAAGGTAGACGCCATCAAGGCCGACATCATCAGCGGCAAGATCAAGGCGGCTGACTACATGGCTGACAACGCCTGCAAATACTGATGGCGGGAGTTGCCGCGCCTGCGGCCATTGCGGTACGCATGACCGGCATCCACAAGCGCTTTGGCGCAGTGGCGGCCAATGCGGATGTCAACCTGACCGTACGAGCCGCAAGCGTGCATGGGCTGGTGGGTGAAAACGGCGCAGGAAAAAGCACGCTGATGTCGGTTCTGTATGGCTTTTACCAGGCCGACAGCGGTGCCATCGACGTTTTTGGGCAGTTGGCCACGATTCGCAATGCGGACGATGCGATTGCCTTGGGCATCGGCATGGTGCACCAGCACTTTATGCTGGTGGACACATTGACAGCGCTTGAGAATGTGATGCTGGGGGCCGAGCCGCATTGGTTGCTCAGCCGCTCCGATGCCCGGGTGCGCAACAAGCTTGAAGCACTGATGGCGTCTACCGGTTTGCATGTGGAACTGGACACCAAGGTGGCGGACCTGCCGGTAGGCGACCGCCAGCGGCTCGAAATTCTGAAGACGCTATACCGTGGCGCCAAAATTCTGATTCTGGACGAACCGACTGCAGTACTGACCCCACAGGAAACCGGGCAGCTGTTTGGCGTCTTGCGCCTTCTGCGCGAGCAGGGCACCACCATTCTGCTGATCACCCACAAGCTCAAGGAAGTGATGCATCTGTGCGACCAGGTCACCGTCATGCGCGCAGGAAGGGTGGTAGCAGAGATGCCTATTGCCCAAGCCTCGGTTGAAGGGCTGGCCGAAGCCATGGTGGGCCGCAAAGTGCAGATGGGTCGGCTGGACGAAGTGTGCAAACCCGTTGGCGAGTTGCTGCTACAAGCCACCCATCTGACGGTTCGCGACGCCATGCATGTGGTGCGACTGGACGACGTTAACCTGACGCTGCGCGGTGGCGAAATTGTGGGCGTGGCCGGGGTGTCTGGCAATGGCCAGAGTGAATTGCTGGACGTGTTGTCCGGCATGCTGGCCCCGGCTGAGGGCGAGTTGAAGCTGGGTGCGTCGTCATTCAGCGCGGGCGCCTGGCTGGACCCGCAACGGGCCAGAACGCTTGGACTGGCGCATGTGCCCGAGGATCGCCATGCAAGGGCCATGGTGATGGATTTTGCGGCCTGGGAGTCAGCGGTGTTGGGCTATGACGATCTGCCTGAGTACGCATCGGGTGGCTGGATGAACCATGCAGCCATGAAAGCCGCGACCGCCACCATGATGGAGCGTTTTGATGTGCGCCCGCGCGACCCGGCACTGCCCAGCCGCAGCTTCTCGGGTGGGAACCAGCAAAAGCTGGTTCTGGCGCGCGAGTTGGGGCAGTCTCCCAAAGTGTTGCTGGTAGGGCAGCCCACGCGCGGCGTGGACATTGGCGCCATCGAGTTCATCTACACCCAGTTGCGCGCCATGCGCGATGCGGGTTGGGCGGTGCTGGTGGTCTCCAGTGAACTCGACGAGATTCTGGCGTTGTCCAGCCGGGTCGTCGTGATGAACCAGGGGCGCATCGCCGGTGAATTGCCGATCGAAGAATGCACGGAAGCCCGCCTGGGCTTGCTGATGACCGGCGGTGGTGCATGAGCGTAGTCAAGCCCTTGCCGCGTTGGGCCGATCTGGTGTTGCTGCCAGCCGTCTGCCTGGCCGTTGCCCTGCTGGCCGCTGGCGCCGTGGTTGCACTGGTGGGCCAGAATCCGGCGGAGGTCATCTCGGTGCTGGTGCATGGGGCGTTTGGTACGGCGCGCGGCTTCAGCTACACGCTGTATTACGCGACCACGTTTGTTTTCACCGGCTTGGCGGTTGCTGTGGCGTTCCATGGCGGACTGTTCAACATTGGCGGCGAAGGGCAGGCCATCCTGGGCGGCCTGGGCACGGGCTTGGTCGCACTATGGTTCTCGGCATTTTTGCCAGCGTGGGTCATGCTGCCGCTGATGCTGGTGGCGGGTGCGTTGTTTGGTATGGCATGGGCCGTGGTGCCGGGATATTTGCAGGCCTATCGCGGCAGCCATGTGGTCATCACCACCATCATGTTCAACTTTATCGCCAGCACTTTGCTGGTGTATCTGTTGGTCAATCACCTGCGCCCAACCGGTGCAATGTCGGTCGAGAGTGTGGCCTTTGGCGATTCGGCCAAGTTGCCGGGCATGCACGAGGCACTCGCCTGGCTGGGTGTGGAGTGGCCTGCATCGCCGTTGAATCTGAGTGTGGTCATTGCGGCGTTGGCCGCAGGTGGCGTCTATCTGTTTCTATGGCGCACCCGCGCCGGTTATCGCTTGCGCGCGGTAGGGTCCAGCCCCGGTGCTGCGCAGTATGCGGGGATCCGTCCGCGCCGCCAGGTGTTGCTGGCCATGGCAGTTTCGGGCGCATTGGCGGGCTTGGTGGGTATGAATGAAATCGCCGGTGTGCACGGCAAGTTGTTACTGGAGTTCGTCAGCGGTGCCGGCTTTACCGGAATTGCGGTGGCGCTGATGGGGCGCAACCATCCGGTGGGCATTGTTTTTGCCAGCGTCCTTTTTGGCGCGTTGTTTCAGGGTGGGGCTGAAGTGGCGTTCGAAGTGAGAGGCTTCAGCCGCGACATGGTGGTCATGTTGCAGGGTTTCATCGTGTTGTTTTCAGGGGCCATGGTGTATGTGATTGCCCCTCTGGTTGCACGCGCATTGCATGGTGTGACCGGCATGGTTTCACGTGGCAATCCGCAATCACGGTCCGGAGCCAGCCATGGATGAGGCATTGCTGGGAACCATGCTGGCTTCGACCTTGCGGTTGGCGACACCGCTGATCTTCTGCGCTTTGGCGGGCCTGTTTTCCGAGCGTTCGGGTGTGGTCGATATCGGCCTGGAAGGCAAGATGCTTTTTGCCGCTTTTGCAGCTGGGGCAGCCGGTGCTGCCTATGGATCCACCACACTGGCCTTGCTGGCTGCGATTGGTGTGGCCGTGGCTCTGTCATGGATGCACGGTTTGGCTTGCGTCAGCCACCAGGGCGACCAGGTGGTGTCGGGCGTAGCCATCAATATCGTTGCAGCTGGTTTGACCGTGGTGTTGGGGATTGCCTGGTTTGCTCAGGGTGGCCAAACTCCGCCGGTGACTACCGAAGTGCGTATCCAACCCCTGTTTCCGCAGGCTTCTTCCGCATTGGCGGGTGTGCCCTGGCTGGGTGCGTTGGTGGGGCAGGGCTTGCTTGGTCACAACGCCATGGTTTATCTGGCGCTGGCGCTGGTGCCGATGTCGTGGTGGCTGCTGTTCCGGACCCGATTCGGGCTGCGCCTGCGGGCCGTGGGTGAAAACCCCCAAATGGTGGACGCGGCGGGTGTCTCGGTTCCGCGGCTACGGTACATGGCTTTGACCATCAACGGCCTGATGTGTGGACTGGCTGGCGCCTATCTGGTGCTGGCCCAAAGCGCCAGTTTTTCACCCAATATGACGGCCGGGCGGGGTTTCATGGCGCTGGCGGCCTTGATTTTTGGCCGCTGGCATCCGGTAGGGGCTGTGTGGGCCTGTCTGCTGTTCGGTTTGCTGGACGCAGTTGCGATTCGCTTGCAGGGCGTTCACTTGCCTGGGATTGGCGAGGTGCCCGTACAGGCCATTCAGGCTTTGCCCTATGTGTTGACCGTGGTGCTGCTGGCGGGCTTTATCGGCAAAGCCGTTGCTCCGCAAGCGCTGGGGCGGCCCTATTCCAAAGAGCGGTAGATCCGCCAACATGACTTTGGCATAAACACTGCTAGAGTTCAAGGCTCTGTGGAGAAACTATGAAGCGAATTTTGACAGCGATTCTGGCAACCCTTGGTATAGGTGCGTTTGCCCAGAGCCAGGCCATCAAGATCGGCGAGATCAACAGCTATTCCAGCATGCCGCAGTTCACAGCCCCGTATCGCCAGGGTTGGCAACTTGCGGTCGAAGAAGTCAATGCCAAAGGCGGGCTGCTGGGCCGCAGGGTGGAAGTCATTGCGCGGGATGATGCTGGCAAGCCGGAGGAGGCTTTGCGCCATGCCATCGAGCTGACGTCACTTGAGCATGTCGATGTACTGGCCGGCGGGTTTCTGTCCAATGTTGGTCTGGCACTGGCCGATCATGCGTTGAAGAATAAACGGCTGTTTGTGGCCAGCGAACCCCTGAGTGACGCATTGGTGTGGGACAAGGGCAACCGGTACACCTTCCGCCTGCGCCCCAGTACCTACATGCAAGCTGCCATGCTGGTGGAAGAGGCGGCCAAACTGCCTGCCAGGCGATGGGCCACCATTGCACCGAATTACGAGTATGGCCAAAGTGCCGTGGCCAGTTTCAAGGAATTGCTCAAGGCGCGCCGTCCGGATGTCGAGTTCGTGGCCGAACAGTGGCCTGTACTGGGTAAGCTGGACGCTGGAACCACCTTGCAGGCCGTCACGCAGGCCAAGCCGGACGCTATTTTCAACGTCACCTTTGGTGCCGATCTGGCCAAACTGGTGCGTGAGGGCAACCAGCGCAATGTATTCCCCAGAACGCCCGTAGTGTCCATGCTGTCTGGCGAGCCGGAATACCTGGATGTGCTCAAGGATGAGACTCCCAAAGGCTGGATCGTGACCGGTTACCCCTGGGACCAGATCGACACCCCGGAACACGCATCCTTTGCTGCGAACTACTACAAGAAGTTCAATGAAAATCCGAAGGTCGGCTCGGTGGTGGGTTATGCCACGATGCAGGCCATTTTTGCCGCGATCAACAAGGCAAAGAGCACGGACAACGAGAAATTGGTGCTGGCCATGCGCGGGCTGAAATTCGTGACACCCTTTGGCCCGGCTGAATTTCGTGCCATTGATCAGCAATCCACTATGGGCGCATTTGTTGGCAAACTGGATTTGCGCGGGCAGAAGGGTACGATGGTGCAATGGCGCTATGCCGATGGTAAAAACTACCAGCCCCAGGATGCCTATGTGCGCAACCGCCGTCCGGCAGTGGCCAGCCAGTAAAGGTTTGTTGCATGTCTTCTTCCATTTGGGTCAGGGTTGTCGGGTTTAGCGGTGTTGAGCGGCACTCGATCAACACGCTGTTTCGGCTGTCTCTACGTCAGGCTCCGACCTATAACTTGTGGACGCAAGATGCACCTTGCCCGCCCCACGTGTCCCTGATTGATCTGGAATGCCACGAGGCGGAAGTTGAAATGGCTTCCCCTGCCTTCAATCCAAACCATAAAGTCATTGCAGTCGGAAATAAGCCGCACAACCAAGGCTGGCGCAGCTTTCAGCGTCCGGTGGATTGGAATGCCATGGTTCAAGTACTTGACAGCCTGTTTATTTCACAAGCCTATCTGGACGCAGACAGCGAGCCCAATGCGCTGGGCGCCAACAATGTTCCAGCCGGTAGGCGCGTGACCCTTTTAATTGGCATGAAGCCGCAGGAACGTATGTACCTCCGTGCCCGTCTGTCGCTGGCTGGTTTGACAGACGTGGACGAGGCGGAGACTGCTGAGCTTGCTGGGCCATACGTCAGTACTCGCGACTATTCGGTAGTGATCGTCAGCCTGCAGTTGAGCGACGCAGATCCATGGTCTTTGATACAGGCCTTCAGCGGCATGTTGTCGCCGCCACAAGCCGTGATCGTGGCAACAGATAAACCATCATGGCTGGTCATGGAGCATGCCGAGCAGTCCGGTTGCCTTGGCATGCTGGAGATACCCTTCAACCCGCCCCAAGTTTTGGGTCTGCTGCAAAAAGTTTAGCGTGCGGGTGGCGCGGCGCCCTTAATTTTGCGCATGCGTCGAACACGGTTGGCATCGAGGCTGCGAGAAAGGCTCAATTCCATGGGCAGGGGCTCAGCACACAACCGCGCAACCAGCAGTTCTGCACACAGCGCCGCAAAGCTCAAGCCTCGTGACCCCATGCCGACGCACAGCCAAAGTCCACCACTCTGGTCGCCTCCGACCGGTCCCACCAGGGGCAGGCGGTCATGGGTGACGCAACGCGTCGCTGACCACTGCGACACCGGCCCTCGATCCAGCGTTTCTGCCAGTTCACGCCCCACTCCGGGAAGCAGGTGCTGCAAGCGCGCCATGTTGGACGCGTGCTGGGCCCAGATGTCTGCGGCGGCCAATGCATCCGACTCGAAGGTCGACCCGGCGCACCACTGATTGCCGGCCGCATCCGGCACATGGGGAATGAAGCAGCCATTTCCATTGACCGGCGTTGCAGGCAAATCAGGAATTGCCTCGGCGTATCGACCGTGGCTGAGCGTGCCGTGGATAGCTTGCAACGCGGACAGTTTGTCGGTCAGACCGGCGTTTGCAGGCTGATCCATCCCGGTGACGCCCTTCAGTAGGGTGGCGCAACCCATCGCGTTGGCCACCACCACGACTTCAAACGCCCCCACTGTTTGCCCCTGCACATCATCTAGCGACCACAGACCATCGGAGTGCCGCAAGGCCACTATTTTGGTGTTGCCTTTAAAGGTGATACGGGTCTGCGCCAGCCAGGCTTGGACCAATCGGCACGGCTTGACCCACGCCGCGTGCGGGTGCAGCCGCGCAGTGCCGTCCGGGCGGCGTTCCAGTACACCGCTTGGCTCCCAGTCTTGTCCCTTCACTATGAGGCGGCTGGCATTCTGTGTCATCAGCCGGATGCCCCTACGGGTAATGCGTGATCGGGGGCTGTCGTCAGCCGATACATGGGGCACTGCCAGACCGGCAGGCAAACCCGATGCGCCACTCGCTGGGGCAGCCTCTTCGTCCAGAACGGTGACCGTCCAGCCCCGCAATGCCAATGCATAGGCCACGCAGGCACCGGCGACGCCGGCCCCAACGACTGCGCATCGGGCAGGCGAAGGCGCTGTCTGGTGCACCGGGTTGCGACTATTGGGGAGGTTCCACTGCGGATCAAACATCCCGCTGCAGGTCGTACCGTTGACAACGGTGCCGTCGAGTTGGAAACCGGCACCTTGCAACAGATCGGTTGGTCGGTGGCCAGATTGGCTACCCACAGACCCGGTGGGCGGCTCTGAGAGACAAAAACGGGCACCGCGTTTGCAACGCCTTGCGAGCAGCTGAGCGGTCCACTTGTTGTCGGGTGCGCACCCATACAGGGTATCTGCCAGAAAGACCTGCTCGCCCAGCATGGTGTCCACTGGTCCAAGGCACAGAGTCAGGGAAACCATTCCCTGCTCCAAAGTGATTCGGTGGAAGCCCGGTTCAAGGGTCTGGCATTGCGCTTTCAGTTCTTCTGCCAGCTGGTGATGCACTTTTGTCTGTGGCGAGACAGGCGTCAAACCCCAGCCATGCGAACCCGCGAAGCCGTCGCAGGGTGCAATGCCCACGTAGTGCAACATGCGCGGACGACCTGGGTCGTTTCGCCAGGCTAGCCAGGTCTCCAGAAATCGTTTGCCATCGTGAAATTCGGTATCCAGCACCGTCCAGGCCGGGCGATTTGCCCATGCGTTCACACGGCCGGCGGCACGTAACCCTGGGCCGCGTCGGCACCAGCGCCAAAAAAGTGGTTCTCCATCTGCCGTGCCAGGTACTGGCGGGCGCGGGCATCGGCCAGATTCAAGCGATTCTCATTGACCAACATGGTCTGGTGTTTCAGCCAGGCGGCCCAGGCTTCTTTGCTGACGCTTTCCCAAATGCGTTTGCCCAGGTCACCGGGGTAGGGCGGAAAGTCCATGCCTTCGGCTTCTTTGCCCAGCTTGATACAGTTAACGGTGCGTGCCATGAAAAACCTCTGTGTGAATGAAAAGGGGTTCATCAAGAACCCATAACTTGAATCTTATTCGGTTTGCTGGTTCATCCCAGCTTCTTCACCAATACCTGACTCTTGCGGTCCCAGTTGTACTTGCGTTTGCGGGCTTCTGGCAACCAATCGGGGTCGACCAAGGCAAAACCCCGTTTGAGGAACCAGTGCGTGGTGCGGGTGGTCAGCACAAAGATGCTGTCCAGGCCGGCTGCCTTGGCACGCTGTTCCACGCGTTTGAGCACCCGTTCGCCGTCGCCTTGGCCCTGCACGTCGGGGGACACGGTCAGCGCCGCCATTTCGGCTGTGCGACTCTCCGGGTAGGGGTACAGGGCCGCGCAGGCAAAAATGACACCGTCGTGCTCGATCACCGTGTAGTTGCCCACGTCGCGTTCAATCTCGGTGCGGCTGCGCTTGACCAGAGTGCCGTCTTTCTCGAACGGTTCGATCAGTTGCAGAATGCCGCCCACATCGTCCACGCTGGCTTCGCGCAGGCTCTCCAGCTTTTCGTCCACCACCATGGTGCCGATGCCGTCGTGCACATAGACTTCCAGCAGGATGGACCCATCCACCGCAAATGGAATGATGTGGCTGCGCTCCACGCCGTTCTTGCAGGCCTTGACGCAGTGCTGCAGGTAGAAGGCCGTGTCGGTCGGCTGATTGGCTGCGGGCAATTCGGCAAGCAATTGCTCAGCCGCTGCCAGCGGCAACTCGGTGTCGATGGGGTTGTCTTCGGATGCTGCCTCCATGGGGTGCATGCGAATGCCGGGCACTTCGGTCACAAAGATCAGCTTGTCGGCCTGCAGCGCCGTGGCGACTGAGGTGGCAACTTCTTCCATGGTCAGGTTGAAGGCTTCGCCCGTCGGTGAAAAACCAAAGGGCGACACCAGTAGCAAGGCCCCCATGTCCAGCACGCGCGTGATTGCGGCCGTGTCAACCTTGCGTACCAGCCCGGAGTGTTGAAAATCGACGCCATCCACAATGCCGACCGGTCGCGCCGTGATGAAATTGCCCGAGATGACGCGGACCGTCGAGTCAGCCATCGGTGTATTGGGCAGGCCCTGACTGAACGCGGCTTCAATTTCGTAACGCAGTTGACCGGCTGCCTCTTGCGCGCAATCCAGCGCGACCTCGTCCGTGATGCGCATGCCATGCGAGTATTTCGCAATGTGACCTTTGGCATTGAGCTGTTCGTTGACCTGTGGCCGAAAGCCATGCACCAGCACGATCCGCACGCCCATGCTCTGGATCATTGCCAGGTCTTGCGCCAGAAATTGCAGCTTGCCCGCAGCAATGGCCTCGCCCGCAATGCCCACCACAAAGGTCTGGTTGCGGAATTTATGGATGTAGGGAGCGACCGAGCGAAACCAGGGCACAAAGGTGAAATTGAAGACAGTGGTCATGGGGACGTTATTGGCCTGGGTACAGTCGATTGCAATCTGAAAAGTGTATCAGTCCGTCGCGCCAACCATAGATCACGGGTGAGATTCAAATGCCGTGGAGTAGAAAAGTCCCTGTTTCAAGGCGATGTCGCGGGATGCGCCTCCTTGATCCCGTGTCACCGGACCATTTGCACCTTGGGTTGATGGCTGTTTTGGTGACATAGGCATCCGTCACCCATGCCGTGCCGTGATTAACTCCCCTGCGCTGGGGGGTGCAGAAAATAGTGCGAAAACAGCCTGCAGCGCCCGTGAATATTGCGTAAGCAGCTATCAGGTTTATAGCATCTCCACCTCAAGCCCAACCACGCTGCGGCTGGCTTTATTGAGCTCGACACCGATTTGGTGAATCGGCTGACCCAGGCCCAGATAGGGTTTGGCGTAGCCCTTGCCCTTGATCTGCTGGTTGCACTGGACCACCAGATCTAGCACGAGTGCCGCAAAGTAGCTGTAGAACACGCTGGCGCAATAGCCCTCGTTCTGGGCGATGGGCTTATTGGTAAACGCCCTTAAAGATTGCCTGCCCTTACGTCGCGTTTTTGAATTGCCCTCCTATGCTGGTTTTCTACTTGGTCCAGTTCTCGACTTCCAGGCCCTTCACTCGCCCGAAGTCCTTAACATTGTTCGTGACGACAATGGCCCCCATAGCCCGCGCATGTGCCGCGATCATGAGGTCAGCAGCACCCAGCTGCGCGCCGCGTTTCTT
>CAJAVE010000360.1 GCA_903945325.1 uncultured beta proteobacterium | reverse complement strand
GCAAAAAGCCACTGCCGCACTGGAAGCCGCCATGAAGGCAAAAGGCTTCGCGTTACATCGGGTGGCGCTACCTGCTCAGGAGGTGGGCGCATCGGTCAAGCTTGAAATCGTCAAGTTTGTCATTGGCAAAGTCAGCATCGAGGGGATTCGGCGCTTGAACGAGTCCAACGTGCGGGGTAGTGTGCCTGAACTGGTGGAGGGCAAGACACCCAACTTCCGCACTCTTGCACTGCAAACTACCATTGCCAACGAGAGTCAGGCCAAACGTATACAGGTGGCACTCAAAGAGTCCGAAGAACCCGACCAGATCGATGCGCGGATCGTAGTCACGGAAGCCAAGCCGTGGAATTTCTCGCTTGGATTGAGTAACTATGGCTCAGACGCAACAGGACAAGACCGAATAACCCTGGCTGGCGGACACTCCAACCTGTTTGACTTGGACCACCAGATCACGCTGGCGTACACGACTTCCTTGGAGCGTCCGAATGCCGTTAAGCAGATGGGTTTGAACTACCGTATCCCGCTTTACCGATTGGGCGGGGTGCTGGGCTTGAGCTATACCCAGTCTGATGTGCTAGGTGACTTTGGCGCCTTCAAGAGCAACGGTGCCGGGCGCACAGCCGGAATAAATTACAACCACTACCTTCCACCTGACGGGGGCTACCGTGGATTTGTGACGCTCGGGCTGGAGGACAAGCAGTTTGACGTCGCGCAGATCAACGGAATACCATTGGTGGGGCAGGCTCTAAGGCGTAGCAATCCGCTAACTTTGGGTTATAACGCGCGGGTGGATGGTGACAATGTAGTGTGGGGTTACAACGTAGATCTGGCACTGAACGCTGGTGGTGGCAGCGGCAATGATCTGACCTCGTACCAGTCCGAAGATCCGCGTATCACCACATCGCGCTGGCGTGCATTGCACGCAGGGGCGAATTATGCGACTGGTCTGTTCAGTGGATGGATTGGTAGTCTGCGCGGACAGTTTCAGTACAGCCCCGACGCTTTGATTTCTGGTGAGCAGTTCGGTTTGGGTGGCGCTAGTTCGGTGCGAGGCACTGGAGAGCGACCTATTGCGGGTGACAGCGGGGGATTGCTATCCACGGAAATTACCACACCGGAGTTGATGTCTGGTTTGCGCTTGCTGGGTTTCGTTGATATGGGTTGGCTTGCCAATAACAACCCCAACGGAAACCCCAAGCCGGCAAATGACAGCCTCAGCAGTGTAGGTGTGGGTTTGCGTTATGCGCTGACCAATGTGATGTTGACGGTGGATTTTGGCCGAATCATCAAGGGTAGTACTTTGCCCTTCATTGCGGGTTCAAACGTGCCGCAAAGTGGCGACCAAAAGCTGCATGTAAATCTGTCTGCCCGTTTTTGACAGCAAAGCTTTTTTATTTTTGGATAACTCACAAAATGGCAGGTTTGAAATCAGGTGCACCAGCACCACAAAATTTGACAGTGCACAGCCAGTCAAGGGTACTGGAAGTGAGCTTTTCCGATGGAGCGAACTTTCGCATTCCGTTTGAATTGATGCGCGTATATTCCCCGTCCGCTGAGGTGCAGGGACACGGCCCGGGTCAGGAAACATTACAGACTGGCAAGCGCGACGTGGAACTTGAGTCTTTGGACCCAGTCGGTAACTACGCTGTGCAGCCCCGTTTTTCTGACGGTCATGAATCGGGCATTTTTTCCTGGGACTACCTTTACTTTCTGGGGTCAGAGCAAGAGCGGCTTTGGCAGGATTATCTGGATCGGCTCGGGGCAGCCAATACCGACAGAGATGCACCTATGGCGCTAAAAGCTGGTTCAGCTTGCGCAAGCCATTGAAACACGGTTTGCTATAATTTTTGTAGCTTTTGGTCTAGCTTCTTTGGGAGCTGGAGACCGCTTTTCATTGTGATTTCAGTATGACAACAACTCATTTTGGTTTCAAGTCAGTTGACGAAGAGGAGAAGGCGCGCCACGTGCGCGGCGTTTTCGACTCGGTTGCGCCTAAATATGATCTCATGAACGATTTGATGTCCATGGGCTTGCACCGCGCATGGAAGGCTTACACCGTTTTGACCGCCAATTTGCAGGAGGGGGACCGGGCGTTAGACATTGCGGGTGGCACGGGTGACTTGGCGATGGCCTTTTCTAGAAAGGTTGGGCAATCCGGGCAGGTGGTTCACACGGACATCAACGAAGCCATGCTTCGCACCGGGCGCAATCGGCTACTGGACGCTGGTGTGGCGTTGCCAACTTTGGTGTGCGACGCTGAAAAATTACCGTTTGCGGGCAATTATTTTGACGTAGTGAGCGTTGCATTCGGTTTGCGCAACATGACACACAAAGACGCTGCAATTTCGGAAATGAATCGTGTCCTGAAACCGGGTGGTCGGTTGTTGGTACTTGAGTTCTCCAAGGTTGCTGCGCCGCTGGAGAAGGTCTACGACTGGTATTCCTTCAAGGTTTTGCCGCGACTGGGCAAATTGGTCGCGGGAGACGATTCAAGTTATCGCTATCTGGCGGAATCCATTCGCATGCATCCGGGGCAAGATGAGCTAAAGGCCATGATGCACAAAGGGGGCTTTGGTCATGTGGATTATCACAACCTCACAGGGGGCGTTGTAGCATTGCATGTTGGAATCAAGTGTTGAGGCTTGTTGATTCCGTTTTTTACCTCATGTACTGTATTCCCTTGGAGACAATATGAAAATCTGGACTGTTTTGTTAGTTGCCATTCTGGCGCTTTCTGGCATCAATGCCGAAGCCGCCAAACGAATGGGCGGCGGAAAGTCGATTGGAAAGCAATCATCGAACGTCACACAGCGCGACGCTACTCCAGGGGCACCTGGCGCTCCAGGCCAAGGGGTTGCCAATGCGGTACCCAAATCAACCCCGACCGCAGCGGCTGCGCCAAAGCGCCCTTGGGGCGCAATGCTCGGTGGCTTGGCCGCAGGTTTGGGCTTGGCTTGGCTTGCACATTCGCTGGGTATGGGTGAAGGCATGGGGCAAATTTTGATGTTCGCCCTGTTGGCGATGGGTGTCGTTATGGGGATTGGGTGGTTCATGCGGCGCCGTGCAGCGACGGCTGGTCAGTCGGCAACTCCATTTGCGTTTCAAGGTGCTGGCAATGCTCCCACTGCACAAATTAAACCGTATCGTCCCGAGAATGTGGGCAATGATGCGTCTGCCCGACCTTGGGAACGCAGCAGTATGGCGTTTGAGGCACCTGCCAGTGCGGCATCCGGTTCGATGATTGGTTCTGCCTTGGCAGGGTCCCAGAATTGGGGTGTTCCATCGGGTTTTGATTCTGATGGATTCCTCTCGGCTGCCAAGGCAAATTTCGTCACATTGCAGGTTGCCTGGGACAAAGCCGACATCCCTGCGTTACGGGCAATGATGACTGATTCCATGCTCGGAGAAATTCAATCACAACTGGTAGAGCGTGAGTCACATCCAGGTGCAAATCCCAATCGGACCGATGTTGTCATGCTGGAGGCTCGCCTGCTGGGTATTGAAGAAACCTCTGAGGAATACCTCGCTAGCGTTGAGTTTTCCGGAATGATCCGGGAAGAGCCTTCGTCGGCACCGAGTCCATTCCGGGAGGTCTGGAACATGACCAAG
Source organism: uncultured beta proteobacterium (assembly GCA_903945325.1). GTDB lineage: Bacteria > Pseudomonadota > Gammaproteobacteria > Burkholderiales > Burkholderiaceae_C > Allorhodoferax. Next base: position 6,094 of record CAJAVE010000360.1, on the reverse strand, counting down.
CCGATCGACGGTACGCGTGGTTGGTTGGTGGCCGGGGTGCAAGCGTTGCAATAAGGCAATGTGCACGATGAGTGCAAAGGCGGGGGAGTGTCAGATAATAGGGGACTATGGCAACACAGTCCCCTTTTTCTATTTTGGAGTCAGTCCTTCAAAGTTTCAACCTGCCCCTGACCCCGCCTGCTTGGGCAATTGAAGAAACGCACCGGCGAATCGTTCTACTGATTAACCATGTGCTGATGCAGGAACCGCAAGCCATGGAGCGATTGGCCCGACAAAAAAGTCGGGTCGTTCTCATGCAGTGGCGGGACTTCACTTACAGATTGCTTGTCACTCCGGCTGGTCTTTTTGATGTGGCTGCACCGGATGCGCGAGAGGATCTACGGTTGGTTATAACGCAAGAATCCGCTCTGTCCATCGTCCAAGAGTTTATGCAGGGTGGCAAGCCTTCTGTTCGTATTGAAGGTGATGTGCAGTTGGCAGCTGAGGTCAGTTGGTTGATTGATCATGTGCAGTGGGACATTGAGGATGATTTAGCTCGACTATTGGGTGATGCTCTAGCGTATGCAGTAGTTCGGGCAGCACGCACCGTAGCGCAGGCTGTGCAGCAATTTGTCGGCCAGCGCGGTCACGATAGTTCGGGTGGGTCATCCGCATGAGGCGCCTGCAACGTGGTTTTTTCATTGCCTGGGTTGTGTTTCGTTACGGACTCGATGAGTTGGTATTGAGCGGGTTCGATAACCTGTGGCTTACCCGGTTGGCCCGGGTTCTTACGTTAGGCCGCACACTGGATGCACCACGCGGTCAGCGTCTTCGTGAGGCGCTTGAACGCCTTGGTCCAATCTTTGTCAAGTTCGGGCAAGTGCTGTCAACCAGGCGCGACTTGCTGCCACTGGATATTGCGGATGAGCTCGCCAAGTTGCAGGATCAGGTGCCGCCATTTGCTTCCACCGTGGCCGTGTCCACGATTGAGCGCGCGCTGCGCAAGCCGATTGCCGAGATTTTTGAGTCATTCGAAAACGTTCCCGTGGCTAGCGCATCCATTGCCCAAGTGCACTTTGCCGTGTTGCGTGGTCGGGATGGCCAGTTGCGAGACGTTGCGGTCAAGGTACTGCGACCGGGAATGCACGCTGCAATAGAGAAAGACTTGCGCTTGCTGCATATGATGGCAGCTTGGGTGGAAAGCCTGTCTGCTGATGGCAAGCGATTGCGTCCGCGCGACGTCGTCGCGGAGTTTGACAAGCATTTACACGATGAACTGGATCTGATTCGGGAAGCGTCCAGCGCAGCCTTGTTGCGGCGCAATATGGAAAGTCTCCAGTTAGTGTTGGTGCCTGAGATTTTTTGGGACTACTGCGCGACCGAAGTCATGGTCATGGAGCGCATGTTTGGTGTTCCTGTGAGTCAAGTGTCGCGGCTGAGGGCCGCCGGTGTCGACATTCCGAAGCTGGCGCGCGACGGTGTAACGATATTCTTTACCCAAGTGTTCAGGGATGGTTTTTTCCATGCGGACATGCACCCTGGCAATATCCAGGTCAGCACTGATCCCAAGTCCTTCGGACGCTATATTTCACTGGACTTTGGCATCGTTGGCACGTTGACTGAGTCAGATAAAGACTATTTGGCACAAAACTTTACCGCGTTCTTTCGTCGCGATTACAAGCGGGTGGCCGAGTTGCACATCGAGTCCGGTTGGGTGCCCCGTACGACACGGGTGGATGAGCTCGAAGCCGGAATTCGAGCGGTTTGCGAACCCTATTTTGATCGGCCGCTCAAAGAAATCTCGCTCGGAATGTTGTTGATGCGGTTGTTCCAGACTTCACGCAGATTTCAAGTCGAGATCCAGCCGCAGTTGGTATTGCTGCAAAAAACTTTGCTGAACATAGAAGGACTGGGGCGAGAGCTCGACCCCGATCTCGATCTTTGGTCAACTGCCAGGCCGTTTTTGGAGCAATGGATGTTGGGCCAGGTCGGGCCGCAAAAGTTGATGGAGCAACTTAAGGCCCAGGCCCCGCACTACGCCAAGCTTCTGCCAGAGTTGCCTATGCTGTTGAATAGTTTTTTGCGCAACGATGGCAGTCGCTCCAGTCGTGCGGTTGAGGAGTTGTTGATGGAGCAGCGCCGTACCAACCGGCTTCTACAGGGTTTGGTTTACACAGTAGTTGGCTTCGCACTGGGTATGTTGGTAATGCAAATCATCATCCGGGTAAGACTGTTCTAGCGCGCCCTATAATTGAAAGCTTTGCAACGCCCAAGTCTGATTCAAACTTTCATGCCAATTTACGCCTACAAATGCGAGTCCTGCGGGTTTGCCAAGGATGTATTGCAAAAAATGTCCGACGCGCCTCTTGATGTCTGTCCGGCTTGTGCCCAACCGGTGTTCAAAAAGCAAGTGACTGCGGCAGGATTCCAACTAAAAGGCTCTGGCTGGTACGCCACTGATTTCAAGGGTGGTGGCGCCACATCAACCGCCAGTGGTGGAGCCCCTGCGGAGACTGGTTCCCCTTCCGCTGGAGCCGTCGTTGCTGCGCCCAGTGCGGATATTGTGCCCAAGGCTTCGGCCCCCAAAACCGATTCGATTAGTTGATTTTTCTATTGCTCAAGTCTGGAATCAACGTGCCTCTCAAGAAATACATGCTCACAGGGCTGATGGTCTGGTTGCCTCTGGCGATTACCATTTGGGTCTTGTCGTGGCTGGTCAATTCGCTGGACGGTGTTCTGGGCGGCGTTTTGTCGGGCTTTGCGGCTGTGACTCCAAAAAGCCTGGCGCCCCTTATTGAAAGATTGCGCAACATTCCCGGTTTGGGCGTGCTCATGGTCGCAGGTTTTATGCTGGTAACTGGCGCTCTCGTGTCCAATGTAGCGGGCCGCTGGTGGCTCACGCAGTGGGATCGGTTGTTTACCAACATCCCGATCGTGAAATCTATCTACAACAGCGTCAAAAAAGTTTCGGATACGCTGTTTTCCAGTAATGGGAACGCGTTTCGCACGGCGATGCTGATTCAATATCCCCGCGCTGGAAGCTGGACCATTGCATTTCAGACTGGTACACCGGGTGGTGAAGTGGCGTCGCATCTGGGCGCGGACTATGTCAGCGTCTATGTGCCCACAACACCTAACCCAACTAGCGGATTTTTTCTCTTGGTGCCCCGTGCAGATGTGATTGAACTGGACATGAGCGTTGATCAGGCCCTGACTTACGTGATTTCCATGGGATCTGTTCCTCCATCAGTCCAGCTGCCGCAAGCAGCAACCAAATAACCTATTTATGAAACCCGCTGCCCCCTCGGGTGGCGTCCTGAAAGCAAGCTATGGCCATGCGCTCTCACTATTGCGGTCTTGTGACCGAAGCCCAGATGGGCGAAACCGTTTCCTTGTGCGGCTGGGTCAATCGGCGTCGTGATCATGGAGGCGTCATTTTTGTCGATCTGCGCGACCGGGAAGGTTATGTACAGATCGTGTGCGACCCTGACCGCGCCGAGATGTTTAGCGCTGCAGAAGGTTTGCGAAATGAATTCTGTATTCAGGTCAAAGGGTTCGTACGTGCGCGCCCCGATGGCACAGCCAATGACGGCCTCAAGAGCGGAAAAATTGAAGTGTTGTGCCACGAACTGATAGTGCTCAATCCTTCGGTCACGCCTCCATTCCAGCTGGATGACGACAACCTGTCAGAGACCACCCGGCTGACTCACCGCGTTCTGGACCTTCGTCGTCCGTACATGCAGAACAATCTCATGCTGCGCTACCGCGTGTCCATGGAAGTGCGTAAATTCCTCGATGCCAATGGTTTCGTGGATATCGAGACGCCCATGCTGACCAAGTCAACGCCAGAAGGCGCACGGGACTATCTGGTCCCCAGTCGGGTGCATGACGGTCACTTTTTTGCTTTGCCGCAGTCGCCCCAGTTGTTCAAGCAGTTGTTGATGGTGGCCGGATTTGATCGCTATTACCAGATCACCAAATGCTTCCGCGACGAAGACCTGCGCGCTGATCGACAACCCGAGTTCACCCAGATCGATATAGAGACCTCGTTCCTTGGAGAAGAGGAAATTCGAGAAATTTTCCAGGGCATGATCAAGACTGTGTTCCAGAACACAATTGGTGTGGACCTGGGCGAGTTTCCGGTCATGACATACCAGGAAGCTATGCACTTGTATGGCTCGGACAAGCCAGACCTGCGTGTGAACCTGAAGTTTGCCGAAGTGACGGACGTAATGGCCGATGTTGACTTCAAGGTGTTCTCTGGTGCGGCTACCATGAAGAATGGCCGAGTGGTCGCCCTCCGTATCCCCGGCGGCTCCAAAGAATCCGGTGGTATCAGTCGCGGAGAGATCGATGCCTACACCGAGTTCGTCAAGATCTATGGTGCGAAGGGCTTGGCCTACATTCGTGTGAACGATTTGTCCAAGGGCAGGGACGGATTGCAAAGCCCCATCGTCAAAAATATCCACGACACTGCGCTCAACGCCGTGCTGGAGCGTACCGGTGCGCAGGATGGCGATCTGATCTTCTTTGGTGCTGACAAGGCCAAAATTGTCAATGACGCCATTGGTGCCTTGCGCATCAAGGTTGGGCACAGTGAATTCGGCAAGAAGAACGGTTTGTTTGAAAAGGCCTGGCGCCCGATGTGGGTGGTGGACTTCCCGATGTTCGATTACGACGAGGAAGCACAGCGCTACACCGCAACGCACCACCCGTTTACCGCTCCCAAAGACGGTCACGAAGACTGGATGGTCACTGCCCCTGAGAAGTGCATTTCCAAGGGGTACGACATGGTGCTCAACGGTTGGGAAATGGGTGGTGGCTCAGTGCGTATCCATCGTGCAGATGTGCAGCAAAAAGTGTTCGATGCGCTCAAGATTACACCCGAAGAGGCTCAACTCAAATTTGGTTTCCTGTTGGATGCCCTGCAATACGGTGCGCCTCCACACGGCGGACTGGCATTCGGACTGGACCGTATCGTTACCTTGATGACGGGCGCGGAGTCCATACGCGATGTGATCGCCTTCCCCAAGACGCAACGTGCCCAGTGCCTGTTGACCCAGGCGCCGAGTCCCGTCGACGAAAAGCAGCTGCGCGAATTGCACATTCGGTTGCGCACGCCAGAGGCCGCCAAGGCTGTGTAGCTGGAGCCATTGATGCACAATGAAAGGGCGCTATTGCAAGCGCCCTTTTTTTATGCCAAAACCCTACAAAATCCCGGAATCAGTCCTTGTCGTCGTTTTTACGGATGCGTTAGACGTCCTGTTGATTCGTCGTACTGACGGCGATGACTTGGGTGCGGAGTATTGGCAATCGGTGACTGGTAGCAAAGACCGGCATGATGAAGATTTGATGGATACCGCAGTGCGAGAAGTGTGGGAGGAAACCGGGATCGATTGCTCGGCTGGCGCTACACAGGCGACCGTATTGCGGGACTGGAAGCTGGTTAACGTGTACGGTATTTACCCCCAATGGTTACACCGCTACCCGCCCGGAATCACACACAATACCGAGCATTTGTTCGGCTTGCGCGTCGCAGCGGGTAGCCAGATACGTATGAATCCGCGGGAGCACACGGCCTACCAGTGGCTGCCGTACCGGGAGGCAGCTGATAGGTGCTTTTCGCCGTCCAATGCTGAGGCTATTTTGCAGTTGCCGCGTATGTCAGCCGAAATGGCTATTCAAGGGGCGGGCGCAGCATGACACTTTTGCGTGTGGCAACGTACAACATTCACAAGGGCGTACAAGGTATCGGGCCGACCAGACGGTTGGAGATTCACAACCTCGGCCACGCGGTTGAACAGCTCGATGCAGACATCGTCTGCCTGCAAGAAGTGAGAAAGATGCACCGGCGCGAAGCCCTTCATTTTTCCCATTGGCCAGATATGCCGCAGGCGGACTTTCTGGCGCCCGAAGGCTACACCGCCATTTACCGCACCAATGCCCTTACGCGCCACGGAGAGCATGGCAACGCCATGCTGTCGCGATGGCCCGTAGTGGCACACCAGCACGAAGACATGTCAGACCACCGATTCGAGCAACGCGGACTGTTGCACTCGGAGGTCATTGTCAATGGTGCAGCAGTGCATGTGGTTGTAGTGCACCTTGGACTCAT
>CAJAVE010000359.1 GCA_903945325.1 uncultured beta proteobacterium | reverse complement strand
CACCAATTCGTGACGCTCTTTACCCGAAGGCTTCAGCCATATCGTTACCTCCATGACCGCTCCGGTTGCTACTGGCTGGAGCCTTGGCCAGGTGGGACTCTCACCCACAGGAAAGCGCCGCCTTTGCACGGCGCACACGCAAAGCCGTCAGGGCAGCTGTTCCCGTGGTAAATCACCAGCGGCCGGGGATCGTTTTTGTCGGGGGCAAACAGCAGTTGCAGAGGGAGAATAGTTTTCATGTGCCCCCGGATTGTCGCGCAAGGCGACGCGGGCTATGCCGCGCGGAACAAGGCGATCGCAATTTTTCCTCAGTCGGACCCATCGCCATCCGACTCCTGCTCACGCGGTGGCCGGGGCACTTTCTTGAAACGGATCGCCCGGTCCAGCTCGATGGCATCTTTCTTGATCTGGCGTTCGGCATCGAGCTTTTGGCCGTGGGCCAGCCACTGGGCAAACTCTTCCGGCGTTTCCAGCGTCATGCGGCCCATCACGGCACTTCGGAAGTCGTGAATCACCAGGTCAGCCGCCTTTTGCAAATTGATCTTGCCGCCGGGCAGTAAAGCCCCGCGCTTGCGGCCAATGGCTTCCAGAATCTGCTCGTCGGACTGCTCGGCCACACCCGTGATCTTGAAGCGTGCTTCCACCAGCGGTGCATAGTGCTGGCGCAGGGTGTCCAGCAATTCAAGCGCCACTTCTTCCTCGTCAAACGCATTGCGGCCAATGGCGCCGCTAGCCGCCAGGTTGTAGCCGCTCTTGGCCACGATGATGCGCGGCCACAGCACGCCGGGCGTGTCAAACAGGTAGAAGCCGTCCTGCAACACGATGCGCTGCTCGATTTTGGTGACACCGGCCTCGTCGCCAGTCGCCGTCGAGCGCTTTCCCTTCAAGGTATTGATCAGCGTGGACTTGCCCACGTTGGGTATGCCGCAAATCAGCACCCGCATGGGCTTCACCATGGTGCCGCGGTTGGGCGCCAGCTCGAAGCAGGCCTTCACCAGCAGCTTGGCCGGGGCCGCCATGCTGGCATCCAGCCCCAGAGCGCGCGTGCCCGGCAGGGCATTGAAGTGCTGCAGCCACTGCGCCGTGCGCTCAGGGTCGGCCAGATCCTGCTTGTTGAGCACTTTGAGCGCGGGTTTGCCAGCGGTGAGCTGGGCCAGCATGGGGTTGGCGCTCGACCCCGGCAGGCGTGCGTCCAGCAGTTCGATGACCACATCGATCTCCTTGATGCGCTCTTCGATCGCCTTGCGCGTCAGGTGCATGTGCCCCGGGAACCACTGGATTGCCATAGTTTTTAATCAGTTGAGGACAGAGCAAAGCACACTGCGTGTAGCTCTTGGTCTGTCCCGCAAGGTTTCACACTGCTGCCAGCGCCTGATCCAGATCGGCAATCAGGTCGTCAATGTGCTCAATGCCGATGGACAGGCGCACCATGTCGGGCTTGACACCTGCCTTTGCCATCTCTGCCGCATTGAGCTGGCGGTGTGTGGTGGTGGCCGGATGGCAGGCCAGCGACTTGGCGTCGCCAATGTTGACCAGGCGGGTGAACAGCTGCAGCGCGTCCTGGAAGCGGGCACCGGCCTCCAGACTGTCTGTAGCCTTCAGGCCAAAGCTGATCAGGCCCGAGGCGCGACCGCCCATGTACTTTTGAACCAGCGCGTGGTCGGCATGGTCGGATAGGCCCGCATAGTTGAGCCAGCCCACTTTGGGATGACTGCTGAGATAGTTCGCAACCTTGAGAGCGTTCTCGCAAATGCGGTCCATGCGCAGCGCCAGTGTTTCAATGCCCTGCAGAATCTGGAAAGCGTTCATGGGGCTTAGTGCGGCACCCATATTGCGCAGCGGTACCACTCGGGCACGGCCAATGTAGGCGGCTGCACCCAGGGCCTCGGTGTAGACCACGCCGTGGTAGCTCACATCGGGCTCGTTCAGGCGCTTGAAGCGCGCCTTGTGATCAGCCCAGGGGAACTTGCCCGAATCCACAATGGCGCCGCCAATGGTCGTGCCGTGGCCGCCCAGGTATTTGGTCAGTGAATGCACCACGATGTCGGCACCGTGTTCAAACGGACGGCACAGGTAAGGGCTGGGCACGGTGTTGTCCACGATCAACGGCACACCGGCGGCGTGGGCCACGGCGGCCAGGGCCGCAATGTCGGTCACATTGCCCAACGGGTTGCCCACCGATTCGCAATACACAGCCTTGGTGCGCGCGTCGATCAGCTTGCCAAACGAAGCCGGGTCTTTCGCGTCGGCAAAACGCACTTCAATGCCCATTTGCGGAAAGGTATGGGCAAACAGGTTGTAGGTGCCGCCGTACAGCGTGGAGGCCGACACGATGTTGTCACCCGTCTCGGTAATGGTCTGGATGGCATAGGCAATAGCTGCCATGCCGGACGCCACCGCCAGCGCTCCAATGCCGCCCTCCATGGCCGCCACGCGGGCTTCGAGCACGCCATTGGTCGGGTTCATGATGCGGCTGTAGATGTTGCCTGCCACCTTCAGGTCAAACAGGTCGGCACCATGCTGGGTGTTGTCGAACGCGTAGGCAACGGTCTGGTAAATAGGCACCGCCACGGCCTTGGTGGTGGGATCTGGCGTGTAGCCGCCATGCACGGCGATGGTTTCGATTTTCATAGTGAGTGCTCCTTGGAATTCGTGTTTTGGGATCTCCGGTTGAACGGCAGTCTTGTGACAACCGTGGAGACCCACGGATTGTCGGGCAGTTTACACACCCCCTTGCGCTTAGACAGCAGCCTCTAGGAAAACACCCGGAATTAAGGTGCCTGCACTAGGACGAACTTGGAGAATTCACCCCAGCAAGCAAAAACGCTTCAATCTTTTTTTATTTTTCTTCAGGAGTACTTCCATGGCTAACCAAAAACTGGCAACTGTTACCAACGAACTGATCGAGTCCTACGGCAACACCGCCAAGAACGTGATCAACGCCTACCGCGTCGGCAACGAGCGCGCCGTCGTGTTCATGGACCACAGCTTTGCAACAGCACTGAGCAAGGCCGGCACACGCCTGAGCACACAAACCCGCCGCAACGCCGTTGCTACTGAGAAGAAGATCACGGCCTACTACGCAAAGGGCATTGAAATGACGTCTGCCAACGCCGACATCGTGATCGACAAAGCCGTTGAACTGGCTGAAAAAGGTGTTGTTCAAGTGGCTGCCAATGCAGGCCGCTTTGAAAAGTCGACCGGCGTGACCGCTTTGACCACCTTGGCTACCGCTGCTGTACCCGCCGCCAAGGCCGTGACCAAAGTAGCCGCCAAGATTGAAGCCCAATCGGGCGTTCTGGCCAGCAAGATTGCCGGCAAGTCCGTCAAAGCCAAGGTTGCAACCGCCAAGCGCGCTGTCGCCAAAAAGGTCGTTGTGGCAAAGAAGGCTGTTGTGGCCAAGAAGGCTGCTCCCGCTCCAAAGGCCGCTTAATTGCTCTCACGCCACCCTCGGTGGCATAAAGAATGGGCTGATCGCACAATGCGGTCAGCCCATTTTTTTGCGCGCTCAGACCGGGTTCACAGCGGCTTGGCGGGGTTCAAGTGCCGCGGCGACAAATATTCTTGCAGGTAGATGTCAAATGGCATGGTGTCAGCCGCCTCAATCTGGCGCTGTTCTTCTACCGAGTTGCGCGCCTCTTGTGCATACTGCGCGCGCACAGCGGGAGACAAATCGGCATCCAGCATTGCCTGGCGGGTCTTGACGGACTGGGCTTTCACAAAGGCTACAAACGAGCCATCGAAATTCTCTGTCACTTCACGCAGGACGCGCGCCGAAGGCAGCGTATCGGGGTGGTGCAAGGCGTGCACGGCTGACTCCACCGCCGCAACGTAGTCGGCGCCACCCATCGTGGCGTCGAGCTGCTGGGCAATCGGACGTAGTTGCCCAGCCAACTCCAGGCCCCAATCCACCAGTGTCACGGTAGAGTCACCGCGTTCGAGCGTGAGACCCGGTTCGCGTCCACGCTCAGCAGTGTGGTGCTGGTTGTGCGCCAGCGCCACGATCTCTTGCGGCGTATCGGGTGGGCTGTCGGTTTGCAGGCAGTGCAGCAAAAACACATCCAGAAAACGCATGGTCTGCGCAGTAATGCCCATGGGCTCAAACGGGTTCAGGTCCATGAGTCGCACTTCCACATACTCAACACCCCGTTCGCGCAGGGCATGCAGGGGGCGCTCGCCCTGACGGATCACCCGTTTTGGACGAATGGTGCCGTAGAACTCGTTTTCAATCTGCAACAGGGTTGAGGCCAACTGGCGGTATTCACCATTGGGGCCACGCACGCCGATGGCCTCGTAAGCCGGGTAGGGCCGGGTTAACGCATCTTGCAGCGACGCAGCATAGCCCTGCAAACTGTTGTAGCTTACGGCCAGCGAAGCCTGAGCGTCACTCTGGTAACCCAGGCGCCCCATGCGCAACGAAGTGGCGTAAGGCAAGTACATGGTGCCGGGATTGAGTGCCTGCAACTGGTGCTGGCGCCCGGCGACAAAGGTAGAGCACACCGCGGGTGATGCGCCAAACAGGTAGAGCAGCAAAAAGGCATGCCGACGGAAGTTGCGGATCAACCCAAAATACTGGTCACTGGAGACATCGGGGAGAGACCAGTTGTAGTGAATGCCCGAAATGGTCTGCATGCGCCGCCCGTAACGGTGGCACAGGCCACTGCGGTATACCGTTTTGGAGCGGCCCACGTTGGAACTGCCATATTGCCCCAGGGGAATGGCATCGTCTTGCGGCAAACAGCACGGCATGCTGGAGACCCACATCATTTCGTCACCCAACTCGCGTGCCGTAACATGTTGCACTTGGGTCAACTCGTCCAGACAGGCTTGTGCACTGGCATGCACGCCGGTAATCAGCTCCAGCTGCGATTCACTGAAATCGGTGGTGATGTGCGGGTGCATCAATGCCGAACCCAGGCCTTTTGGGTGCGGCGTGAGTGCCAGCGACCCGTCTGCCAGCGCACGCAGGCTCTCCTTTTCAACGCCTCTTCGGATACCCAAAATGCGCGAAGGTGTAAGCGACCCCAGGGCCGGTGAAATGATGTGCATGCCAATGGCCCTTCAACTTTTTGTGCGGCGCAGAAGGTACCACACCACCGGAACAAATGCACAAATGGGGAAGTTTTCCGGATTTGCAAGATCAGCCTGGCGATGTTTGACCCATAATTTCGCATGCAAACCACGGAACTCGTCATCTGGTCCGCCATGTTCGGCGGCTTGGCTGCGCTTGCGTCCTTTGCGATGATTGACGCCTTGGTCCGGCGCAGCGTGGCTTCGTGGCGCGCATTTGTATTTGTCACGTTAACGGGCACTGCCTGCGTGCTGCTGACCGGATTGCCGATGGCAGTTTTCCCGGATGCTCCTTCCCTGTTGATGCACATGCTGCAAAACAGCCTGGGCCTGCTCAGTGGCGCGCTGACACTGACCTACCTGGGTTCATGGCTGGGCGTGACCGCTGCCGACCGTTTGGTGCGCCTGACCATCTGGTTGGGGGCCGTGAGCCTGGTCCTTTCCGCCTGCCTTCTGGCCACACTCACCCTGTTGAGCACACCCGAGCAGTGGCATGACTTGTTGACCATGACCGCCACTGTCAATGGTTTGGCGGTGTTGCTGCCACTGGTGATCGCAATCCGGGCCATTGCATTGGGTGACAGGCTGGCGTGGGGCTTTGTT
>CAJAVE010000358.1 GCA_903945325.1 uncultured beta proteobacterium | reverse complement strand
TCGTGACTCATATTGGCCAGAAAATCCGATTTCGCCTGGCTTGCCGCCTCAGCAGACTCCTTGGCCTTCTGAAGCTCGGTGGCAGCGTACTTGGCTGCGGTGATGTCGGTAAAGTAGCCGTTCCAAACCCAACCCCCGTGCGACAACTGCCGTGGATGGGCCTCGCCATGGACCCAGGCAATGTCGCCGGTTTCAAGGTGCACCATTCTGAAATCCACCGATTGCACCTGCGTCTTCGCATTGGCAACGCCAAGGGCCGAAGAAAATTGGCGACGATCATCCGGATGCACCCGGTCGATCAGCAGACCGGTGGACTCAAGAATCGCGTCCGATCGCACACCACAAATGGCCAGGATCGACTCACTCATGAAGGTTATCTTGAATCGACCATTGGCATCCACGTAGTATTGAAAGACGGCCACGGGTATGTTTTCGGTGACCTCGCGCAGCCGGGCGTCGGCTTCCTTGAGCGCCGTCACGTCTTGCCAGATACCGGTAAATACCGTTGCGCCGTCGGGTGCCAGATCAGGTTCCGGGTCAATCTCGGCCCGAATCCAGCGCAACGCCTCACCCGGCACATGAATCCGGTATTCACCCCGCCAAACGACACGCCGCTTAGCTGCGTCCAGCACACCGGTGACCACGCGTGCGCGGTCCTCGTCAAATATCTGATTGGTCGACAGCGCAGCGTCCAGTTTCAACGCGTCGGGTGTAAAGCCAAGAACCTCGCGTACCCGCTCACTGACAAACGTGAAGTGGTAGCTGTCTGGCGCAACATGCCATTGAAAGACAGCACCTGGCACAGTATTGGTGATGTGGCGCAATCTGGCTTCTGCGGCCTTGACCGAACCCTCCATGCGCTTGCGCTGGGTAATGTCTGTGCGAATGGTAATGAACATGGTCGGCATGCCCGTGTCATCGGCCAACGGAACGATGGTGGCATCCACCCAATACAGATCACCTGTTTTAGTGCGGTTGCAAATTTCACCATGCCAGACCATACCGGCAGAAATTTGTTCCCACAAATTTACAAAAAAATCGGGGCTGTGCACGCCGGATTTGAGGAGCCTGTGGTTCTTGTTCAGTAATTCCGCGCGCGAGTAACCGCTGATCTCACAAAACTTGTCATTGGCGTAAATGATGTCACCGGCCAGATTCGTCGTGCTGACAATTGCATGTTGATCGAGCGCAAATTTTTGATAGGCCAGGTCTGTCAACGCCGCATTCAAATCGCGCTGGCTTTCCTCATGCTGGTGCACCAGGTCGCGCATCAGCGTTGAAAGCGACTCCAGGTTTTCGTCGTCTGCCAGCGTCTGCTCGGTATCAATCGAGGCCATCAGATCACGAGCCGATGCACGCAAAGATTCGAGGGCGCGGGTGCGACTGGCCAGGCCCTCCCGCAGGCGCGTATTGGTCTCGGACAACTCGACCGAGCTCAATTCCAGACTGCGGGTCTTGAGTTCCAGATCACGGTCGCTCTGCTGGTAGGCCTCGTCCACGCGCTGTAAAAACGCAGGCAAGCCCGTAACCAATTTGGCCGCTTCACTGGACAGCGAACCACTGAGCACCAGTTGGTTCAGCTCCTCATGCAGTCCGGCAAAAACCGCGGGGTCAACGTCCAGGGTACGCTTGATCTGGCGCGCGAGTAACTTGTGCATTCAAAAGGCAACAGCCAGAAGTCAGGCCGTTTCAGCAATATAGGTGATGGTCATTGTCTGATTGTGCAGCTTGCACTCTACCCCGGCGGTAAACGGACTAATCTCGCCGTACGAGTAAAAACCAGCCAGGGTTGCACCTTGGCCAAATACGTCGCCAACGGCCTCAACTTCTTCGTCCACGCGCCCGCCCATTACCAGCTTTCGACCCACACAACTTACCAGCAACGCCAAACCTTCCCCTAAATTGCCTTGCATGGCCTTGGCGGCTTCGGCTGCGGCCTCAGCGCCATCGACCAACGCGTCGGTGCTGGCATGCATCAGCCGAAGATACCCATCCGGATCGATGTCTCCGGCAAGGGTCAAGCTGCCAGCCGCTTCGTCCACACCCAAAATAGTGCGAATCAAACCAACCTCAGCGTGGTCACTTCCCAGCATGGCAAACGGGAACAGTAACCCGGAGGCCGGCAGACCGCTCGCGTGCTCACCCAGATAGCGCTTATAGACCTCGAGGGCCGACTCACCGTCCAGCTCGAACAGTACGTTGTTCACGCTGCGCGTGACCTTGCGTGCAGGACCAAACGGCGACCACCCACCAAACGACCCGTGAACAAATTGCAACGCGTCGCCATAAAGACCGACGCAGGTCAGCTTGTCACTGCTGACACCCTTGTCATCCAGTACCCAGGTCTGGGCAAACGCACCGCCGTCACCCGCCAATCCACCGGTAATGGGCACCTTGGCTCCAACGATCTCGGTCATGCCCGACAACACGGCGCTGCCGTTGATTTGCACACCTTGCCCAAAAATCAATATGGCGCGCAACCCGGCAACGGGTAAACCCGAGGCCAACCGCTTGCCCGCAGCAAATGAATCTTCCATACCTGCAAGCACCGTACTGATTTGCGCCAGGCGAGTATGGTCAAAGCGCAGCGCCGTTACCACCAAAGTTCCATCTTCCACCCCTTTGGCCGTGATTTCACCGGCCGTGGAGCAACCCGCCCTCTGCGAGAGCGGAAAAGCTTCTGCAATGGCAGCTGCGCCCTGGCGCAAGGCATCGACCGAACCAAAAACCAGAACCAGATTGGGTTCAATAGCGGCAAGGGTTGCAAAATCAGCCGCAGTGGCTGCACCTTGACGCACGATGGTCTGAACAACTTTCATAGAGGATCTCCTGTCAGCACTTAGGGCTGGTATTGGGCTCGCAACACGTTCTTCTGAACTTTACCCATGGCGTTGCGTGGCAACTCCGCCACCACATAGCAACGCTTGGGCACCTTGAAGTTTGCCAGCATTGTCTTGAGTTTTTGCAAAATATTTGCAGGTTCCAGCGTGACCCCTGGCTTGGCAATGACGACGGCCAGGCCAACCTCACCAAAGTCGGCGTCGGGCACCCCGACAACTGCACTTTCGACCACACCTGGCAGGGTGTTGATGACTCCCTCGATCTCTGCCGGGTAGACGTTGTAGCCACCACTGATGATCAGGTCCTTGCTGCGCCCCACGATGCTGACATAGCCATCGTGGTCGACCCGACCCACATCACCCGTCTTGAAATATCCATCCGTGGTGAACTCTTCCTTGGTCTTCTCCGGCATCTGCCAATAGCCGCCAAACACATTGGGGCCTTTGACCTGGATGCCGCCGACATCGCCCACGGCAAGCGTCTGTCCGTCATCGCTTTGCACCCGCAGACTGACGCCGGGTAATGGAAAGCCCACCGTACCTCCCCGGCGTTCGCTCTGGTTGGCGTATCGGGGGTCTGCGGCGTAAGGGTTAGAGGTCAGCATGACGGTTTCACTCATACCGTAGCGCTCCAGAATGGTGTGGCCGGTGCGGTCTATCCACTCGAAAAAGGTTTCTATTAACAGCGGCGCAGAACCCGCAATAAACAGCCGCATATTGCGCGCCGCCTCCCGGTTCAGTCCCGGCTCGGCCAACAAGCGCACGTACAGTGTGGGCACGCCCATGAACACGGTCGCTTCGGGCAGTTTCGCCAGCACCTGCTTGGGATCAAACCGGGCCATCCAGATCATCCTGCTGCCGTTGAGCAGCGCACCGTGCACAGCCACGAACAGGCCGTGCACATGGAAGATAGGCAGCACGTGCATCAGCACATCACCGGGCTTCCAGCCCCAATAGTCCTTGAGCATCACTGCGTTGCTGAGCATATTGCCATGCGACAGCATGGCCCCCTTGCTGCGCCCGGTAGTGCCACTGGTGTACAAAATGGCGGCCAGATCGTCGGCACTGCGTTGTGCCACGGTGTGTTGGTCGCTGCAATGCACGGCACGCTCCAGCAACGAGCCGGTGCGGTCATCACCCAGCGTAAAAACGTGTTGGGTTCCTGCCTTGAAGGCAATCTTGCTGACCCAGCCAAAGTTCTTGGGCGCGCAAACCACTACGGCGGGCTCGGCATTGCCGATAAAGTATTCGATCTCCGCGCTCTGGTAGGCCGTGTTGAGCGGCAAAAACACGTAACCGGCGCGCAAGGTTGCCAGATACAGCATCAGTGCCTCCACGGACTTCTCCACCTGAACCGCAATGCGCGACCCGGCGGGCAGTTGCATCGACACCAGCAAGTTGGCCATCATCGCAGTGGCACGGTCCAGGTCGCGCCAGGAATAATACAGACCGTTGTCGGTCTCAATGGCGATGCGGTCGAGGTCGGCAGGAAAGGCCGCACGCAGGGCAGCAAACAGGTTCTCGTTCTTCATGGTTGCATCCATCTGAAAATAATGAGGACGATTGACGGCTCACTCACGCCATGAAACGGGGTTGACGCTTCTCGGTAAATGCGGCAATGCCTTCGCGGTGCTCGTACGAATCGGCATAGCGGTAGGCAGATGCTAATATTTTTATAGCTGCTTGCGCACTATCCACGGTGGCTAGAGCCCTAAATGACTGCTTATTCAGGCGGGCCGCACAAGGTGCCAGAGCGTGCATGCGTTCGGTATAGGCGTGCACCGCGGTGTCCAACAGGTCGCCGCCCACCACCTGGTTCAGGAAGCCGCGCTGCTTCATCTCACCGGCGTCCAGCACGGCGGCGGACAGCAGCATCTCGCGGGCGGTCAGCTCGCCTACTGCACGCATCACCAGGGCTGCCTCGCGTGGAGCCATGGGAAAGCCCAGTTTGGCAATAGGCGCCCCGAAACGGGCACTGTCGCTGGCAATGCGGATGTCGCAGCAACTGGCGATCTCCACGCCCGCGCCCATGCAGTTGCCATCGATCCTGGCGATGATGGGGACGTCGCAGTCCAGCATTGCCTGCAGGCCGCCCCACACATCGTTCTCGTGAAAGTCGCGCAGCGTATCTTCCTGGAAGCGAAAGCTGGCGTACTCGGAAATATCGCCACCGGCGCAAAAATGCGCACGACCACCCACTACGACTGCCAGCAACGAACCGTCGGCTTGTATCCGTTGAAAAACACTTCGTAAATCGCGCCACATGCTGCGCGACATGGCGTTGAATCGGGCGGGGTTGCTGATCGTGACCGTCGCCAATGACCCGTGCGTCTGCAGTTGGATGCTTCCCGCCATGGTTTACCGGCCGCCTCAGTCCAGCTTCACGCCGGAAGTTTTGACCACAGCCGCCCAGCGCCTGATTTCAGCACTCACAAAGCTGCCAAATTGGGCGGGCGACAGATTGCCAAACTCGGCTCCATTGCTGGCCCAGGCGGCTTTGAGTTCATCGGTGGCGGCGGCACGGCGCAGTTCTTCCACGATGCGCTGCTGCACATCCGCCGGGGTTCCTTTGGGTGCCCACATGCCATACCAGGTGGTGACTGTGTAGTCGGGCAGCCCCAACTCGGCCGCGCAAGGTACATCGGGGAACGCAGGGTTGCGCTTGGCGCCCGACACCATCAACGCCTTGATGCGTCCGCCCTTGATATGGGCTGCCGACGATCCCAGACCGTCAAACATCATGTCTACGGAGCCGCCAATCAGGTCCTGCAGGGCCGGACCTGCGCCGCGGTAGGGGATATGGGTGATAAAAGTCCTGGTTTGCTGCTTGAACAACTCACCCGCCAGATGGTGTGAGGTGCCGCTGCCAGCGGAGGCGTAGTTCATTTTTCCCGGTGCTTTGCGCACCTGTGCCAGGAAGGCATTGAAATCACCCGGAACCAGGCGGGGGTTGACGACCAGCACCTGTGGCACGTTGGCCATAAGGGCCAAGGGAACAAAATCCTTCTCGATGTCATAGTCGAGCTTGGGATACATGGATGGCGCAATCGCGTGGTGAACCGCACCCATGAAAAGCGTATACCCATCGGGCGCAGCCTTCGCCGCGATGCCGGCACCCAGGGTACCACCGGCGCCACCGCGGTTGTCAATGACCAGTTGGCGCGAGGTCAACTTCGAAAACTGGGCAGACAGCGGTCTGGCAAACGCGTCTGTTCCCCCGCCCGCCGGAAACGGAACCACCAGATTGACCGGACGCGCGGGCCACGCACTTTGGGCATGACCCGACAAAGGGATAAAAAGGGCCGCTGCCACCGCTGCGCGCAATGCCTCGCGTCGACTTTGCAATGAAACACCACTCAAAGGCATATTTGTCTCCTCATTGTTCAGCGAAAAATCGCTACTATTTTTATAGCTTCCTACGCCCAATCTACGAGGGCTACCGGCATTTTTACCCCTGAAAATTTTTTTGTTGGGACCACCACCACAATCCCGCTCCCCCAAAAACCATCGGCACACAAAGCCATTGCCCCATGCTCATGCCGAGGGACAACAAGCCCAAATGGGCATCGGGTTCGCGAAAAAATTCAGCTACAAACCGCATGACGCCATAACCGACCAAAAACGCCGCGGCTACCTGCCCCCGCTTGGGCGACGTGCGCGCATACCACCAGAGCAACACGAACAACAACACGCCTTCAAGCAGAAACTGGTACACCTGCGAAGGGTGACGTGGCAGGTCGCCCGCACCGCGAAAAACCATTCCCCATGGCAAACTGGGATCGGCTAGGCGTCCCCACAGTTCACCGTTGATGAAATTGCCCGCCCGCCCGGCGGCCAACCCGGTCGGCACGCAGGGCGCGACAAAGTCAGCCACTTGCAGGAACGGCCGCTTGCGGGAACCAGAAAACCACAGCATGGCGACAATCACGCCCAACATGCCGCCATGAAAGCTCATACCTCCCTGCCAGACATAGAAAACTTCCAGGGGGTGCGCCAGGTAGTAAGCAGGTTTGTAGAAAAGGCAATAACCGATGCGCCCGCCCAGGACCACACCCATCACACCCATGAACAAGATATCTTCCACGTCGCGGTTAGCCCAGGCACTGACACCTTTCATCGTGGCGAACGGAGCGTGGCGCAGGCGCCTGCTACCCAGGAACATGAACAGTGCGAAAGCAGCCAGGTAAGTCAGGCCGTACCAATGCACAGCGATGGGACCCAATTGCAGGGCTACGGGATCAATTTGGGGGTGAATCAGCATAGCGCTATTGTGCCCTTGGCAAAAGGCGCGAACCGATCAGGCACCTACCGGCGCCGCTTCTTGCTGCCCAGTGTTCCCATTGCATCGCGATTGCGCTCGATACGCGCTTGGCGTTTGGCATTTTCGGCCTCCATGGCCTTGCGTTTTGTGTAGCCCGTGGCATCCGCCCAGGCCCACCACGCCATGGCCAGGCCAAATGGTGATAGAACGACCCACCAGTCCCACACAGCGACGGGACCAATTTCCATATATTTCAGGATCATAAGAACCAAACCCAATCCGACCAAATACATGACTGTCTCCTGTAATCCAATTCCACTGTAACCGAAGCAACACTGCCCGTCACCGACCGGCGCCTTACAGG
The DNA here is from genome assembly GCA_903945325.1 of uncultured beta proteobacterium. Lineage (GTDB taxonomy): Bacteria > Pseudomonadota > Gammaproteobacteria > Burkholderiales > Burkholderiaceae_C > Allorhodoferax. The sequence goes on along the minus strand of CAJAVE010000358.1, from coordinate 855 downwards.
CAACAAAAAGCCCGCTGTCGCGGGCTTTTTCTGGGGCTGGGAGCCGAATCAGTAGGCTTGGCCCAATTGGTCCAGAATCTGCGGATTTTCCAGAGTGGAGGTATCTTGCGTGATGGCCTCGCCCTTGGCAATGGAACGCAGCAAACGGCGCATGATCTTGCCGGAACGGGTCTTGGGCAAATTCTCGCCAAACCGGATGTCCTTGGGTTTGGCAATCGGACCAATTTCTTTGCCGACGTGGTCACGCAGTTGCTTGGCAATGGCCTTGGCTTCGTCGCCCACGGGCAGTGGACGCTTGAGCACCACAAACGCGCAAACGGCTTCGCCAGTGGTGTCATCAGGACGACCGACCACGGCGGCTTCGGCCACCAGCTCGGTGCAACTCACCAGGGCCGATTCGATTTCCATGGTGCCCATGCGGTGGCCCGACACGTTCAGCACGTCGTCGATACGGCCGGTGATGGTGAAGTAACCGGTCTTCTCGTCGCGGATGGCGCCGTCGCCAGCGAGGTAGTACTTGCCCTTGAAGTCATCAGGGTAATAGCTCTTTTTGAAGCGCTCAGGGTCACCCCAGATGTTGCGGATCATGGAAGGCCATGGGCGCTTCACGACCAGAATACCGCCCTGGCCATTGGGAACGTCCTTGCCGGTCTCGTCGACGATCGCGGCCTGGATGCCAGGGAACGCCAGCGTACAGGAACCCGGAACCATGGGTGTCGCACCAGGCAGCGGGGTAATCATGTGACCACCGGTTTCGGTCTGCCAGAAGGTGTCAACGATGGGGCACTTGCTGCCGCCGACGTGCTTGTAGTACCACTCCCAGGCAGCGGGGTTGATGGGCTCGCCCACCGAGCC
>CAJAVE010000357.1 GCA_903945325.1 uncultured beta proteobacterium | reverse complement strand
GTTCAACCGGTTTCGCAAGTTGCTGGTGCGATACGAAAAACTTGATCGCAGTTTCCTGGCGCTCAATCACTTGGCAGCGTCCATCATGGCATTCCGAAAGATAAAGTCAGGCGAAAACATTATTTACGGATAAGTTCTTAGACCTCGATGGAAATATGTAATGCGCCGCATCAGTCAACAATCCGTATAACCATCTCTCGTTTGGATGTTCTTTTGATGTGGCTGGCGACGAAGTACGATATGGCGCTTCACGAGCGACGGCGTCAAAAAAAAGCACTGGTTTCTTTGATGCGCCAAGACCTATTTAGCATGCCGCGAGCGACCTGATTGGACCTCTCTTTGGTGCAATGCAATGGCTTGGCCTTGCCTGTCAAAGGAGATCATGTTAGCCAAGGCCCCCACTTTGATGGCCTCCACCATTCCTTGCAAAATAGTTTCAACCGATTGATCGGCCATTTGCTGGCGAGGCTGATCAGACATGGTGGATGCAAACAGGATTTGCCAGTTGACATTGAACTGATCCGATTCACGACTGAGATCTTCAAAGTTGCCTAACTCGTGAGCGCCTTTGTCCACGCACACGGCTGGGACCAGAGCGCCCCCTGCGCCAGACGAGAATTCTTGCTGCTGCGCATCGGTGCAGTCCAAAGGTAACTCTGCATTGGCAAATACTAGCAGCAGGCGCTGTGGCTGGTGTTGCTGCCTGGCAGCACTCAACAGGTCATCAAAACAGGAAATATTCATGGGTTTGTCCCCGGGTTGTAGGCCATGTCAATTTCATTGAACAATGGCTCAGAAAGGTGTTCGATGTATGGCCCGTGGCCACTGTGGGTTGCCACAGAGGCGGGCACAAACTGTCCTGAGCGGACGTCAAATACATGGATTTCGCCGTCTTCAATCACGTAGTGCCAGCCATGCAGGGTCATCAACCCTGCTTCCACCTGCGTGCGTACCATGGGGTAACCCATCAGACGCTCCAGCTGCAGCACCACGGCGCGCTGTTCGGTGCGCCGAAGTGCCTCCGGGCAAACTTGCACCGGCAGGGCAGCCTCACGACCCAATTCAAGCCAGGCGGCCAGGTTTTTGGCCAGCGGGTTGACTTCTTCGTACAGGGCCCGAATGCCACCGCAGTGGCTATGACCACAGACAATAATGCGCGCCACCTTGAGGTTGAGCACTGCAAACTCAATAGCAGCAGATGTCCCGTGGTAGCCGGTTGAGCCGTCATAGGGCGGCACAAATGCACCCACGTTGCGAATCAGGAACAAGTCGCCGGGGCCCGTACCTGTCAGCAGATAGGGAACCAACCGCGAGTCCGAGCAGCCAATGAACAAGATGCTGGGGTGCTGACCTTCAGACACCAGGGTCTGAAACTGCTCCTGCACACCGGGGAAGGTGTGGTCGTGAAAACGCCGAATGCGCGCTAGCAGCTCGTCGGGTACGACGGCACCTTTCATTTCATGCGACCTATTGCACCAGGGCTGAGTCGGCCGCGTCTAGGTCGACGCCTTCGAGCACCGCGTTGCCGGCCAACAAGCTCAGGTATTGCCGCAGCGCTGTCACATAGGTTTTTTGCCGCAAAGCCATGGCCACCGCACCACGCACCGACTCAAACGGCTGGTTTTTGCCGGGATCGCGGGCAAGGATTTCCACCACGTGCAGGCCAAAGCGGCTATGCACCAGGCGCGGCAACACACCGATTTCTTTGCTACCAAAAATTTCTTTGGCAAATTCTGGTGCGCAGTCGCTCTGGATAAGCCACCCCAGTTGGCCGCCTTCAGCACCACTGGGGCAGTTAGACAGATTTTTGGCATCTTTGGCAAACAGATCATCCTGGCTTTTGCCATCAAAGCAACGCACGTTCAGCAGGCAAGTTTCAGCGCGGTTGCGCAGCAGGGTCACGTCCACGCCTTCGGTTACTGCAAACAAAATATGCCGTACATCGGCCCGCTCGCCGGTGGCGTAACTGGCTTGATGCGCGCTGTAGTGGCGCTGACAAGCGTCGTCTGATGGCTCAGGAATCAGCAGGTTTCGTTCCAGCAGGATTTCAATGGCGCTGCTGGCCGCTTCGCTCAAGACGCCATCAGCGCTGGGCAGGTCGTCTGCTGACAGCAGAGACTGCGCCATGGCTGCCTGGCGCAACAGCTCAGAACAAGCACGCTGGCGCAGTTCATCAGGGCTCAAGGCTTCATTGGCCGAATGCAGGGCGATGCCGTTGATACGGGCGTCCATGGTGGGTTCGAGTGTGACGTTTGTCATGGTCAAGTCCTTAAACCCGTGCATCAGGACGAGGTGGCATGTTGTTGCCAGTGGGCACATTCAGGCGACGCGCCCGCACCACCTGGTAGGGGCGAAACAGGTAGCCAACCGAGGCAAAACCACTCCAGACATGCACTAGTCGGGTGAACGGGAATACAACGAAGATGCTCATGCCCAGGAACATGTGCAACTTGAAGATAAAGCCTGCATCGGCCAGCAGTTCCACCGCACCGGGCTGAAAAGCCACGATGTGTTGCGCCCAGCCGGCCAGCTTCATCATCATGCTGCCGTCGAGGTGTTGTCCTGACAGTGGCACGGTGGCCAGCCCCAGCGCCAGTTGCAACCACAGCAAGACCAGCAGCACGATGTCGCTGGTTTTGGAGTTGATGCGTATGCGCGGCTCGGTCAGGCGACGGTGCAACAGTATGGTGACACCGATAAATCCAGCCAAGCCAGCAAGTCCGCCACTAACCATGGCCATGATTTGTTTGTTGCCGGCACTGATGAAGTGCTCGTAAACAAAGTGTGGTGTCAGCATGCCCACCGTATGACCAAAGAACAGGAACAACACCCCGATATGAAACAGGTTGCTGCCCCAGCGCAGTTGCCCGGCCTTAAGCATTTGTGAGGAATCGCTTTTCCAGGTGTACTGATCGCGGTCAAAGCGCAGCAGGCTGCCCAGCAAAAAGATGGCGAGGGCGATGTAGGGATACACGCCAAACAGGAAGTTGTCGAGTGCGTTCATGATGTGACTCCAGCGGATGCAGCAGCCCTTTGACGTTGGGTGGCTGCGTCGGTTTTGACAAAGTGAATGGGTTGGGCTTGGTCGGGCTTGGTTTGACCTTTGACGGAGCAGCCATCAAACACCACCGGTTCTTCCCAGGTTGTGTCCAGAGGCTCATCGGCGACGATCTTGACCGGGTGCGCTTTCTCACCGCTGAGCTCCAGCAAAGCCCCAAGCACACTTGCGTAAGCACTATTGCGTTGTTGCAGGGCGTTGAAGATGGCGTTGAAAATGTGCGCCATTTCGCTCAAAAAGGCTCTGGCCTCGGTCGGCGGCTGGGTTGAAACAAATTCCAGGACCACCGGCAGGTAGTCAGGCATTTCATCAGGCCCCAGAAACAGGCCGGCTTTTTCGTAAGTTTGGGCCAGGTCGATCATGGCCGGCCCGCGATCCCGCGAGTCGCCATGCACATGCTCAAACAGGTGCAAAGAGGTCGCGCGGCCACGGTCAAACACCTCGACGTACTCGGCCTCGTTTTCCAGCGCGTTGCCAGTTTCGAGCGTGCTCATCAGCGCGCCAAGCTCAGCCAGTCGCGCAGTCGGCATGGCGTGTTCTGACAGCAGTGCCTGACGCATGTCGTCTAGGTCGCCGCGCAGTTGTGCGTCCGGGTAGGAGAGCAGCCGGGCCAAAACCCGCAAGCTGCGGGAAGCTCCGGAAATGTTGGAAGAAAAGAGTGCCATGAATCAAACCTCCGCCTTGATCGGGATGGTGCGCTTCTTGGTGCCACCAAACAGGCTGGCTTCACTGGCCCCGTCCGAACATCCGTTGCCAAACGAGAAGCCGCACCCACCACGCACATCAAAGGTGTTCTCAGCGTATTCACGATGGGTGCTGGGGATGACAAAACGATCTTCGTAATTGGCAATCGCCATCACCTGGTACATCTCTTCGACTTCCAGCGGGGTCATTTGCACCTGCTGCAAGGCGGCCAAATTCGGCTTGCCATCCACATGTTTGCCGCGCTGGTAAGCCCGCATGGCCAGCATGCGCTCCAGGGCGCGTTCGACCGGGAAGGTGTCACCGGCCGTCAACAGATTGGCCAGGTACTTGACCGGAATGCGCAGTTGTTTGACATCCGGGATTTCGCCATTGATGCCGATGTTGCCGGCGTTCGCTGCCGCACTGATGGGTGACAGCGGTGGCACATACCACACCATCGGCAGCGTGCGGTATTCTGGGTGTAGGGGCAGGGCGACCTTCCACTCCACCGCCATCTTGTAGACCGGGCTCTTGCGCGCGGCTTCCATCCATTTGTCGGGAATGCCGTCAATGCGGGCTTGCTCAATCACCTTGGGGTCATTCGGGTCAAGGAAAATGTCGAGTTGCGCCTGATACAGGTCACGATCACGCTCCACGCTCGCGGCTTCCTGAATGCGGTCAGCGTCATACAGCAACACACCCAGGTAACGAATGCGGCCGACGCAGGTCTCGCTGCACACCGTCGGTTGACCCGATTCAATCCGTGGGTAGCAGAAGATGCATTTTTCGGCCTTGCCACTCTTCCAGTTGTAGTAAATCTTCTTATACGGGCAGCCGCTGATGCACATGCGCCAGCCCCGGCATTTGTCTTGGTCAATCAGTACAATGCCGTCTTCCTCGCGCTTGTAGATTGAGCCTGACGGGCACGATGCCACACAAGCCGGGTTCAGGCAGTGCTCACACAGGCGCGGCAAATACATCATGAAGGTGTTTTCAAACTGGCCGTAGATGTCCTTCTGGATGTCGTCAAAGTTCTTGTCCTTGCTGCGCTTGGAGAACTCGCCACCCAGGATTTCTTCCCAGTTCGGACCCCAGACGATTTTTTCCATGCGTTTGCCGGTGATCAGGCTGCGCGGGCGCGCTGTCGGTGCGGCTTTGGACTCGGGCGCGGATTGCAGATGTGCGTAGTCAAAGGTAAACGGCTCGTAATAATCGTCAATCTCGGGCAGATTGGGGTTGGCGAAGATACGCATCAGCAGCTTCCATTTGGAGCCCTGGCGCGGCTCAATCTTGCCGCTTGGCAAGCGCTGCCAGCCACCGTTCCATTTGTCCTGGTTTTCCCATTCCTTGGGGTAACCGATGCCGGGTTTGGTCTCGACATTGTTGAACCAGGCGTATTCCATGCCGGGGCGGCTGGTCCAGACGTTTTTGCAGGTGACCGAGCAAGTGTGGCAACCAATGCACTTGTCCAGGTTGAGCACCATGCCGATTTGGGCGCGAATTTTCATGTGTTTTCTCCAAACTAATTAGTTGTGGGCGGCCAATGCTTCGGTGGATGAGCCTTCGTCATCGAGCCAATCCACCTTGGCCATCTTGCGCACCACCACAAACTCATCGCGGTTGGTGCCGATGGTTCCGTAGTAGTTGAAGCCGTAGCTGAATTGGGCGTAGCCGCCAATCATGTGGGTCGGTTTCAGCACAATGCGTGTCACCGAGTTGTGTATTCCGCCGCGCACCCCGGTGATTTCCGAGCCGGGGGTGTTGATGATCTTCTCTTGCGAGTGGTACATCAGCGTCATGCCGGGGTTGACCCGCTGGCTGACCACGGCACGCGCTGCAATCGCGCCGTTGATGTTGAAGACTTCGATCCAGTCGTTGTCTTCAATGCCTGCGCTCTTGGCATCGTCTTCGCTGAGCCAGACCACACTACCGCCCCGGTTGAGCGTGAGCATCATCAGGTTGTCACTGTAGGTGGAGTGAATGCCCCACTTCTGGTGCGGTGTGATGAAGTTCAGCGCAATTTCCTTGTGGCCATTGGGCTTGATGTTCTGAATACCCGCCGTGGTTTTCAGGTCCACCGGTGGCCGGTAGCTGGTGAAACCTTCACCAAAAGCCGTCATCCACGGGTGATCCATGTAGAACTGCTGGCGACCGGTCAGGGTGCGCCATGGGATCATCTCGTGCACATTGGTGTAACCGGCGTTGTACGATACGGTCTCGCTCTCAATGCCGCTCCAGGTTGGGCTGGAAATGATCTTGCGCGGCTGGGCCTGAATGTCGCGGAAGCGGATTTTTTCGTCTTCGCGGTATAGAGCCAGGTGGGTGTGGTCCAGCCCGGTTTGTTTGCCCAGGGCTTTCCAGGCTTTCACCGCCACATGGCCGTTGGTTTCGGGGGCGAGTTGCAACACCACTTCACAGGCGTCGATGTCGGTCTCGATCTTGGGCATGCCGCAGGTCACGCCCGCATCGGTGGTCAGGCCATTGAGCTGGCCCAGTTGGGTGACCTCCATCTTGGTGTCCCAACTGATGCCCTTGCCGCCATTGCCGACCTTGTTCATCAGGGGGCCCAAGGCGATGAAGCGCTTGTACACATTGGGGTAATCCCGCTCCACCACGGCCATGTTGGGCGCGGTTTTTCCGGGGATCAGCTCAATCTCGCCACGTTTCCAGTCCTGCACGCCAAACGGTTGTGCAAGCTCTGCCGGGCTGTCGTGCATCAGCGGTGTGAGCACCATTTCGCGTTCCACACCCAGGTGGCCGACACAGACCTCGCTGAACTTCTTGGCAAAACCCTTGTAGATGTCCCAGTCGCTGCGCGATTGCCAGGCCGGGTCCACCGCGGTGGAGAGCGGGTGGATGAACGGGTGCATATCGCTGGTGTTGAGGTCGTTTTTCTCGTACCAGGTCGCAGTCGGCAACACGATGTCGGAGTACAGGCAGGTGGTGCTCATGCGGAAATCCAGGGTTACCAGCAGGTCCAGCTTGCCCTCAGGCGCCTTGTCATGCCACACCACTTCTTCGGGCTTGGCCTCATCCTTGCCCATGTCTTTGCCCTGCACACCGTTGCTGGTGCCCAGCAGGTGTTTCAGGAAGTACTCATGGCCCTTGCCGCTGGAGCCCAGGATGTTGGAGCGCCAGACAAACATGTTGCGCGGCCAGTTGTTGGGGTGATCCGGGTCTTCACAGCTCATCTTGAGCGAACCGTCCTTGAGGCCTTTGACCGTGTAATCTTTCGGGTCCATGCCGGCCGCCACCGCATCTTTGACCACCTGCATCGGGTTGGTCTTGAGTTGGGGTGCGGAGGGCAACCAGCCCATACGTTCAGCGCGCACGTTGTAGTCGATCATGCTGCCGCCAAATTTGGACTTGTCGGCCAGCGGTGACAAGACTTCGTCCACACCCAGTTTTTCATAACGCCACTGGTCGGTGTGGGCGTAGAAAAAGCTGGTGCTGTTCATCTGCCGGGGCGGACGAATCCAGTCCAGTGCAAAGGCCAGCGCGGTCCAGCCGGTTTGGGGGCGCAATTTTTCCTGGCCCACATAGTGTGCCCAGCCACCACCCGATTGGCCGATACAGCCGCACATCATCAGCATGTTGATGACACCACGGTAATTCATGTCAGCGTGGTAC
>CAJAVE010000356.1 GCA_903945325.1 uncultured beta proteobacterium | reverse complement strand
TGAAAAACACCTTGGCCCGCCGTGCTGTAGCAGGTAGCACGTTTGAAGTCGTGTCCGACCAGATGACCGGTCCTCTGATCTATAGCTTTTCCGAAGACGCAGTAGCCGCCGCCAAGGTGGTGGCCGAGTTCGCGAAAACCAATGACAAGTTGGTGATCCGCGCTGGTGCGTATGGTGGAAAAGTTCTGGATGTGAACGGCGTTAAGCAGCTTGCAAGCATCCCTTCCAAGGAAGTGTTGTTGGCACAGTTGTTGGGCTTGATGCAGTCCCCCATTTCGCGTACAGCACGTGTTCTGGCGGCATTGGCGACGCAACGCGGCGCTGGCGCAGTAGAAGCTGCTCCAGCAGAGGCAGTGGCTGCGTAAGCGCCCTTGTCTGTAGTAACCAAACTTGTTAGGAATTGAAAATGGCATTTGATAAAGACGCATTTTTGACCGCGCTGGATAGCATGACGGTCATGGAACTCAACGATCTGGTGAAAGCCATCGAAGAGAAATTTGGTGTGAGCGCCGCCGCTATGGCGGGTCCCGCTGCTGCTGCTGGCCCTGCTGCTGCCGCTGAAGAGAAGACCGAATTCAATGTCGTTCTGCTCGAAGCTGGTGCCCAAAAGGTATCGGTTATCAAGGCAGTGCGCGAGATTACTGGCCTGGGCTTGAAAGAGGCTAAGGATCTAGTTGACGGCGCTCCCAAGAACGTCAAAGAAGGCATCTCCAAAGCAGATGCTGAAGCTGCCCTGAAGAAACTTGTGGAAGCCGGCGCCAAGGCTGAGCTGAAGTAAGCGACTCGTTCGTTTGGGCTGGGAGCTCCTTCAAGGGCTCCCAGCCTTTGCCGCTTATAAGAGCGCACCAAAAAGTCCGCGTGGGCCGCTTTTCCCGTAGACCGAAAGGTCGGTTGGAAATTCCACACGACTTTTTAGTGTCTTCTGATCCGACTGCAGAAGATGCCTTGGAACGGGTTGTGTGCAATGCGCAACCGTCCGCCAATGATTGGTAGTGGCCAATCGCCAAGCCTGTTGAGAACGATGCTCAACCGACAGTCGCCTAGGACCCCCAGGTTCCTTTAGTCTTTGCCCGGAGATCGAATGGCTTATACATACACTGAACGCAAGCGGATTCGCAAAAATTTCGGAAACCGCGATAGCGTGCTCGAAATTCCCTACCTGTTGCAAATGCAGAAGGATGCGTATACCGCATTCTTGCAAGCAGATGTGGCTCCCAAAAAGCGGACTGTTGAAGGTTTGCAGGCTGCCTTTGAGGCGGCTTTTCCGATCGTCTCGCACAATGGTTTTGTCGAGATGAAATACCTCGAATACGGGTTGGCCAAACCTGCTTTTGATGTGCGCGAATGCCAGACCCGTGGATTGACATTCGCCTCTGCGGTGCGTGCCAAAGTGCAGCTGATCATCTATGACCGGGAGTCATCGACTTCGCAGAACAAGGTCGTCAAGGAAGTCAAGGAACAAGAAGTCTACATGGGCGAAGTTCCGCTCATGACGGGCAAGGGCTCCTTTATTATCAACGGTACCGAGCGCGTGATCGTGTCGCAATTGCACCGCTCGCCTGGGGTGTTTTTCGAGCATGACAAGGGTAAAACGCACAGCTCGGGCAAGCTGCTTTTCTCCGCACGTATCATCCCCTACCGCGGTTCCTGGCTCGATTTTGAGTTTGACCCAAAAGACCTGCTGTACTTTCGTGTGGACCGCCGCCGCAAGATGCCGGTCACGATTCTGCTCAAGGCCATTGGCCTGACCAATGAATCCATCCTGGCCAATTTCTTCGTCAACGACAACTTCCGGTTGATGGACAGTGGCGCGCAGATGGAGTTTATTGCTGAGCGCCTGCGCGGTGAAGTGGCACGTTTCGACATTACCGACAAGAGCGGCAAGGTTGTGGTCGCCAAAGACAAGCGCGTGACCGTTCGTCACACCCGTGAGCTGGAGCAATCCGGCACGACGCATATCAGCGTGCCAGAAGACTTCCTGATTGGGCGCGTGGTGGCGTGTAACGTCATCGACGGTGATACCGGCGAGATCGTGACAAAAGCCAACGAAGAGCTCACTGAAGCCCTGCTCAAGAAATTGCGTTTGGCCGGTGTGCAGGATCTCCCCTGCATATACACAAATGAGCTGGACCAAGGTGCCTACATATCGCAAACCCTGCGTACCGATGAAACGGTGGACGAGTTTGCCGCCCGCGTTGCCATCTACCGCATGATGCGCCCTGGCGAGCCACCAACCGAAGACGCGGTGCAGGCCCTGTTCCAGCGCCTGTTCTATAACCCGGACACATACGATCTGTCACGTGTTGGCCGGATGAAGTTCAACGCCAAAATGGGCCGTTCCGAGTCTACCGGTCCCAAAGTGCTAACCAACGAAGACATCCTGGCTGTGGTCAAGATCCTAGTGGATCTGCGCAATGGTCGTGGCGAAGTCGACGACATCGACCACTTGGGCAATCGTCGCGTGCGTTGCGTGGGTGAGTTGGCCGAGAATCAGTACCGTACTGGACTGGCCCGTATTGAGAAGGCTGTCAAAGAGCGTTTGGGGCAAGCAGAGCAAGAGCCCTTGATGCCACATGACCTGATCAACAGCAAGCCCATTTCGGCTGCGTTGAAAGAGTTCTTTGGCGCGTCTCAGTTGTCGCAGTTCATGGACCAGACCAACCCTCTGGCCGAAATCACCCACAAGCGTCGTGTGTCGGCGCTTGGCCCGGGTGGACTGACCCGTGAGCGAGCAGGCTTTGAAGTGCGCGACGTTCATGTGACCCACTACGGTCGTGTGTGCCCGATTGAAACGCCTGAAGGCCCAAACATTGGTCTGATCAATTCGCTGGCTCTGTACGCCCGCTTGAACGAATACGGTTTTATCGAAACACCGTACCGCCGAGTGGTCGACAGCAAAGTAACCAACGACATTGACTACCTGTCTGCCATCGAAGAAGGCAAGTACGTGATTGCTCAGGCCAATGCGGCTCTTGACAAAGAAGGCGTGCTTACCGGTGACTTGGTTTCTGCCCGAGAAAAAGGCGAATCCATCCTGGTAGGTGCCGAGCGCGTTCAGTACATGGACGTGTCGCCCGCGCAAATCGTATCGGTGGCCGCTTCCCTGGTTCCGTTCCTGGAGCACGATGACGCGAACCGCGCCTTGATGGGCGCCAATATGTCTCGTCAAGCAGTGCCCGTGCTGCGACCCGAAAAGCCGATGGTCGGCACCGGTATTGAGCGCGTGGCGGCAGTGGACTCTGGCACTGTGGTTGTAGCCACGCGTGGCGGACTGGTTGACTACGTCGACGCAACCCGCGTGGTGATTCGCGTAAATGATGCCGAAGCGCAAGCAGGTGAAGTTGGCGTGGACATCTACAACCTGATCAAGTATCAGCGCTCTAACCAGAACACCAACATTCACCAGCGTCCCATCGTCAAGAAGGGCGATACCCTTTCCAAAGGTGATGTCATTGCTGACGGTGCGTCGACTGACCTGGGCGAAATCGCGATTGGTCAGAACATGCTGGTCGCCTTCATGCCGTGGAACGGCTACAACTTTGAGGACTCGATCCTGATCAGCGAGCGTGTAGTGGCTGAAGACCGCTACACCTCCATCCATATCGAAGAACTCGTGGTGATGGCGCGCGACACCAAGCTGGGTGCCGAAGAGATTACCCGTGATATCCCCAACTTGAGTGAACAGCAACTCAACCGCTTGGACGAATCAGGCATCATTTACGTTGGTGCTGAAGTTTTGCCCGGCGACACGCTGGTAGGCAAGGTCACCCCCAAAGGCGAGACGACGCTCACACCCGAAGAGAAGCTCCTACGTGCCATCTTCGGTGAGAAGGCCAGCGACGTCAAAGACACGTCCCTGCGTGTGGATCAGGGTTCGCAAGGTACCGTCATCGACGTGCAGGTCTTCACCCGTGAAGGCATCACCCGCGACCGCCGCGCCCAGCAGATCATCGACGACGAACTCAAGCGTTTCCGCCTGGATTTGAATGACCAGCTGCGTATTGTTGAGGCCGACGCTTTTGACCGCATCGAAAAGTTGTTGACCAACAAGGTCGCCAACGGCGGCCCGCAAAAACTGGCCAAGGGCACCAAAATCGACAAGGCTTATCTTGCGTCCGTCGAGCGTTTCCACTGGTTCGATATCCGTCCGGCTGATGATGAAGTTGCCAGCCAGTTGGAAAGCATCAAGAACTCTCTGGAGCAAACCCGCCATAGTTTCGATTTGGCCTTTGAAGAGAAGCGCAAGAAGTTGACACAGGGCGACGAGTTGCCCGCTGGCGTGCTGAAGATGGTCAAGGTTTACATTGCAGTAAAGCGCCGCTTGCAGCCTGGTGACAAGATGGCTGGCCGCCACGGTAACAAGGGTGTTGTCTCCAAGATCACCCCAGTGGAAGACATGCCTTACATGGCAGACGGCACACCTGTGGACATCGTGTTGAACCCGCTGGGCGTGCCTTCGCGTATGAACATCGGTCAGGTGTTGGAAGTGCACCTGGGCTGGGCCGGCAAGGGCCTGGGCCATCGCATTGGTGACATGCTGCAACGTGAAGCGGCGGCTGCCGAGATCCGCGCTTTCCTGGAGCGCATCTACAACGGTACCGGCCGCAAGGAAGATTTGGGCCAGCTGTCGGACGATGAAATTCGCAACATGGCACAGGAGCTGACCAACGGCGTGCCGTTTGCGTCTCCCGTGTTTGACGGCGCCACCGAAGCAGAAATAGGCGACATGCTGCAATTGGCCTTCCCTGACGATGTGGCAGAGGCAAAGGGGCTGACCGCCGCGCGTACCCAGGCCCAGCTGTACGACGGCCGCAGTGGCGATGCTTTTGAGCGCACCACCACGGTTGGCTACATGCACTATCTGAAGCTGCACCACCTGGTGGATGACAAAATGCACGCCCGTTCAACCGGACCGTACTCGCTGGTCACACAGCAGCCATTGGGTGGTAAAGCCCAGTTCGGTGGACAGCGTTTCGGCGAAATGGAAGTATGGGCGCTGGAAGCCTACGGTGCTTCCTACACGCTGCAGGAAATGCTGACAGTCAAGTCCGATGACGTGCAAGGCCGTACCAAGGTGTACGAAAGCATCGTCAAGGGCGAACACTCCATCGAAGCTGGCATGCCGGAATCGTTCAATGTACTGGTCAAGGAAATCCGTTCCTTGGGCATCGACATCGAACTCGAACGCTCTTAAAGACAAGGGAAAGAACTCACATGAAATCTTTACTCGACCTGTTCAAGCAGTTCACGCCCGATGAGCACTTCGGTGCCATCAAAATCGGCATGGCTTCGCCCGAAAAGATCCGTTCTTGGTCTTTCGGCGAAGTGCGCAAGCCCGAAACCATCAACTACCGTACATTCAAGCCTGAGCGCGATGGCCTGTTCTGTGCCAAGATCTTCGGACCGATCAAGGACTACGAATGCCTGTGCGGCAAGTACAAACGCCTGAAGCATCGCGGGGTAATCTGCGAGAAGTGCGGCGTTGAAGTCACGCAGACCAAGGTTCGCCGCGAACGCATGGGACACATCGATCTGGCCGCCCCGTGCGCCCACATCTGGTTTCTGAAATCTCTGCCGAGCCGTTTGGGTCTGGTGCTGGACATGACGCTGCGCGACATCGAACGCGTACTGTACTTTGAAGCTTACGTTGTTACCGATCCTGGAATGACCCCGCTGAAGAAGTTCAGCATCATGTCCGAAGACGATTTCGACGCCAAGTTCAAGGAATACGGCGACGAGTTCCAGGCCAAGATGGGCGCAGAAGGCATTAAGGATTTACTGCAAAGCATTGATATCGAAGGCTCCATCGAGAAGCTGCGCAACGACCTGACCGGCTCTGAGCTGAAGATCAAGAAGAACGCCAAGCGTTTGAAGGTTCTGGAAGCGTTCAAGAAATCGGGCATCAAGCCCGAATGGATGGTGTTGGATGTGCTACCTGTGCTGCCTCCAGACCTGCGTCCATTGGTGCCATTGGATGGCGGGCGCTTTGCGACCTCCGACCTGAACGACCTTTACCGCCGCGTCATCAACCGCAACAGTCGTCTGCGCCGTTTGCTGGAACTCAAAGCGCCTGAAATCATTGCCCGCAATGAGAAGCGCATGTTGCAAGAAGCCGTGGACAGCTTGCTGGACAACGGCCGACGAGGTAAGGCCATGACAGGTGCCAACAAGCGGGCACTGAAGTCGTTGGCCGACATGATCAAGGGTAAGTCGGGACGTTTCCGCCAGAACTTGCTGGGTAAGCGCGTGGACTACTCCGGTCGTTCGGTGATTACCGTGGGTCCAACGCTCAAACTGCACCAGTGTGGTCTGCCGAAGTTGATGGCCCTGGAGTTGTTCAAGCCCTTCATCTTCGCCAAACTGGAGACCATGGGAATCGCGACCACGATCAAGGCCGCAAAGAAAGAAGTTGAATCCGGTACACCCGTGGTGTGGGACATTCTGGAAGAGGTTATCAAAGAGCACCCCGTGATGCTGAACCGTGCGCCTACGCTGCACCGTTTGGGCATCCAGGCGTTCGAGCCTATCCTGATCGAAGGTAAGGCGATTCAGTTGCACCCCCTCGTTTGCGCGGCCTTCAACGCAGACTTCGACGGTGACCAGATGGCCGTTCACGTGCCTTTATCTGTGGAAGCACAAATGGAAGCCCGCACGCTGATGCTGGCTTCCAACAACGTGCTATTCCCCGCCAACGGCGAGCCCTCGATTGTTCCGTCGCAGGACGTGGTGCTGGGTCTTTACTACACGACCCGCGATCGCATCAACGGCAAGGGCGAGGGACTGATCTTTTCCGACACAGGCGAAGTGCAGCGCGCGTTTGATGCTGGTGAAGTTGGGTTGAACTCACGAATCAATGTGCGTTTGACAGAGTACACCAAGGACAAGGAAACGGGTGAATTTGTCGCTTCGACCAAACTGTGGGAAACCACCGCAGGTCGTGCGTTGTTGTCCGAAATATTGCCAAAGGGCCTGCCTTTCTCCAACATCAACAAGGCGTTGAAAAAAAAGGAGATCTCCAAGCTGATCAACGTCTCCTTCCGAAAGTGCGGTTTGAAAGATACGGTGGTGTTTGCCGACAAATTGTTGCAAGCCGGTTTTCGCCTGGCGACACGCGCTGGTATTTCCATCTGTATCGACGACATGCTGGTGCCGCAAGAAAAGCACGGCATCATTGCCCGCGCACAGAAGGAAGTCAAAGAGATCGAGCAGCAATATGTGTCCGGTTTGGTGACCTCTGGCGAGCGTTACAACAAAGTGGTGGATATCTGGGGCAAGTCCGGTGACGAGGTTTCCAAGGTCATGATGGCCAAACTGTCCAAGGAAATGGTCACCGACCGCCATGGCAATTTGGTCCAACAGGAATCGTTTAATTCCATCTACATGATGGCCGACTCTGGCGCCCGCGGCTCTGCAGCCCAGATTCGCCAGGTGGCCGGTATGCGGGGTTTGATGGCCAAGCCTGATGGCTCCATCATCGAAACGCCTATTACAGCGAACTTCCGTGAAGGACTGAACGTGTTGGAGTACTTCATCTCCACGCACGGTGCCCGTAAGGGACTGGCGGACACGGCCTTGAAAACCGCGAATTCCGGCTACCTGACGCGTCGTCTGGTCGATGTGACGCAAGACTTGGTTGTTACTGAGCAAGACTGCGGTACCCACGGCGGTTACCTGATGCGCGCCATTGTTGAGGGTGGCGAGGTGATCGAGTCCCTGCGCGACCGAATTCTCGGACGCACGGCGGCAGACGATGTGTTGCATCCAGAGAACCGCTCAGTGCTCGCGACCGCTGGCGCCATGCTGGACGAAGATCTGATTGATGACCTGGAAATTGCCGGTGTGGATGAGGTCAAGGTGCGCACTGCGTTGACCTGCGAAACACGTTTTGGAATTTGCGCCAGATGTTACGGACGCGACTTGGGTCGTGGTGGTCTGATCAATGGCGGTGAGGCTGTGGGCGTGATTGCGGCCCAGTCCATCGGCGAACCCGGTACACAGCTGACCATGCGCACTTTCCACATCGGTGGTGCCGCCTCACGTGCAGCCATCGCCTCCAGCGTGGAAGCCAAATCCAACGGCAATATCGGCTTTAACGCCACCATGCGCTACGTGACCAATAGCAAGAAGGAGTTGGTGGTGATTGCCCGCTCGGGCGAAATCATCATTCACGATGAACACGGTCGTGAGCGCGAGCGGCACAAGGTGCCGTATGGCGCCATTCTGACTGTGAAGGCAGACCAGTCCATCAAGGCTGGCGCGATTCTGGCTAACTGGGATCCGCTGACCCGCCCGATCATTACCGAATTTGCCGGTAAGGCCCATTTCGAAAATGTGGAAGAGGGATTGACGGTTGCCAAGCAAGTCGACGAAGTAACTGGTTTGTCGACCATGGTGGTTATCGATCCCAAGCGCCGTGGTGCAGCCAAGGTTGTGCGTCCTCAGGTTAAGCTGATCGACGCATCGGGTAACGAGGTCAAGATTCCGGGTACCGATCACTCGGTAACCATTGGTTTCCCCGTTGGATCGCTGATTCAGGTACGCGACGGTCTGGATGTCGGCCCCGGCGAGGTGCTGGCCCGTATTCCTATCGAAGGTCAGAAGACCCGCGACATTACCGGTGGTCTGCCACGGGTTGCAGAATTGTTTGAGGCACGCACGCCCAAGGACAAGGGCACGCTGGCCGAGATCACCGGTACCGTGTCTTTCGGCAAGGAAACCAAGGGCAAGATTCGCCTGCAGATCACCGATCCCGATGGCAAGGTTTGGGAAGACCTGGTGCCCAAGGAAAAGAACATGCTGGTGCACGAAGGCCAGGTGGTCAACAAGGGCGAATCTGTGGTGGACGGCCCTGCCGATCCACAAGACATCTTGCGCTTGCTGGGCTCCGAAGAACTGGCACGCTACATCGTCGACGAAGTGCAGGATGTGTACCGCTTGCAGGGCGTGAAGATCAACGACAAGCACATCGAAGTGATTGTTCGCCAGATGCTGCGCCGTGTGGTGGTTGAGAATGCCGGCGACTCCAGCTACATCAATGGCGAACAGGTTGAGCGCTCGGAGATGCTCAACACCAATGATGCGCTGCGGGCTGAAGGCAAGATTCCCGTCACCTTCACCAATTTGCTGCTGGGTATCACCAAGGCGTCCCTGTCTACCGACAGTTTCATCAGTGCGGCTTCCTTCCAGGAAACCACCCGTGTGCTGACCGAAGCGGCCATTATGGGCAAACGCGACGAATTGCGTGGTTTGAAAGAAAATGTGATTGTGGGCCGACTGATTCCAGCGGGTACTGGTTTGGCTTATCACGAGGCGCGAAAAGTCCGCGAAAGCATGGATGATGCAGAGCGTAGGGCGATTGCAGATGCCGAAGCTGCCGAATTGGCCGACGATGCAGAGCTTGTCGCTGAGCAACCGGGTGAAAGTGGTACTGCCGACTGACGCCGGTTTGCTACAATAAGTATAGCGCCTCAAACCCTTTTAGAGGGGGTTTGGGGCGTTTTTTCTCGGTCTTTTCTTATGGCGTTACGACAAAGCTCGAAGGAAATGCATGAGCGGTTCGCTGTTGCTATGGTTGACGCTGGCGATGCTCGTGTTTTGGGCTGTGGGGCTGTACAACCGCCTCATGCGAATGCGTGCCCGGGCATTTAGTGCATTTGGCTCTATTGAAAAACACTTGCGCGAATACGTCGAGCTGACTCGAGAACTTACGATGAACGCACAGAGAGAGTCGGGCTACCAGACTCTGGCTCAGAGGCAGGAGTCAATTCCCCATTTGGCCTTGTTGTTGGCAGAACTCGAGCTTCTCGAACTAGCGCTGCGAGACGCGCGACTCAAGCCATTGGCCATCGAACCGATAGCGGGGGTTCAACAAGCCATCGATGCGTTGAAACAGGTGTGGCAAGGGTTACTTACTTTGCCAGGCGATCTCGCGGGCCACGCCCTACCCGAAGACATGCAAGCGCGTTGGAATGCCATTGCCCATCGGGTCGAGACATCCCGAAACGGATACAACCAGATATTGCTCAATTACAACGAGGCGTTGGCTCAGTTCCCCGCCAGTTTGATTGTTGGTTTCATGGGGGTCAAGCCAGGCGGTTTGCTGTAAGGAAAATATGAATTCTAGCGAAGAAAGAGCCCCCTTATGGCGCCAATTGAACGCGACGGCCGGGGTAATTATGGCCGTGCGACAAGGAGCTTCCGGGACGGCTGCAATTGAAACGGTTCCCTCTGAACTGCGCGCGGGAGTACAGGCGCTGGCATTTCATGTGTGGCGCAACCTCGGGCGCGCGCAGGCACTGCGCAGCAAGCTGGCGAGTAAGCTACCCCCGCCGCCCGCCGACGCGTTGTTGTGTGTGGCTTTGGCTCTAGCCTGGCAGCGAGCCGACGCACCGTATGACATGTTCACTTTAGTCAATCAAACGGTCGAGGCTGCCAAACGGGGTGCCTCGACCAAAGCACAAGCCAGCTTTCTGAATGCTTGTTTGCGACGATTTCTGCGGGAGCGCGATGAACTGGTAGCGGCTACAGACAAGGACCTGGTTGCCCTGTGGAACCATCCCCTGTGGTGGATCACGCGTCTAAAGAAGGATCATCCGGGCAAATGGCAGGCCATTTTGGAGGCAGCCAATAAGCATGCACCGATGACGCTGCGTATCAATGTCCGAAAGTCTAACCTTGCGGACTACATGACGTTGCTTGCACAGACTGGAATCGTTGCACGCCCGACATTCGAAGGGGCTCTGCTTTTGGAATGCCCAGTTCCGGTGCAACACCTTCCGGGCTTCGCCGATGGGTGGGTCTCGGTGCAGGACGCGGCGGCACAATTGGCTGCGCCGCTATTGTTGGGTGGTTTGCCAATATCCGGCGATATGCGCATTCTTGATGCATGTGCTGCACCTGGTGGAAAGACTGGACACCTGCTGGAGTTGACGGATAGCCTCGTTGTTGCGCTGGAGGTCGATCACCGTCGAGCTGAGCGGATTTGCCAGAATCTGGTGCGGCTGGGGCTTGAGGCGACAGTCTTGACCGCAGATGCTGCCCGACCGCAGGAATGGTGGGATGGGCAACTGTTTGACGCCATTTTGCTGGATGCACCCTGCACGGCCTCAGGTATTGTTCGCCGCCATCCGGATGTACGCTGGTTGCGGCGCGAATCCGATATCGCACAACTGGCCCAACTGCAAAAAAATATGCTGCATGCGCTCTGGAAGCTGCTGCGTCCGGGTGGACGCATGGTGTATTGCACCTGCTCACTGTTTCTGGCTGAAGGCAGCGACCAGGTCCAAACGTTTCTAACACACAACACCGATGCACTTTTGCTGCCATCGGCAGGGCATTTAATTCCCCAAAATGGCGCATTTTTCGAAGGCGTCCCGGACAATCAGGTCAGTGATTACGATGGTTTCTATTACGCGTTGCTGCAGAAACGGTTGGCTTGAATGGGTCGGGAGGTCCTGCGCCGCCACGATTATCGTGTTGCTGTCAGGTTTGGCCTATGCGCAAAATTCCACTGAAATTACCCAGTACCAGATCGAGCGCCTTGAGGATGAGATCGTGCTCTCGGCTCAAGTCGCCTTTGAACTTCCGGCAGCAGTGGAAGATGCATTGCTTAAAGGCGTCCCCCTTTTCTTTGTGAATGAAGCTGACGTGTTGCGGGAGCGTTGGTATTGGTATGACAAAAAAATCAGCGCCGCCGAGCGCCACCTTCGTCTCGCCTATCAGCCGCTGACACGCCGGTGGCGTCTCAACGTTACAGCAGGTGCTGGGCGCGATGCCAGTCTCGGTTTGGCGCTGAACCAGAGTTTCGACACCTTGGCACAGGTGCTCTCTGCGATCAAACGGGTCTCCAGATGGAAGATAGCCGATGCCAATGAACTCGACCTAAACCAGAAGTACAAAGTTGAATTTCGCTTCCGTCTGGATCTGAATCAATTGCCACGCCCTTTTCAGATCGGCGCTTTGGGCCAGTCTGATTGGGACATCGCGGCCACATCCAGTTCGGTGCTGGTGCTTGCCTCACAAAAATGAATCGGAAATTCAGCATGGAGCCGATGGATCCAACCATGCAAAAGTCACGTGCCATGCGTTTGACGCTTGCGAGCGGCTCTGCTGTCATGGTGCTCATTGGGCTGGGATTGCTTTACCTTTTGATGGAGGCCACCAACAACCGCGAGATGTACGAACGCAATTATGCGCGCCTGTTTGTTGTCAACGTCGTTGTGGCGTCAGCCTTGTTTGTGGCGATCATCTGGGTGGGCTATCGCCTGGCTGTACGGTTGCGTGAAGGCCGTTTTGGCAGCCGCTTGTTGGTAAAGCTGGCCACGATCTTTGCACTGGTCGGATTGGCACCCGGCATGCTCATTTATGTCGTGTCATACCAATTCGTTTCCCAGTCTATTGAAACTTGGTTTGACGTAAAGGTTGAGGGTGCGTTGGAAGCCGGGTTGAATTTGGGGCGTGTCACGTTGGACACATTGTCCAACGATTTGACTGCGAAAACCAGAACATCAGCAGCGCAACTTGCAGAAACTGCCGAACCGGCTATTGGCCTGTTGCTAGACCGGTTGGTGGAGCAATTGGGCGCAGCCGATGCTACGTTGTGGAGTGCTTCGGGGTCATTGCTCGCCAGTGCAGGACAGTCGCGCTTTCACTTGGCACCCGACAAGCCTACTCCTGCCCAGTTTCGCACTGCGAGGACAGACCGTGCACTTTCATGGATCGAGGGTTTGGATGATTCGGTTCCCGCCAATCCTGAGGGAGCACGTATCAAAGTACTGGTGCCTATTTCAAGTGCAGTTCTTGGTATCAGTCCAGAGCTCAGGTTTCTATTGCTCTCTCGTGCGTTGCCGCCGAATCTGGTGGAGAACGCACTTGCAGTTGAAAGCACCAACCGCGAATACCAAGAACTCGCTTTGGGACGTGAAGGGCTCAAGCGCATGTACATCGGAACACTCACGTTGAGTCTGTTTCTGGCGGTGTTCGGTGCGGTGCTGTTGGCCGTAATCTTGGGGGACCAAATTACCCGTCCCTTGCTGATGTTGGCCGAAGGGGTCAGTCAGGTTGCTGCTGGTGACCTGACGCCCAAAGTGGCTATGCAGGGAAATGATGAGCTGGTTGGTCTGACCCGTTCGTTCGCCTCTATGACCGAGCAAGTTGCTGACGCCCGACAGGCAGTCCAACTCAGCATGGCACAGGTGGATGCCGCACGTGCCAACCTGCAAACCATTCTGGACAATCTGACTGCCGGTGTGATCGTTATGGACGCGGATGGCTTGATTCGGTCGTCCAATCCGGGGGCAGCCCGAATTCTCAATGTTTCACTTGCCAGCTATGCAGGCAAGGCGCTGGCCGATATCGTAGGGCTGACTGCATTCGCGGCGGCGGTCCAAGCCCAGTTCGATGAATTTTTGAGTCAGGGTGCTGAGCAGGAATTGGACCATTGGCAGCGTTCGTTTGAACTCGATAGCGACGTTTCATCGGCGCAAAGTCCGTTTGATCGCACATTGACACTGATTGCGCGGGGCGCCAAGTTACCGGGAAATGCTCGCCTATTGGTGTTTGATGACATATCCGACATCGTTTCCGCGCAACGTGCGCAAGCCTGGGGTGAAGTAGCGCGCAGATTGGCTCACGAAATCAAGAATCCATTGACTCCCATTCAGTTGTCCGCTGAGAGGCTTGAAATGAAATTGACGGGCAAGCTATCCCCAGTCGATCAGGCAATTTTGACCAAATCCGTCAAAACGATTGTTGATCAGGTTGATGCCATGAAACGCTTGGTCAATGATTTTCGGGACTATGCCCGTTTGCCCGCCGCTGAGTTGAAACCTCTGGACCTGAACGCACTGATCACCGATGTGTTGCATCTATATGATCACCAGTGCTTGACGGTGCCAGTACGTTTGGAGTTGGATCCGAAATGTCCCCTGGTGATGGGGGATGCGCAACAGCTGCGACAAGTTATTCATAACCTGCTTCAAAACGCCCAGGATGCCAGCGAATCCCTGGCCACGAGCCAAATAGCGGAAACTAGCGTGGTGATTCGAACGCAGAATCAAAAATCTGCCAAACGGGTGCGATTGAGTGTCCTGGACTGCGGAGGGGGATTTCCAGACAGCATCCTGAAACGCGCTTTTGAACCCTATGTAACGACAAAGTCCAAGGGCACTGGTCTGGGGTTGGCTGTAGTGAAAAAAATTGCAGACGAACACGCATCTCGAATCGACATAGTCAACCGAGTCGTGGATGGCGCAGTCGTAGGCGCCCAAGTATCGTTATCATTGGCCGCAGACAGCACAGTTCGAGTTGAAGCCGAACCATTGGTATCAAAGGGATAACGAATACAACATGGCAAATATTCTGGTTGTGGATGACGAGCATGGCATTCGGGATTTGCTTTGGGAAATCCTCAATGATGAAGGTCACAATGTCGAACTTGCAGAAAACGCAGCTCAGGCGCGTGCTGCCCGTTCGAGGGAGCGCCCCGATCTTGTATTGCTGGATATTTGGATGCCAGACACGGACGGCGTGACGCTACTCAAAGAGTGGTCGGCGACCGGTGCGCTTACCATGCCCGTCATCATGATGAGCGGGCACGCAACCATCGACACAGCAGTTGAAGCTACCAAAATTGGTGCATTGGCGTTTCTGGAGAAACCCATCACCTTGCAAAAACTGCTCAAAGCGGTGGAGCAGGGTTTGGTGCGTAGTAACTTACACCGCTCCATGGTTATCGCCGAGTCCAAGACGCTGATTCCCATCGTCGAAACAATGGGTTTTACAACACCGATTTCCAACGCACCCAGCGAGGTGGGTCTACAGTCCACGCAAAGGTTTGTGCTGGACAAGCCCCTGCGAGAGGCACGAGACGAATTCGAAAAAGCGTATTTTGAGTACCACCTGGCACGTGAAAATGGTTCAATGACCCGTGTTGCTGAAAAGACAGGTCTGGAGCGGACCCATCTCTATCGCAAGCTCAAACAGTTAGGAGTCGATCTCACACGTGGTAAGCGCAATGGAAATTGATTGTCGCACTGTGATAGATATACCCTGATCTTCCTGCTATAATCTTTGGCTCAGGCCCGGTAGCTCAGTCGGTAGAGCAGAGGATTGAAAATCCTTGTGTCGGTGGTTCGATTCCGCCCCAGGCCACCAGATTAAGAACCCATCCACTGCGATGGGTTTGCATTGATCAAAACGCGGGAATAGCTCAGTTGGTAGAGCGATACCTTGCCAAGGTATAGGTCGAGA
>CAJAVE010000355.1 GCA_903945325.1 uncultured beta proteobacterium | reverse complement strand
CAGCACAAAACCATGGCGCTCGTACAGGCGCCGGGCCACGGCGTTGTCGGTCCACACGGTCAGTTCCAGTCGCAGCAGACGAAGCCAGTTGTCAGCCAAATCCACCGCAGCCTGCACCAGCGCCGTTCCCACGCCCTGCCCTTGGGCATCATCGCGTACGCCCATGCCCAGGCCCGCTACGTGTGCGCGGCGCACCTGGGTTGCCGGATGCAAACCCAGATTGCCCACCACCTCGCCGCCCATCTCGGCTACCAGGATGCGATCCAGCGGCGCCATGGTGGTCAGGCGCTGCTTCCAGACTTCGGCCGATTGCAGCGGAATCTGCAAAGTGCCCGCCGCAGCCCGTGGCGAGGCATAAATGGCGGCAATCGCAGCATAGTCATCGGGTTCGGCATGGCGGATGGTGATGCTCATGGGTGAAATTCGCAATGGGTGGTGGTAGTCGCTCCAACTCTACACGAGGATCACTTCACCCCCACTTTGCCCTGCACGCCCTGCACCAGCCAGTTCATGCCCAGAATCTGCGCATCGCTCAGGGTCTGCCCCCTTGCAATGACAGTGTGGCCTTCGTTGTCCAGCACCGCCTGCTTCGCAAAGAACGGGTGCAGCTTGCCACTGGCAATGTCTTTCTGGCGCGCCAGCACTTCCTGCTGCACGGCCATGGGCACCTTGCTGCCAAAGTCGCCGACGCGGATCATGCCTTGGCGCACACCGCCCCACACGCTGCCGCTTTTCCAGGTGCCATCCAACACCGCCTGCGCACGGCGGGTGTAGTAGTCACCCCACTGGTGGGTGACCGCGACGATCTGCGCGTCGGGCGCGATTTTGCGCATGTCGGAGTGGTAGGCCACGGCCAGCTTGCCGCGCTCCTGTGCAGCGGTCATCACCGCGGTGGAGCCGGTGTGGAAGGCGATCACATCCACATTCTGGTTAAACAGCGTCATGGCCGCATCGCGCTCGCGCGTGGGGTCAAACCAGGCGTTGAGCCACACCACCTTGACCTGCGCCTCGGGGTTGACCGAACGCATGCCCAACGCAAAAGCGTTGATGCCTTGCAGCACCTCGGGGATGGGAAAGCCCGCCACGTAGCCCGCCACGTTGCTGGTGGTCATGCGCCCGGCAGCAATGCCA
Organism: uncultured beta proteobacterium; assembly: GCA_903945325.1. Classification (GTDB taxonomy): domain Bacteria; phylum Pseudomonadota; class Gammaproteobacteria; order Burkholderiales; family Burkholderiaceae_C; genus Allorhodoferax. Next base: position 14,052 of record CAJAVE010000355.1, on the reverse strand, counting down.
GCCAGGTAGCGACCTTCGTAATAACGCGCGTTGGCAGCGGCCACATTGGGCGTGATTTTGTAGCCGGTGATGGATTCGAACCTGACATCCGGAAACTCCGCCGCCACCTTGAGCGTGGGCTCCATATAGCCAAAACTGGGGGTGAAGATAAGCTTGTGGCCCTGGCGCACCAGGTCGCGAATGACGCGCTCGGCGTCCGGCCCCTCCGCCACGTTTTCCACATAGGTGGTCTGCACTGCCTTGCCTAGCGCAGCATCGACGGACACACGGCCCTGTTCGTGCTGGCGCACCCAGCCGGCGTCGGACAGTGGTGCGACGTAGACGAAGCCGATTTTGAGCGGCTCAGTCGCTGGCGCGTCTTTGGGTTGGGAAGATTGGGATGCTGCACCGCTGGGTGCAAGGGAAAAAGCACAGGCCGCCACGAACGTGGCTGCGAGGTTTTTATACATGGTAGTCCTCTACATGGCTCCGAAACACAAAAGGCAAGGCCCGCCGGAGCAGCGGGCCTTGCCGCGTATTTTACTGGACCGCGGTCTGCGCGGCGCGCAACTTCTTCCAGGCCTGAAAGCCCCCCGCCACCGAAAGCGCCTTCGGATAGCCCAGCGAGCGCAGCATTTCCGCCGCCGTGACGCTGCGCCGCCCGCTGTTACAAATGCACAGCAACAGGTGGTCGTGCCCGTTATGCAGCTTGTTGATCATGGTGAAAAAGCCCGTCGCATCCATGTCCTTCGGCTGACCTGCATCCAGAATGTCCTGCTCGTCTTCGGTCAGGGTGTGACCCAGCATGACTTTGACTTCAAACATGGGGATGTGCACGGCGTCTGGAATCGCGCCTTTCATGTCGATCTCGAACGACTGGCGGATATCCACCAGGGTAGCGAAGCCCAGGCGACACATCTCCAGTGCGGACGGAAGCGAGATTTCCACCATGGAAAGCTCTTGCGGGGATGGAGTTTGTTCGGCGTTCATGGGGTTGTATGGTTCTGTTGCGACTCCACACAGGGGAGCCAGTTTCATATTGTCACATTGTCACATTGTGTGCCGAAGCAGTAGTGGCCCAATACGCTTCTGAATAGCACCATTTGGTTTGACTCGATACCCGACGATGAACGATCGAGGGTGGCTTACGGAGTTGATTGATCCGAGCCTGTCCATCTTTGAAGTAGCCAATTGCTCCTGAATTGATAGCTGGTTGCGCAAATACCACGGGGGCTGCATCCCGATTTGTCTTATAAACCGAGCCCCACGAAGATGCCATCCATGCGCTGCTGCACCTGCGCATCCATGGTGATGATTCGCCCCCACTCGCGCTGGGTCTCACCCGGCCATTTGTTGGTGGCGTCCAGCCCCATCTTGCTGCCCAGGCCACTCACCGGCGAGGCAAAGTCCAGGTAGTCGATGGGTGTGTTTTCCACCATCATGGTGTCGCGCAACGGGTCTACTCGGTTGGTCAGGGCCCAGATTTGGAGTCGCGCCAGATCGACGTCATTGCTCTACCTCACCACCTCCTGGCAGGGCGCTAAGCGCCGCTCCTTGGGCGCCATATTCCACAAGGTCTTTTGCAGGCTGCGCATGCCCGCCATTCCCTTAATGCCCTTGGGCGGCTCCAGCTCTTTGATGGAGTCCGACAACTTACCAAACGGACGCAGGCGTTTTCAACGCGGACGCAACCATGGCGCGGGCCACCCGTCCGCCGGGCTTCAATGCGCCCGCGAGCCTGCCCGCCAGCCAGCCAGCCAGTTTGCCTGGAGCGAGGACGACTTCCTGTACTTCACCGAAGGCAGCCCGATTCGGCACATCTGCCACGAGCGATGGCCGCGTAATTTCGCGGGGACAATCCCGCGCCGGTGCAAGCGTTGACTTTGAGCCTAGATAGAGCACCGAGTGAGTTGTTGAGGGCGCATGTGGAGTGGGCGTTGGCGGGGTAGTGTTCTGGCGCCCCCCGCCGGTCCAGTGGTTATAGTGACGGAACTGTGTCCACTCGGGCTTCTGATCCGGCAGGCGGATGGATTGCGTCGCGAGGTGTGTTTATTCAGATGAACATTGGAAGCCTGTCTGGTTTAAGCAAAAATTTACATGGGTGCAGGCCTGTTGCAGGAGAAATTTAATGATGTTCAGCCTTTGGGGCGAAGCCCAACAGGGAAAGAAGGTTTCACTCTGTCCAATACGTTGGGCATCGCTATCGCAATTTGATTCGGAGGCATTATTGTGAATATTTCCTTTCAGTGGAACGGCGACAGAATCACTCCAGAACAGAAGGGGAGGGTTGAAGAAAACATCCGCGAGGAGATGCCGAATCTCATTGAGAGATTTCCTGCGCCACCAAGCGAGCTTGTCGTGCACTTATTCGGCAACGTGTTCTTCTCGTCGCTAGAGGGCGTTGCTACGAACACCGAAGGGAGAAAACTAGTCAAGATCACATACGCGCTTGAGCATCCTTGCCTTCGAGAATATTTTTACCTTGGACAGTCTTGCTCAAACGAAAAGTAACTTTCTCAGCGGTGCATTTGTTACCAATTTGAACAAGGAGAAGACATGGGGCTTCTTTGCACTGCCGATTAACTGGGGAGGATTCCTGCAATGTTTTCTAAACTTCTTGCATATGCCGCCGTGCTCTTGGCTGTGACCGGCTGCGCCAATTACGGCGCAGAGAAACACTTCGAACGAAGCGCGGCCGCGGTTCAATCGGCGAAGAGTCTTGCGGGTCAACCTGATCGGGCATCGGTCTATTTCTTTCGCCCAAAAGTCTTCATGCAATCGCTCTCATATATACCTGAGCCACCGATGTTCTATGCATTGAACGGAAAGATGCTGTCAATCATGCCACTCGGCTCATATGTGTTTCTGTCACTTGAACCAGGGCGCCACACATTTTCTCGTTTTGCGGTAGTTGACGGTGGTCTATTTCCGTTACGCATAAATCGACTCGATGTCCAATTAGATCTCGTTGCTGGGCAAACATACTACGTAGGGCCTCAGAATGCACTATTCTCGATAAGTTTTGGCCTTGCAGACCACAAACAGGGTAGTGAAATTGTGGCCGAATCCGAACTGGCAAAACTTATTCATCAGCCCGTAAGTGCAGAAGTGTTTGTGAGCAGGCTGGAGGAATCGGAGCGGAAGCGGAAGGCTGGCACAGCACCACAATCAGTGACTCAGTCATCACCTCCTTCCAATGTGTTTAGTGCGACGAACGCCCTACCTTCTTCCAAACAGGTGGGGGAGTTTTTGGAGGTTTTAGCGACCGTGGCACTTGTTGCCGTATTTCTGTTTGCAGCCGCAGCCGGTGCAACTGCAAACTCAGACCTTGCCCCAACTCCTTCGCTGAATTTGGCCCTGCCGCCAGCGATAAGCACACCCGCCCTTGCCCGCCCTCCTGCGTTGGCAACGACTTGGCGCAGCTCTTCCGGCACCCTTTCTGAAATCCTGAACTCCAAAGACCAGACAATCCTTCATAACACGTCGACTGGGGCGCGCTATCGAATCGAGGACGGGCGCATTACCGGCAGCGACGGCAGTCGCTATCGTGTCACCGGTTCTACGGTGTATTCAGAGTCAGGTCAGACGTACCGAGTAGTAGGCAACAGTATTTTTGCCAGTGATGGCCGATCTTGTGTGAAAACCGGGATTGTTGTTTCGTGTCAATGACTTGAGCGGCACCCCTCCGCAAGTTCATCGTGAGTGTGGGTCCGACATTGGGTTTCGAACGATCAAAGGCAGCTGCAGTAGCATACATGTCGGACTTGCTGCGCCTCGAAATCCTGATTGCGCGAGTAGGCGCATATTTGAGCAGCAATGATGTACCTTGCCGACATCACAACCGTCGGTAGCCAAGCAGAGGCGCGATCCATGGCGCGGGTCATGATGGAGCGCAGGTTGGCTTCGTGCGCGCAGATTTTGAAAAGCGAGAGTTTCTATACATAGAACGGCACGGTTCAAAACGACAATGAGTTTCGCGTCCTTTTCAAGACCACGGGTGACTGCCACGAAGACCTCGATAGCGCCATTCGTGAACTCCACACCTATGAGCTGCCAGCGATTCACTCCGCCCGTTTTGAGCGCATCCATGCGCCCTATGTTGAGTGGATCGAGGCGAACTCAACCGTTGAGTTTGACGCCGCAAGCCGCAGACCTCGCGACCTTGATGATCACCCAAAACATCATGCCGGTAAAAGCGGCCGAAGATGCCTTGCACATCGCCCTAGCTGCTGTGCATCAAGTTGACTTTTTGTTGAGCTGGAATTTCAAACACATTGCCAACCCAGTCATACAGGCAAAGATTGCGGCGAAATTGAACTCTATCGGTTTGGCGTTGCCGTTTATTTGCCCACCAGAAGAACTACCTAGAGAAGACGATGAATGATGAAATCATCAAGGCGCTTCACGCGACGAAGGAACACTTGGCGCAGGATGCAGGTTTGGATATCAAACGACTGATAGAAAGTGTTCAACGCGAGGAAGCTATCAGCGCCGCGCAAGGTCGTATTGTGTTGCAGCCACCGTCTGAAACTCGGGAGCCCTCGGTTTTTAAACAGATCCGGTTTACCCAGCATGGAGGAATGCCTTTTCACTCCTGAATTAATAGCTGGTTGCGCAAATCCCACGGTGGCTACAGCCCGATTTGTCTTATAAACCGAGCCCCACGAAGATGCCATCCATGCGCTGCTGCACTGCGCATCCATCGCGATGGTGCGTCCCCACTCGCGCTGGGTCTCACCCGGCCACTAACTGGTGCAACATACCGCGCGGAATTTAACGCACTGCGTTATACAATTGAATCCGTGATCCAAAGTTTCAAATGCACCGATACACATGCCCTGTTTAGCGGTGCATCGGTTGCACGGTTCGTAAACTTTCGGGCGGTTGCTGAGCGCAAGCTGCAAATGCTGCACCGGGCGACCCGACTGGATGACTTGCGCATACCGCCAAACAACCGACTAGAGGCTTTGAAGCGTGACCGCATAGGCCAGCACAGTATTCGCATCAATGACCAATGGCGTGTGTGCTTTGTATGGACTGGCAGCGATGCCACCGATGTTGAAATTGTTGATTGCCACTGAAGGAGAGTGACCATGGGAAACGTGAGCAACGGGATGCGTCCGATTCACCCTGGCGAGATTTTGCGCGAGGAATTTTTGCAGCCGCTGGGGATGACGGCGCATGCGCTGGCAATGGCACTTCAAGTGCCAGCACCGCGCATCAATGACGTGGTGCGCGAGCGCCGCGCTGTGACGGTGGACACTGCACTGCGCCTGGCCAAATACTTTGGCACCAGCGCGGAGTTCTGGATGGGTCTGCAAACCGACTTTGACATGGCAACTGCGCGCGCTTCCATGACCGATGTACTGGCACGAATCGTTAGCCGTGAGGATAGGAGCAAAGTGGCTCACGGCTGAGACGGGGTAGTGGATAGCTGGTAGCTCGATTACTCCTGAATTCATAGCTGGTTGCGCAAATCCCACGGGGGCTACAGCCCGATTTGTCTTATAAACCGAGCCCCACGAATATGCCATCCATGCGCTGCTGCACTTGCGCATCCATGGTGATGGTGCGCCCCCACTCGCGCTGGGTCTCACCCGGCCATTTGTTGGTGGCGTCCAGCCCCATCTTGCTGCCCAGGCCACTCACCGGCGAGGCAAAGTCCAGGTAGTCGATAGGTGTGTTCTCCACCAGCATGGTGTCGCGCAACGGGTCGACGCAGGTGGTCAGGGCCCAGATGACTTCCTTCCAGTCGCGTCGGTCACATGGATGCGCAGCTTCTTGCCCAGCAGATACTGACGAACATCGGCTGGCAGCTGCTTGCTCGATAAGGCCCCGGCCCACGAAGGCGCGCAGGATGCGGCGGCGCAAAACGGTCTGTACCTGGGCCACAGCGGTGGCATCGATAGCACTGGCCGGGTGAAAGACGATGCCCGGCACTTCCTCAAACACCCCATCGACCGTGCACACATGGAAGTGCACATGCCCGTTCAGGCTGGAGCCGAACCGGTGGATAAAGGCCAACGCGCCAATGTGCTGTGCTGCCTTGCGCAATATGTAGAAGCTGGGTGACTGTCCAAGCAGCTGGGACCCCCACTCGCTACGCATGGGTAGTTAACCCAATAGGCATATCAGCCGGTGCATGCTAGTGTTAAACCAAGTTCATTGGAGACTCACTTATGCCTTTGTCAGATCGCCGCACCTTCCCTGTTTTGAGTCCATTCACACGCCGCGAGGTGCTTGGTTTGGTGGCAACGGCCGCAGCCTGTGCTGTTGCACCCGGTGCGATAGCGCAAGCCAAGCCAACTGGCCTGGGCAATTGGCCCAACAAGCCCATCAAACTGATCGTTGCCTTTCCGGCGGGAGGCCTCACAGATGCATATGCCCGCATGTATGCTGAGCAAATCACCGCCAAAACGGGGCAGGCCGTGGTGGTTGAAAACCGCCCTGGCGCAGGCGCGATCATCGCACTGGATGCTGCTGCCAAGTCGCCTGCTGATGGCTACACCTTTGCCATCACCACCTCTGGTACCGTGTGGCAAAACCGCGTGCTGTATTCCAAATTGCCCTACAACCTGGACAAAGACTTGGTGCCCGTCACGGTGTTTCCATCTGGGCCGTTGGTGGTGGCGGTCCATGACAAGCTTCCGGTGAACAACATGCGCGAGTTCATAGAGTTTGCCAAGAAAAATCCGGCTGCAATGGGCACCTATGCACCTGGCTCCTATCCACATATGGTGGCCGATCAGATCAACCGCGCCGAAGGCACCAAGATTATTTCTGCGCACTACCGCGGCGAAGCACCGATGTGGGTGGACCTGGCCTCCGGTCAAGTGCAAATCGCCATCGGCAGCTACCAGTCTTTTGCCAGCGTGCAAGGTCGCGTGCGGGCTATCGGAGTGACAGGCAGCTATCGCTCGCCCAAACTTCCCGATGTGCCCACGCTGACACAACAGGGCGTTGCGGGCCGCTTGGTCACCCTTGAGGGTGCTCTGCCTGTGGTTGCCCCTGCGGGCACGCCAGAGCCCATCATTCAAGCGCTGGCTCAGATTGCAGTTGACGGCGCCAACACCCCCCGCGCTGAGAAGCTGCGCGAGACCTTTGCGATTCCCAGCAAACCCAAGTCCTTGTCTGAAATGAGAAAAGATTGGGAGGCTGATGTGCCCGTTTGGATCAAGTTGGCCGTGGACTTGGGCATCAAGCTCGACTGACGCGATTTCACACTGTTTTTTGGCCCTGCGCTGATGCCTTTCGCCCCCTCATTTCCAATTCGGTCGGAAGCGGATGTACGTCGGTTGGAGGCCATACCGTTGGCACAAGCTGTCACCGTTCAGAGCACCTACGAAATTTTCTGCGAGTCTGCGCGGGCTTTTGGCAGCAAAACAGCGCTGACATTTATTGCCAGTGCCGATCCCGCCGAGAAGCCCCTGAGCTGGAGCTATGCCGAGTTGCTCAAAGGCATTCATCAAACCGCCAATCTGCTGCATCGTCTTGGCGTGAAAGCAGACGACTGCGTTGCGGTCCTGCTGCCCGGTTGCCTTGAGTATCACCTGGCACTGTGGGGCGCAGAAGCAGCGGGGATCGTTCAGCCCCTCAACCCGCTCTTGAGTGATGAAAAATTGGCCTCGCTCATGCGTGCTGGCCAAGCGAAGGTTTTGTTTGCATGGAGTTGCGATGGCGACGCTGATCTGTTGGCAAAAGCCGAGCGCTTGCGTGCCCTCGTGCCCAGCCTGCAGCATGTGATTCGCGTGTCGGCACCCGAATCTGCCGGGATTGCATGCCCGGACGGCGTGTTGGACTTTTCGACGGAGCGAGCGGGCGAATGCGATGACCGTTTGATCAGTGGCCGGCAAATAAAGAGCGCAGACATCGCTGCCTACTTTCACACCGGTGGCACCACCGGTGCACCGAAGCTGGCCCGGCACAGCCATGGCGCGCAGGTCTTCACGGCTTGGGCCTGCGTGCAAATGCAAGGCACTCTGGCGCAAGACGTGGTGATCAATGGTTACCCCTTGTTTCATGTAGCGGGCGTGTTGCCGGGTGCATTGACTTCGTTTGCAGCTGGCTCGCATGTCATCATTCCCACCACGCAGCTTTTCCGAAATCGCGATGTCATTGCCGGCTATTGGCGCTTGGTGGATCGCTTCCGTGCCAGCGTGGTTTCTGCGGTTCCCACCGTGTTGGCAGCATTGGCCAATGTCCCGGTCGGCGATGCCGATATCTCAAGCTTGCGCTACTGCCGCACCGGCGCGGCACCGCTTTCCCCGGATCTTGCTGCGCGATTTGAAGCGCAATTCGGCCTGCATGTACATGAAAGCCTTGGAATGACGGAGATGGCTGGCATCTCCAGCATCACGCCACCGGGTGTCAATGCACCTGTCGGGTGCGTAGGCTTTCGCATTCCGTTTTCTCAATGGCGCGTGGTCGCGCTGGATGCTCAGGGCGCCGCCACTGAGCGCGATCAGCCAGCGGGCGAACCGGGCATGGTGCTGTTCAAGTCGCCCAATGTGTTTTCCGGTTTCCTGGATCCCAACGACAACGTGGACGCATTCACTGCGCAGGGCTGGCTTGCTACGGGTGATTTGGGTTGGTTGGACGAACAAAACCGCCTGCACCTCAGCGGGCGTTCCAAAGACCTGATCATTCGCGGCGGCCATAACATTGACCCCAAAACCATCGAAGATGCCATGGCCTCGCATCCGGCGGTTCAGCACTGCGCGGCCGTCGGCGCACCCGATGCCTATGCTGGGGAATTGCCTGTGGTGTTTGTTACGCTCAAGCCACAGGCGCAAGCCAGCGAAGACGACCTGCTGGAATACGTTCGTGCCCGAGTGGACGAGCCTCCTGCGCGGCCCAAATCGGTCACAGTATTGGACGCAATGCCGATGACGCTGGTGGGCAAAATCTTCAAGCCAGATCTGCGTTTATTGGCCGCACAAGCCGCCACTAAGCAGCCATTCCCTGGCATCAATTGACCGGGCGGCGCAGCTGGAGTGGTGCCGCTGGGCCATGCGCGTCCACCTACGCCCGAACCTGTGCCACCCAAGCGCCCGGCGCACTCCCTGTGGGCCGTGCTGATAACGCGCATCTACGAAGTCTTCGCGCTGCGGTGCCCGAAGTGCGGTGGACAGATGCGCCTGATCGCATTCATTACCGAGGGCACGCAGATCTGGCGGATTCTGGATCACATCGGTGTCGACTCGGAGCCCCCCACACATATCCCCGCCACGCGGGCCACCGCTGCGGGATGGCTCTGCGCCCCATACACGTCGCGCACCGCAAACCACTCTCCTGAACACCAAGCCATGGTGGTGAACTGGCTACGGAGGTGGCGAATCGAGTGTCTCTGGCGAATTGAGGGCGCTTCCACGGTGCGATACTCGGCCCCATGCGGTTGAAATTCCTAACCGTCTGCTGTCGCCAGAAAAAACCAATAGACTATGGCCTGCAAGGTAATTTGTTTGGTGACTCAGTGAGGTGTTTTTTTGGCCCGATGCACATCCTGCGGATGAACTTTACCTGCATTGATCGTCCGTCAATACCATTCAACGAAAAGGAAATCTCCCGTGCGTAAATCAATGAAATCATCTTTGTTTGTTCTCTCAGCCCTGCTTCTCGTCGGCTCTGCATCCGCCCAGCTAAAACCTGAAGAAATGATCCAGTTCCGCCAGGCCGGCTACAAGACCATGGCCTGGAACATGGGCAAGATCAAGGCGCAAACCGACGCGCCGGCTGACAAGTTCGACAAGACCCTGACACTCAATGCGGCCCTGGCCATCAAGGGTGTGGCCAATTCCGGCATGGGCGCTCTGTATGGTCCTGGAACCGATACCAAGACAGCATCGATCAAGACGCGCGCTTTGCCTGATCTATTCGATCCCAAGAATTTCGACGAGCGCAACAAGATTGGCAAGAACTTTGGCGAGCAGGCCAACAAACTGGCCGACGTGGCCGCTGGTGGCGATCAAAAAGCCATTCAGGCGCAATTCGGCGAACTGGGCAAAGCCTGCAAGGCATGCCACGACAAGTTCCGCGAAGAAGAGAAGAAGTAAAAACAGGCGTTCCAGTGAAAACCGCCCGATCAGGGCGGTTTTTTTGTTTCTGGCTACCAGGCGGGGGTCACAACCGGCGGTGGCGGGGGCGGTGCCAGCATTTTCGCCAGTCCGCCATTGGCGGCCCACAGGGCACCGACACCCACCAGCACCGCCACGATCAGCGCAAGCACTCCGCCACCCGTGGCCGGTTTGGCCTCTTCAGGCGGCACATCCTTGTACCCCAGCACCATGGGCGTCACCAGATTCTCTTTTTTGACCCGGGCATAAAAGGTAATGGCTGCGAGGTGCGCCGCAATCAGGAAGCCAAGCACCCAGACATTGTTCTTGTGCAGACCCGTGATCCAGGCACTGGTATCGGTACTGACCAACACTGCATACGGGCCGCGAAACGCGATGTCGTCGTCGGCAAACAGGCCGGTCAGGCCCTGTGCCAGCAACACCGCCAGCAGTCCCAGCACCGACAAGGCTCCCAGCGGGTTGTGACCCATGCCGCGCCACTCTCCGCGCAGATAGGCAAGAATGGTAGCGGGGCCCCGAACAAAGGTGGCAAACCGCGCATAGGTCGATCCGACCACGCCCCAGACCAGGCGAAACGCGATCAGTGCCAGGATGCCGGCCCCAAAGCGGCCATGCCACTCCATGGCGTTGCCGCCAATTTGCGCGCTGATGATGGCCGCGCTGACCAGCAACAACAACGTCCAGTGAAAGAGGCGGGTGGGCAAATCCCAAAGTTTGATACGGTTCATGGCAAAAGTTGAAAGGTGTTGGTGGGGGTGCGCACAGGGCACGCACAGTCTGTCGGTCAAAGGCGACTGGAAAGCCTGAATTGTGCCGGGAATTTGCGGACCCCAAATTTCCCTAGGCATGCCCCACGTTTAACAGAGCAATTGCTCGGTGGAAATAGGGGCATGAACAAAGTCATCGTTTTCGCCACCCCCGTTTTTGTCCTGCTGATCGCGCTGGAGTTCATCTGGAGCCGTAGTATCGCACCCAGGAGCGGGCTTGGAACCCCGTGCAGACCATGGACTTGCAGCCAGCGAAGCGGGGTCACCATGAAAAAGCGCCGTCCAGAAGGACGATGACCTGTGGCGGGAATGTGCTCGGCGCAGGTTCACCTCGCAGCGGGTGTGAATCGCCGCTTTGGCCTGTCACCAGTTGATTCGCTGATCGACCTCAAAGTCGGGTGCCGGTTGCGCTGCCCAGGGCCTTGACCAGCTCGGTACGGCCGCCGCGCAGCAGGCCGGCAAACTGGTATTCGGACAGGCTGTCGGGCACCGGCGTAACCGCACCCAGAATCGTGGCCGGGTAGGCACCAATGGCCACCACCACCGGGTAGGGCTGACCGGGGTTCTTGATGCCATGCTCGCGAAAATCCAGCGCGCCGCCGCGGTGTGCCAGCCAGCGCATGATGACCTAGTTGCGGTTGAGCACTTGCTGGCGGTAAATGCCCAGGTTCTGCCGCGGCTTGTTGAGGCCCTGCGTGATGACCAGGCCCCAGGTGATCAGCGGTGCCACATCGCCGGGCCAGCAGTGCTGGATGGGTAAGCTTGACAGATCAACATCGTTGCCCTCCCACACCACTTCCTGGCAGGGGGCCGAGCGCAACTCCTTGGGCGCCATGTTCCACAGAGTTTTGAGCAAGCTGCGCATGACAAGCCTTACCCGCTCACCGGCGAGCAGCACCTGTATGCCGGCGTGGTGGAACGCGAACTGATCTACAGCTGCACGCTGGAAGGCATTGCGGTGCAACTCTTTGACGCTATGGGCATTGCACGCGACGACAAGGGCAGGCGCACGGACTGGGTCATGCGGGGCTTTCGCCAGTTCGACGCACCGGTATCTCTTGTGCTGACTTATGACAAGTACCTAGAGCCCGCGGCCATCAGCCAATTTGATCTCGGAGCCCTCGCACACGCCATCGTCCTAGCTGCCTGGGAGCGTGGTCTGGTCTGCGTTATCAATGGTCAGGGAATCATGCAGTCCAGCGTTGTGCGTGAACATGCATGCATCCCTGATGACCAGAACATCATGATTTGCATTGCTATGGGTTACCCGGATGAGGACTTCGTTGCCAACAGTGTCAAATCCGTGCGTGAGGACAGCAAAAACTTTGTCACCTACGTCGGGTTCGACGAGCAAGTACCCTAGTGGCTCCGGAGAACAACCCTAGTCCCGATTGGTTGGCGCTCGCCCTAGGGCGCCACTCTTCGGTTGGTGCAGCTGAATGGCTGATCTCAGTCTGTTAGTCTGTGCGGAAAACCGCGACGGTATTCACCAGCGCACTGGCTTGGGTACTCAGTTCGTTGGCAGCATCGGCCATTTTTTCCACCAAGTTGGCATTTTGCTGGGTCATCTGGTCCATCAAAGCGATGGCATCGCCCAGTTGCGAAACCCCGGTTGCTTGCTCGGCACTATCGCGGCTGATGTCCCCCATGATGTTCGTCACCTCACGGATGCTGCCAACCACGTCGGTCATGGTGGCGCCCGCCTGATCAACCAGCGCACTCCCGTGTTCCACGCGCTCCACACTGGTCCCAATAAGCACCTTGATTTCCCGGGCAGCTTCAGCCGAGCGGCCGGCCAACGACCGCACTTCGGATGCCACCACGGCAAAACCACGGCCCTGCTCGCCGGCGCGCGCTGCTTCCACCGCCGCGTTGAGTGCCAGGATATTGGTTTGAAAGGCAATGCCGTCAATCACTTGGATGATGTCGGCAATTTTTCGGGATGACTCATTGATGCCACGCATGGTGCCAACCACCTGCGCCACCACTTCGCCGCCTTTCTCCGCGACGCCTGAGGCGTTTTGGGCCAGTTGGTTAGCCCGTTGGGCGTTTTGGGCATTGGATTGAATGCGGTCACTGAGTTCATGCACCGCGGCCGTGGTTTCTTCAATAGACGCGGCCTGCGTGCCGGTGCGGTCCGAAAGATCGTGATCGCCGCGGGCGATGTTTGCGCTGGACGCCGCCACGTTGTCCGCGCCGAGGCGCACGTCACGCACGATCGTAATCAGGCGGCCCTGCATATCCTTGAGGCTTTGGAGCAATTGCCCCGTCTCATTGGCGCTGCTGACAACAATGGATTGGCGTAAATCCCCGCTGGCCACGGTACGGGTAATCTGCACTGCGTCGGCAAGCGGCACCACAATGGCTCGGGAAATGAGCAACCAGAAAACGCCCGACAGCAGTACTGCTGCAATGCTGCAAACCCACATGGTTGTTGTTACTTGCTGGACGTCGAGAATCGCCTCTTCGGAGTTTTCGGTGGCTAGTGTCACTTGCCGTGTGCGGAATGTGCCCAACGACTTTCGGATCGACTCACTCGCTTGGTCAAAGCCCGGTTTGCCGTCTTTGCCCTTCATGAGTTCATTGCCAGATTCGATGCCCTTGTCGATATAGGCCTCCGCCATGGCCTTGCCCAGCGCGTAAAAGACGTTGAACTCGTTGTCAATGCGTGTGAGTTCATCCAGCGTATTGGGGTCGGCGCGGTACACCTCCTTAAAGTGCGCAATCCCCTTCATAAAGGTCTGTGCGGCCTTCTTTGCCTCCTCATAGCCCGCAGGATCGTGGGTGGCGGAAACGTCTGTCAAAAACTGTTGCACTTCCGAGCGGGCGAGGTCCATTTCATCCGCCATCAACACGTTGGGCAGGGTGTTGTGGTTGGTATCGCGAACATGCTCACTGAGTTTTCCCATGAGCACGCCTACCACCAGCAAGGTTGCAACAAAGCTGCAAACAATGATGCCAAGCGCCAAGCCGAGCTGGGTCTTTATGCGAAGCCTATCCATCGTCCACCCCATCCCAAAGTTTGTTTGAAGCGAAGTATGGCACGGGGTCAGGGATAGGCAGAAGGGTGATATCCGGTGGGAGGACTGTGCTAGGTGCAGAGACTTCCCGCAGCGATTCAAAATCGCCGCTTTGACCTGTCACCAATTGATGCGCTGATCAACCTCGTAATCGGGGGCCGGTTGCTCTGCCAGATCCCAATCCGGCTCGATGTGCACCCCGTCATCCATCTG
>CAJAVE010000354.1 GCA_903945325.1 uncultured beta proteobacterium | reverse complement strand
TTCGACCAGGGCAGTTACAGCCTTGTCGATACCGCGCTTCAGGTCCATGGGGTTCATGCCGGCAGCCACGTATTTCATGCCTTCGTGCACGATGGCTTGTGCCAGCACGGTAGCAGTGGTGGTGCCGTCGCCAGCGATGTCAGAAGTCTTGGAAGCGACTTCCTTGACCATCTGCGCACCCATGTTTTGCAGCTTGTCTTTGAGTTCGATTTCTTTAGCGACGGACACGCCGTCTTTGGTCACGGTAGGGGCGCCGAAAGAGCGCTCCAAGACCACATTGCGACCCTTGGGGCCGAGGGTCACTTTGACCGCGTTGGCCAAAATGTTCACGCCTTCAACCATGCGTGCGCGGGCTTCGCCGCCGAATACTACGTCTTTTGCTGCCATGTTTGGCTCCTGAAATATATGTTAAATATGCCGCTAGACCGCTTGGATATTGCGTGACCAGCTATTAATTTGATAGTAATTAGGCTTCGACAACCGCGAACAGGTCATCTTCTTTCATGACGAGCAACTCGTCACCGGCGACCTTGACGGTCTGGCCGCTGTACTTGCCGAACAAAACGCGGTCACCGACTTTGACGTTCATGGCGAGCAGCTCGCCCTTGTCGTTCTTCTTGCCTGGGCCTACGGCCAGCACTTCGCCTTGATCAGGCTTTTCAGCAGCGCTGTCAGGAATGACGATGCCGGAGGCAGTTTTGGTTTCGTTTTCGACGCGTTTAACAATCACGCGGTCTGCCAGAGGACGCAGTTTCATTGGAATCTCCTAAGTTAGAAACAAGGGTAAACAAAGGCCAACTCGGTTAAGTTGGCACTTATTAACTTGCGGCAGAGTGGTGTTAGCACTCATTGCCGTCGAGTGCTAATGATAAGGGCTTTTTTTGCGGTTTCAAGTGCAATCGTTGCATGCCCTTGCATCAAAGAGTGAAATTGCCTGAATATTTGAGCAGGTTCATTGGCCCAGCAACTGCCCGTCCACGATCTGAATCTGCCGCGCGCAGCGGCTGGCCAACGCCGGGTCATGGGTGACAATCAGGCAGGCGGATTTTTGCGTCTGGTTCACGCTTTGAAGCAGCTCAAAAATGTCGTTGGCACTGTGCGTGTCCAGATTGCCGGTCGGCTCATCGGCCAGTATCAGCCGTGGTGACAGCGACAAGGCGCGTGCCACCGCCACGCGCTGCTGCATGCCCCCGGACAGTTGCGACGGGCGCTTGTGCGCCGCATCTTTTAGTCCGACCTGATCAAGTAGCCGCAACGCCGTTTCCTGCGCTTGCAAGGTGGGCCAGCCCGCGTCGATGATGGCGGGCATCATCACGTTTTCCAGTGCGGTAAAACCGGGTAGCAAGTGGTGAAACTGGAAGATGAAGCCGATGCTGCGCCCACGCAGGGCGGTGATGGCCGCGTCGTCCAGGCCGGCGGTGTCCCGCCCGCCCACCACCAGCTGGCCGCTGGTAGGCTTTTCCAGTAGACCAATCAAGTTGAGCAGCGTGCTTTTTCCCGAGCCGGACGGGCCGGTCAGTGCCGCAAACTCGCCCTCCAGAATCATCAGATCAATGCCGTGCAGCACTTCGGTGACCACTGGTGTGCCTACGCCATAGCTCTTGCGGATCTGGTGCAGTTCAATGATGGAAGTCATGGCGGCTGTGACCAGCATCAAACGCGAATTGCCTGCACCGGGTCCATTTGCGCCGCGCGCCGCGCCGGTAGGGCCGCAGCCAGCAAGCCCACCACCAGCGCCAGCACACAGGCCGACGCGACCACAGCAAACTCCAACTCCCCGCTGACCAGGGCGGTGCCGTCCGCACTGCGCGTGATTCTGGCGAAGAAATTGAGCAGGCCAAATGCCAGCGCCGATCCCAGGGCCGACCCCATCAGGCCGTAAAAACCGCCTTGCAGCAGGAACACCGACATGATGCGTCGCGGACTGGCTCCCATGGCGCGCAGGATGCCGATCTCCTTCTGCTTTTGCACCACCGACACCACCAGCACGCTGGCAATGCCCACCGCCACGATCACCGTCACAAAAAAGCGGATCAGGTTGTTGGACATGCTCTGACTATTGAGTGCAGACAGCAGTTGTGCGTTGGTTTGCATCCAGCTGTCTACCGTGAGGCCGGTTTGCGCTTGCAACTGGCGGGCCGTGGCATTTGCGGCAAACAGGTCTTCTACGCGCAGATCGAGCTGCGTGATGCCGCCAGGCAGGTCCAGCAGCGACTGCGCCACCTTGATGCTGGTGAACACCCAGCGGCGATTCAGGTCGCGGTTGCCAATGTCAAAAATGCCGGCCACGGTAAACAGGTCGTTGCGCCCGTCCATGGTGACCAGGCGCAGCTTGTCGCCCACGACGATACCCAGGTCTTTGGCCAGCTCGGTGCCAATGACGGTGTTGGTTCCACTGACTTCAAATGCACCGCTTTGCAGGTACCTGGGCATGCGCACAATGCGCTGGAAGGCCTGTGCGTCGACGCCCATCAGTGCAATGGACTGGCTGGCATCGGCCCGCACGGCAAACCCGGCACCCGACAGCATGGGCGACACGGCCAGCACACCCGGCGTTTGCTCTGCAAGCCGAGCCACAGACGCCCATTGGTCCACGCTGCGCAGGCGCTGTGCGCGGGGCTGGATGATGGCCGCCGTGCTGTCGGGCGGCAAGCTGGTGAGGTTTGCAGCCTGGGGTGGGCGTATCACGATGTGGGCCTGGCTGCCCAGCGTCTTGTCGATGATGGACACCTGCAGCTGGCTGATCAGGGTGGTCAGGAAAATGATCACCGCCACGCCGCCGGTGACCCCGGCCAGAATCAGCAAGGTCTGCATGCGCCCCTCGCGCAGGTAGCGCAGGCAGACCATCCAGGCAAAGGGCAGACGTACAGACATACTTGAAGCAGCGGGTTGCCGGGCTAGCGCTGGCGCTGCTCACGCACCCGGTCGCCTTTTTCAGCCGACGTGGTGGGGGTGATGACGCGGTCGCCTGCAATCAAGCCTGTGACGATCTGGGTGCTGCCAATGCCGCGCAACCCAAGAGTCAGTGCCACCTTTTCGGCACGGCCATCGCGGTTGACCAGGGCATAGGCGCCGCCTGCCGCATCACGGCGCACGGCGTCGCTGGGTAGTTTCAGCGCGTTAGGCTCCTGGGCGGTGATGATCTCTACGCTGACCGTCATGTCGGGGCGCAGGGTGTACATGGTTTTGTCCACGCGCAACTTCAGGTCCACGGTGCCGCGCTGGGCATCTACCGCTGGCGCAATGAAGGTTAACGTGGCGTCGAAGGGGCGCTGGGGAAAGGCGTCAGCCGTGGCGCGGGCGGTCTGCCCCAGCTTGAGGTAGCCCAGGTTCTTCTCATCCACGCTGGCCTGGATGCGGGTCTCGTCCCCACTGACCAGTGTGAGAATGGTGCGACCAATTTGGGCCGTGTCGCCCGGGTCGGCTGCGCGGCTGATAACGGTGCCAGCTGCGGGTGCGCGCAGGCTAAGCTGGTCCAGTCGGGTTGCCTCTGCTTTTTCTGCGGCCAAAGCCTGCTCCAGCCGGCTTTGTGCCAGCGCGGCCTCGGCGCCACTGGCACCATTTCCCGAAGCCTGTGCGCTGGCTGATCGCACGGCCGCCGAACTGGCAGTGGCGGCGCGCTGTGCATCATCCACGCGCGACTGGGATACAAAGCCCTGCTTCAACAGGTCGCGCGCGCGTTCCAATTCGCGTACGGCCTGAATGTCTGCCGCGCGGGCCTGCTCCAGGTGCTGGGCGCTGACCGGCTCTTGCACTGTGGTGAGTTGGCGAATGCGCCCGCGCGCCTCTGCCACGGCGGCCCTGGCTTGAGCCAGGTTGGCGGTGGCTTCGTCATCGCGCAGGCGCACCAGCACCTGCCCTGCCTGCACGGTGTCGCCCTCGCGTACCAGGATCGCCTCGATGCGCGCGGTGCTCTGGCTCGCAAGCTCGTTGCGCGCCACGCTGGCGATGCGACCGGTGGTCACCACGGACTGCACCATGGGACCCTGTGTGACGACAACCACCTCAACGGCCTTGCCCTTAGCGGAAAAAATGATCAAACCAAGAATGCCTGCCACCAGAACGGCGAGCAGGACCCACTGTGTGCGCGTGATCTTCATCGCCTGATTGTGCTTGATTGCGGTGCCCCTGTTGGTGCCCTGGCGCACAAACCCTGCTTGTTACAAGCCAGGGCAACCGATACACTGGGCCTCCCGATTACCAAACAGGATGTTTACATGAAACAGCGAATTTCAGCCCTCGTGGCCTGCACCGCGATTTGTGTCTTTGCTGCCTCATCAGCGTTTGCCGTGGATTTTGAATATTTCAAGAATCAGCCTTGTTCTGAATTGGCCAAGGAGCTAGATGCCTTGAAAGCGGCAGAAAAAGAAGTCAGTGAAAGAATGAAGAAGGCTGACAGCAAGGCCAACACGCAGGCAGTTGTCTCCGCTCTGTTGATCGGGTGGCCTTTCTGGGGCCCTACGGACCATGGTGATTCGAACAACATGCTGGCTGAAATACGCACCGACCTGCGGTACGTCACAAAGGCACAAAAAGTCAATAAGTGTTCTTGAAGCGGTAGCGTATCCAATCGACCAACGGGTGGCCCAGGGGCTTTGGTAGCCAAGAATGAGGAGTAGGCTTTGGTCCCATACCGTTCCGTATTGATCGTTGGCGGAGGCACTGCCGGTTGGTTGGCGGCATTGCATTTTCAGCATTTGCTTGGACGCAATCCGGAAATTCCTGTCCAGATCACCTTGCTGGAGTCCGCCGACATTGGAACCATTGGTGTGGGTGAGGCGACGGTGCCAACCCTGAAAACCACGTTGCAGCAACTCGGGATTTCAGAAATACAACTTTTTACCGAGGCGGATGCCACTTTGAAAAATGGCATTCGTTTTGTTGGCTGGCGTGAAGGAGGGAGTGCGCAGGTCGATGGCTACGATCACCCTTTTGAGACGCCACCGACTTTCGAGGGCCACTCCACCATTCTGCACTGGCTCAATGCGCGCCAGCATGGCCTGACTCGACAGTCTTTTGGCGATGCCGGCGGGGTGCAAACCGCGTTGATGGAACTGGGGCTGTCGCCCAAATTGTTTCAATCGGCCGAGTACGACGCACCATTTAACTATGCCTACCATTTGGATGCTCAGAAACTAGCCATCCTGTTGCGTCGCGTTGCAACAGAGCGCGGAGTGACCCATATCATTGGCGAAGTCAGGCAGACAAGTCTGGGTGAGATGGGTATTAGCGCCGTGCATCTTGCAGATGGTCAAACCTTGGAGGCTGATCTGTATGTCGATTGCACGGGTTTTTCTTCGGTATTGCTTGGCAAGGCTTTGGGAGTGCCTTGGGAATCCTACGCTGAAACGCTCTTGTGTGACCGCGCGGTCGCTTGTCCCATCGATTACGCGAGCCCACAGGCGCCTGTGCGCAGCTTCACCACATCAACTGCACAAGAGAGTGGTTGGACTTGGGAGATTGATCTGCAGTCACGCCGTGGTACCGGGTATGTGTATTCATCCGCACATTGCTCCGACGATGAAGCTCTTTCGATATTGCGAAGGCAGCAGGCGGGTGGAAGGCCATTAGCTGAGCCGAGATGGTTGCCCATGCGGACAGGTCATCGCGCGCGCATGTGGGAGAAGAATTGTCTTGCACTGGGTTTGTCCAGCGGCTTCATTGAGCCGCTGGAGTCGACCGGCATTTATCTTGTGGAATTTGCAATGCAATTGTTTGGTGACTTTCTGCCTACCGACGCTGGTATGGACCGGGCGCGTGCACGTTACAACAGGTTGATGAACGAGCACTATGACCATCTGCACGACTTCATTCTCTTGCATTACGTGTTGTCGGGCAGGCGTGACACTGCCTTTTGGAGAGACTGCACAGCGGGGGCAAGAATTCCGCTGCGGTTGCAAGCGAAGCTGGACCAGTGGCATGAGATGTTGCCCCATGTGACGGACGTACCCCGCAAACTGGCATTGTTCGGAGAGAATAGTTTTTTTTATATTCTCAGTGGGTTGGGGTATCTCCCCGAGCGGGGTAGCGCCTTGGCGAGTTACATCGACCCCAAATCCAGCAAGCGCGCCCTTCTTCAAATAACCAGATTGCGCGATGGAGTACAAGACAGATTTCCGCCGTTGCGGGACTATGTGTCGCGCATTCGGGCCAGTGGCGTGATGCGTCATTTCGCTCTGTGAATATTAGAGTTGCAAGCTGTGGCCATTTACCGCACCCAGATCCAACCGCTATTGCCGGACCGGCTTGCCTTGTGCGATGCCATTGTCGCCTTGCATCACACGCAGAACTATGCCAACGGTAACAACTTTTTACTGGAAGGCGAGGTGTTTGAACCCCTTATCCGGCAGGTCAGCACAGCATTTGAATCCGAATCACGGCGTTTGGTTGGGCGCTTCAATCTTTCGCCAAGCTCCGTGTCGCACTGCTGGGCTTACGTTAGCAACCGCAGCGACTATCGCGGAGGGCGCCACCACCATCTAAAAACGTCCACGATTAATGGAGTCTTTTACCTTCAGGTTCCTCCAACTGACCCCGGCGCACTACACACTGGAGCGTTGAACTTTTTCGACTCGGAGGGAGTGCCCTTTATGCGCTTTCAGCCGCGAGAGAATGATCTTCTGATTTTTCCAAATTACCTGTTGCATGAGCCAGAGCGTATCGACTCTGACGCGTACCGGATCGCGATCAACGTTGAAATCATTTGCGATTTCGTGTGGAGACGTTGATTAGGGGCACGAAGGCCATCGAATTGCAGGAATTTTGGGATACTGGTGTTTCTTCGAACCGCGAAAATTTCCTATGCAGATCCCCATTGCCAGCTCCGCACCCTACAAACGGCCCGCTACGGAGCCCCGCCTGACTTCGCTGTCACACGGTGGCGGCTGTGGCTGCAAAATCGCACCGGGTGTGTTGTCCCAGATTCTAAAAACGACTACGACCCTCCCCATTCCGCGGGAACTGCTGGTGGGTATAGAGACGGCAGACGATGCAGCGGTTTACCAGCTCAATGCCGAGCAGGCGCTGATTGCAACGACAGACTTTTTCATGCCCATCGTGGACGATCCGTTTGACTTTGGCCGCATTGCCGCTACCAACGCCATTTCGGATGTGTATGCCATGGGCGGCACGCCCATCTTGGCGCTGGCACTGGTGGGCATGCCCATCAACGTGCTGTCGCTGGAGACCATTGGCCAGATTCTGGCTGGCGGCGCTGCGGTTTGCAAGGCGGCGGGCATCCCCATAGCAGGCGGGCACACCATCGACTCGGTGGAGCCCATTTACGGTCTGGTGGCCATGGGCCTGGTGCACCCCAAGCGTGTCAAGCGCAATGCCGACGCTCGCGTGGGCGACCACCTGATTTTGGGCAAGCCACTTGGCGTAGGCATTCTGTCGGCTGCGCTCAAAAAAGAAAAGCTCGATGCGGCGGGCTATGCTCGGATGATTGAAGTGACAACACAGCTCAACACGCCCGGCCCCGAACTGGCCGCGTTGGAGGGTGTGCATGCCCTAACCGATGTGACGGGCTTCGGCTTGGCCGGCCACGCGCTGGAGATGGCGCGGGGTGCCAAATGCGCGGTACAGATCGACTGGGAACGCGTGCCGCTGATTGACGGTGTGCAAGCCCTGGCCAACGCAGGCATGGTGACGGGCGCGTCCGGGCGCAACTGGGCTGCATATGGAGGCGAGATTGATGTATCAGCCAATTTTCCAGCAGTAGGCCAGGCTTTGCTGAGCGATCCACAAACCAGTGGAGGCTTGTTGGTGAGCTGCGCTCCAGAGGCGGTTTATTCCGTTCTGGCGATCTTTGCCCGCCACGGCTTTGACTGTGCTGCCGACATAGGTGCGATCACTGCGGCTCGCACATCTGGTGGTCGTTCGAAGTGGCTATCGGTTAGATAGCAGAAAAGTTAAGCTTGGCACAAATTGAAAGTTTAAAGTGCAGCTTTCATTTGTCGAATGCAAAACTGCGGGGGCAGTATTTTCAGCATACTGGCGGAGTAAACGCCAATTGAGGTAGCCGTCTTCAGGCAGCTACCCGTTTTCTTTTGGACGAATGCGTGTGGCGATCAGAACCCAAATGCCTTCACGCCGGGCTTGAGCATGTAGGCTGCCACTTCAGGCGGCTTTGCGACCGTCACTCCCTCAGTCAGGTCAGCGGGTGTGCGGTCTGCATTGGGCAGGAACAGGGCGCAGACTTCTACTGTTGCGCCTGCCTTCATCAGGCCTGCCATCATTTGTTTGGGCGTGACGTTGCGGGGCTTGAGCGCCGCTGGCTCGTACGTTTTAAGTGCCAGTTGTCCGGCTGGTCCACATAGCAATATCCGCACTGCTGCCTTTTGCTCCACCATTTGGGTTGCCAGCACCATCGCCATGCCTTGTGACTGGTTGTCGGCGCTGGTGACGTTGAAGAAAGCCTCGGAGGGTGTCTGGGCAAAACTGCTCAGCGACAGGGCCATCAGGGCGGAGAGGATGATTTTTGTGTGCGTCATGAATAACTCCAGTTGAAAAAATTACTTGCGTGAGGGGCGGTTGCCGATGACGGTGGTCAGACCCAAGGCTTCCCAATCCATCATGCCGCCCCGGTAATATGAAATATGGGTCACGGGAAAACCTGCGCGAACCATGCTGGCGATGCCGGCAGGGCTTTGCGGGCAGACCGGGCCGTTGCAAAAGGCGACGATTTGTCGCGCCTTCGCGCAATTCCATTTACCCTTGCTTTTGCGTGTGCAGCCCATCTCGTCCATGCGGTCTTCGAGCTCGTTGAACGGGATGTGGTAGCTGTTTGGGATGGTGGCTTCCAGCGGGTCGTCTTCGTCGCGCATGTCAATCACCATGGTGTCGGGATCATTCAAGGCACTTAGCACCTCAATTTCTGCGACCGGGCGTACACCGGGCACAGGAACCAGTGGTTGCAAGAAGCCTTTGACAGGCGCACACGCGGTCAGGGTGCGGGTGATGGTGAAAGGACCATTGGGAGTCTGGACGACGAATTGTTTGTCCTGTCCGATGATCCTCAACAACTCAGGCCCCTGGGCACCTGCTGGCGATGCGCCGCATGCTGCTGCCAACAGGATTGCCAGCAGCAGAGCGGGGCGCGGCTGACTCACGCCTATTCCTTGATGGTGCAGGCTTCACCCTTGCAGGAGATTTCGGCGTCCAGGTAGGAAATGTTGGTGTAACCCTTGCGGCCCAGAATGTCGTAGGTCTTTTGGCTCTTGGCACCGGTTGCGCAACTTACGAAGACCGGGACATCCTTGGGAATCTTGGCAAAGTCCTTTTCCAGCTCTTCGATCGGGAGACTTATGGCACCTTTAAAGTGGCCGCGTGCATAGTCGCCGGCAGGACGTACATCCACCAGGAACTTGCCTGTTGCTACGGCTTCTTGAAATGCTTTTGGCGATATCTGTCCGGGGCCATACACGGGTGCCCAGGTCAGCGCTGTCACGGTCGGGGCGGTAGCGACCGGGTCTTTCCAGGCGCTGATCGGGAAGTAAGCCAGGCGACGGAAGTCGAGTTCACGGAGTTCTTCCAGCACGGCGTTGACAGCCTCCATATTGCCGCGTTCGATGACGACAAGCGGCGCATTTTTGGACAGATTGCCCAGGGCGTTCTTGCCCTTGTCACCTTTCAGATCGTTGAGCGAGAGTTGAAGCACCTTGTTGCCGTTGGAGACGATGGTGTCCTTTCCCGGGGCGGTGTCGATCAGGATGAGGTTGCCCTTCTTTATGAAAGGTACTTCGGCCAGCAGTGGCTGCGCTTTCTGGTTCCAGCCCGGGATGCCGTTAAAGTACACCCACACGTCGGAGTAACCCGCTTTTCTGGCGATCGCTGCGGAGTCAGGGGACAGTGTGCACTCGCGCCCGGCGCAATAGAAGATGACTTTGCCGGCCTTTGGGATGCCCAGTTTTTCGACACTGGCAGGGTCCTTCTGCAAAACATCCAGCGGCAAGCTCGGTGCGCCTGGAATGTGGCCCGTCATGTACTTTCCGCCAGGGCGACTGTCTACAACCCAAACATCTTTGCCAATCAGTCCCTTTTCATAAAAGGTCACCATTTGGTCATTGGTGATTTCATCTGCCAGGGGCGCAACCTCGGCCGCATGAACGTTGACCATCCATGGTGTGGACAGTGAAGCGACCGCCAAAGCGACGGCCAAAACGATGCGTTTCATTGTGAAACTCCTTAAAAATCGGATCCCACTTCAGTGAAACGCACATCGCGCTGGCCGGGATCCCAGACCTGCGCAATGCGGTGGCTTAGCAGCCAGCAGTTTTCTTGAACGACTTGCTGGTGTTCTTGGCGTCTTTTTCCCAGCGTGCGCGAATTTCGTCACCTTCAACAATGCGCTTGTCCTTGAACTTGTCCAAAGTCAGGTCGTCGGTGATGGTGAGTGTGGTGGTTGCCCCGGATTTGGTGTCTTTGAGGATGGCGGTGGCTGATTTGCCGTCTGCAGCCATCGTGATCTTGGTGATGGGGCCAACCATCTTGCCTTCTTCGGCGAACGCATTTACCGTAAAAGTCGCGCTGGACAAGCCCAAAACGAGGGTGGCGATCAAGGTTGAGAGTTTGGTTTTCATGGTGTCTTCCTTCTTTAAATAAGAATACGGTGATTAAAACTTTACGTCAAAGGTGGCGTAAATGTTGGTGGCGCTCTCTAGCGGGGTAGTGGTCATCATCTGACCTTTAACGTCGGACATGGCAACCGGTGCGCCTACCCAGTTGTTGCTGCCGGTGTACTTGATGTCATAGCGTTGCACGCCCAGGCGGAAAAAGGCTTTGCTGAAGAACGAGGACAGCGGCATGCGGTCGAGTTCCTGGATCATGTAAGCCTCGTACACATCGCCGCGAACGCCCACTTTGGATGTCCACATGTCGTCAGCTGCCGGTGCAAACGTGATCCAGTCTTTGGAGCCGTTGTTGTACTCAAAGCCAAACATGGTTTTGGATGGCAGGTCGTAGCGCACGCCCAAAGCCACTGCGTTACCTGTCTTGCTGGTAGGGGCTTCAGGGTTGAAGAAGCCGCCGGTCATCAGGCCCTGGAAGCCGAATTGTGCTGACACATTGTTGTTGGGGTGGGTCACGCTCATGCCCACGTCACCAAAGATGTGCAGGTTGCCGGGCCCGACTTTCTTGAACGTGCTCATGAAGCCCACGCCGTACCAGTCGATGTCACCCAGGTTGGTCTTGGCAACGGTGTTGCCAAAGTAGGTGTTGTTCATCGTGGGCGCATCAAAGATGTTCATGCCCCGGTTCCATTGCAGCCACACGCGCAGCGGGTCGGTGTCGATCGGGATGATGGCGATGCCCACCATGTCGGTGTCTGACAGCGAGTTGGTCGGCGTATTGCGGAATCCGCTCTCGAAACCACGGCCATAGCAAACCTTGGCGTAGGCGCCAGGCAGTGAGTCAATCTCGGGCGCATAGCCCACGGTCATGCCGTCAAACGCATAGTCCACCAGCAGTGACGGTGTGCCGCCGTTGCCGGGGCGCGGAATATTGTTCTTCAGGTTGCTGGGTGCGCCGCCGGTGGATGGGCGACGGCCGACAGAGAACCACATTTCCTGGTCCGCAATATTGCTCCAGGTCGCATAGACACGGTCCACGTTCAGGTAGCTGGTGGAAGGCACGTGACTGAGCGTGCCATCAAACACGCCAACGCGGTCTGCAAAGAACGGGGCGGAGCCGCTGTTGGTGACGGCATTGTCGTTTTGCGAACCAAATACCTTGTACATCGCCAGGTGGGCGGTCACGCTCACATCCTGGGTGGCCTTGGCGTTCAGATCCAGCGCAAATCGATTGGTCCACAGATTGTTGTTCTCCGGCGTATAGGCAGGAATAGTTTGTGCGAATCCGCCAATGCCCTGCAGCATGCCCATGGTGCTTGGCGTACCCAGGAAAGCGCGAGCCTGGTCGTACGTGGCGACGTTGCCCATGGCCTGCGAGAAGCCCATCAAGCCAGACAGTGCGCCCGCTGTGGACATGCTGCCGGCTTGTGGTGCGCCGAAATAGCGTGAAGTGCCCGCAACGGACGATGGGTTCGCAAAGAAGTCACCCTGCAGAGCATCGCCGACCTTTTTGAAGGTCGCATTGACGTCGGTGAAGGTCTTGGTTTCTCCCTTCAGGTAGTCGTAGCGGAAGTGGTAGTCGCCACCCACAGTGAGCCATTTGCCAAGCGACTTGTCTTCCAGCTTTTTCACCTGGCTCTTGAGATCTTCCAGAGCTGCGGTATTCACCGCGGGAGCGGCTGCAACCGGTGCGACCGCCTTTGCCGCTTTGAGCTCATTGGCCTTGACCTGCCCTTTGAGTTCTTCGAGCTGCTGTGCCAAGCGTTCATTTTGTTGTGCCAGTGCCTCAATGCGCTTCAACAAATCAGCCTCCGCGGCCTGTGCTGCAACGGGCAGCAACATGCCCGCTATCAGGGCGGCGAGCAGATTTTGTTTGAACCGGGTTCTCATGACTAACTCCTTACTTTCAACATTGCAATTCGGTAGCTGCGGCCTACTTGGACTCGTGGCCCAGGTCTTCCCAGCCGGTGATCATGGCCATGACCTGCGAGTACACCTTGTGGCCGGTGGTGGCCAGGTACAGGTGGGAGATCAAGAAGGCCAGCATCAGGAAGGCGCCCAGCGTGTGGCCGGTGGCAACCCATTTCAGACTCAAGAAATCAAGACCCAGTGCCGACCAGTCGGCGTAGAAGAGGTAAAGACCGCCAGTCACCCAGATCAGCGGACTGAGCAGGGTCAGCACTGCCAAATAGGTCAGACGCTGAAGCGGGTTGTGTTTGTTCACAGCACTGGGCTTGAAGGGGTGGGGCTCATGCTTGAAGATGCCCGACGAGTAGTAGTTGGCAATGGCCACAATCTTGTCCGTGGTGGGGATGTAGTGGCGCCATTCGCCGGTAGCTACGTGCCAGAAGATGGCAAATATCCACAGTCCCACCAGGGTCCAGGCAGCGATGGTGTGGTAGCTCACTGCCTTGGCAAAGCCGAAGAGGGAGTAGGTTCCGTGCACCTCAAAGCCGGTCAGCAGCATGGTGATGATCAATGCGGCCTGCGACCAGTGCCAAAAGCGCTCAAAGGGTTTGAAAAGGTAAACGCGTGACATAGTGGTTCTCCGGTTTAGCTGTTACGTTTGTTGGTGATGATGCGAATCAGACCGTGGCCTGTAACGCCCACCAGAGTCAGAATGATCATGGCCCAGCCACCCAGTTCAAGCCAGCGGGCGTGGTCGCTACCGCGTCCTGGGATGTAGACGCCGTCAATCTTTTCAAGACGGCCATTGCTGGTGTGGCATTCCACGCAGCCCACGGCTTTTTCCTTGGGTGCCACCATGTGGGTGATGGGCCAGGCGCTTTCGGTTTCAATGAAATCAATCTTGCCGGAGAATTCGGCTTTGGCGTTGGCCATGCCGGTAGCCGCTGCCTTGTCCCAGTTCAGGTTTTTCCAGAATGCCGTGTCGTCGTTGCCACCGAGGTGGGCAATGATCAGGGACTTGTTGACCGGGTCGTAGGCTTGCTTGCCGCGGAACATCTTGACTGGCCAGATCATGGAGTTGCCATCGGTGGCGCTGCCTTCGAACGTATTGATCTTGACTGGCTTGTCGCCTTTTTCGATCTTGTCGCCCACCAGTGTGTACTTCACCGTGCCGTTAAACCAGATGTACTCGGGTGTCACGTTCTCCTTCCAGGTGAAGTTGCCCTTGGCGGACAAATAGGTGTCGTATCCGTCTTCGTCTTTTTCGGAATATTGCTTGCCATCCTTGTCCACTTTGCCAGCAGTCGACCAGTCCCATGTCATCTTGGTGGGCTGGCCACCCCGCGCATAGGCCGGAATGTGGCAGGTCTGGCATGCCAGCTTGTTGGTATGGGTGTTGATCTTGGCTTCCTTGTGGGGAGCCTGGCCATGGCATGCCTGGCAAGTAGCAGGGTTGGTGGTTTCTGCCTTGCCCCGCAGATGAGCGGGGTCCTTGTCCTTGGCTGTGGGGTTGTAGCGGCTT
>CAJAVE010000353.1 GCA_903945325.1 uncultured beta proteobacterium | reverse complement strand
TCACCAATTCGTGACGCTCTTTACCCGAAGGCTTCAGCCATATCGTTACCTCCATGACCGCTCCGGTTGCTACTGGCTGGAGCCTTGGCCAGGTGGGACTCTCACCCACAGGAAAGCGCCGCCTTTGCACGGCGCACACGCGCAAGCAGTCAATACGCTGTGCCGCCAACTCTATAGCCATACGTTCTTTGCGAGATACCACTATCAAAAACCCGAGAAGGTCGTCCGGTTGACACTGCAAACAGCCCAGACAGTCCGCCAATTCTTCGACGGCGGGTGGCTTGAGTGGTTCGCGTTCATTGAAGTCGTTGAACAATTGAAAGCGCGGGACATATCTTTTTCCTGTGCAAGGGGTGTCAAAGTCAGGTTTGAAAACGAAGATCTGCACGAACTCGATGTCGTTCTGTTGCCTCAGGGTCAAGCGCCAATTTGTATTGAATGCAAATCAGGTGAGTTTCGGCGGGATATTGACAAGTACCTGCGCCTTCGCAAGCGCCTGGGCATCGAACGTAGCCGGTTCATTATCTGCGCCGCAGACCTTACCGAGGATCAAGCCAGCGGACTATCCGCCATGTACGAACTGACTTTTGTCAACCTCACTTCGTTGCCTGCACGGATTCAAAACTTGATCTGATCAGTGAACAACTGGAACCACAGTTGCTCATTTCCCCACCAGCTGGTTAAGCCGCTCCGCCTCAAAACATTCATTGCGCGCCGCATCGCCCGGCATGCAATCAGGGATCGTGTCGGCGCTGGCACGGTTGGCCGACAGGGTTTCAATCGCTTTCCACAAGAGGGCAATCTGATGATCCTGGCCTGAGGCGGAGTCAATCAACCCGCGCAGCGCCTGGCTTACAGGGTCGTCTTCCTGGGTAATGCCGTAGGCGGTGAACTTGGGCTCTGAATGGGTCACGTCCGCGCTCTCGCCGGTCTTGCTCGGGATGATGCGCGCCGGAATGCCCACTGCCGTGGCACCGGGTGGCACAGGCTTGATGACCACCGCATTGCTGCCAATCTTGGCGCCGTCGCCCACCACAAAGCCGCCCAGCACCTTGGCACCGGCGCTGACCACCACGTCCTTGCCCAGTGTGGGATGTCGTTTGGCACCCTTGTACAGCGAGGTTCCGCCCAGCGTCACGCCCTGGTAAATCGTGCAACCATCGCCAATTTCGGCCGTCTCACCCACCACCACGCCCATGGCATGGTCAAAGAACACCCGCTCGCCGATCACCGCACCGGGGTGGATCTCGATGCCAGTCAACCAGCGCGCGCAATGCGAGATGAAGCGACCCAACCACTTCAGGCCATGCACCCAGCACCAATGGGCCGGGCGGTGCAGCATGATGGCGTGCAGACCTGGATAACAGGTGATTACCTCCCAGGTGCTGCGCGCAGCAGGGTCGCGGTCAAGAATGCACTGGATGTCGGAGCGTAGGCGGGAAAACATGACTCAGAGTCTATCCGCTCAACCCATCGCCCGCAGCCGGTGCGGTCTTGCGCAAAATGGCTTTGGCAATGCCGCGCAGGATGTGAATTTCTTCCTGCGTCACGCCTGCACGGTTGAATAGTTGGTTCAGGCGCGGCATGAGCTTCTTGGGCGCAGCAGGGTCCAGGAACTCCAGGGCCACCAGGGACTGCTCCAGATGCGCCAGCATGCCAGCCACTTGCGAAGCGTCCGCCATGGCCGCATCCGGGGCCGGAGACGCTGGGGTGGTCGGCGCATCGCTGGCAAAGCCCCCCAAAGCCATGCGCCAGTCGTAGGCAATGACCTGAATCGCAGCACCGATGTTGAGCGACCCAAACTGCGGATTGCTGGGAATGCTCAGGCACGCGTGGCAGCGGTAGACATCTTCGTTGCGCATGCCGAATCGCTCGGAACCAAACAGAAAGCCAATACCGTGCTGGGGCTCGATTTCAGATGCCAAATCGGTCTCTAGCCCCCGTGGAATTTGCGCAAGCAGCTCCGATTTTGATAGCATTTCAAAATGCTCACGCGGCGCGACGGTGGGCGGACCGAAGTCGCGCGGCGTCATGGCGGTGGCGCACAGGTGGGTGATGCCGTCCAGCGCCTCGTCCAGCGTGTCCACGATGCGGCACTTCGCCAGCACGTCCAGGGCACCACTGGCGCGTTGAATGGTTTCTTCTCGGCGCAGCACATTGGCCCAACGCGGAGCAACCAGCACCAGGTCGTCAAAGCCCATGGTTTTGATGGCGCGGGCAGCGGCGCCCACATTGCCGGCGTGGCTGGTGTTGATCAGGATAAATCGGGTGTGCATGGGAACCGCTAAAATGACCCCATTGTCGCCGCCCGCATCGCCGGACGGCTCTCACAGTTCTTCCCCGAAAAATCTATGTCGCCCAATCTCCATCCCATGATCAACGTGGCCGTCAAGGCCGCTCGTGCCGCCGGTTCCATCATCAACCGCGCCGCGCTCGACATCGAGTCGGTTCGCGTTTCGCAAAAGCAGGCCAACGATTTCGTGACCGAAGTGGACCATGCTGCAGAGCAGGCGATCATAGAAACCCTGCTGACGGCCTATCCGGGCCACGGCATCTGGGCGGAGGAATCTGGCCGCGAGCATGGCGCACAGGATTCCGAGTTTGTCTGGATCATCGATCCACTGGACGGCACCACCAACTTCATCCACGGCCTGCCGGTGTACTGCGTCAGCATTGCGCTGGCCGTGAAGGGCAAGGTTGAGCAGGCGGTGGTGTATGACCCCACCCGCAACGACCTGTTCACGGCGACCAAAGGACGCGGGGCCTTTCTCAATGACCGCCGCCTGCGGGTCTCCAAGCGCATTCATCTGAAAGACGCGCTGTTGTCCACCGGCTTTCCGTTTCGCCAGGGTGACAACTTTGCCAATTACCTGACC
Source organism: uncultured beta proteobacterium (assembly GCA_903945325.1). Classification (GTDB taxonomy): domain Bacteria; phylum Pseudomonadota; class Gammaproteobacteria; order Burkholderiales; family Burkholderiaceae_C; genus Allorhodoferax. Next base: position 6,010 of record CAJAVE010000353.1, on the reverse strand, counting down.
ATGATGGGCGATGTGATGCAGCGCACGGCAGGTTTGCGCCGCCCCGGCGCCGCCGCGCTGGACCTGGCCTACGTAGCCGCCGGTTACACCGAAGGATTTTTTGAAACCGGCCTGCAAGCCTGGGACGTGGCAGCGGGCTCGCTGCTGGTGACCGAGGCCGGGGGTCTGGTGGGCAACTTTACCGGCGAAGCGGATTTTCTGGACCAGCAGGAATGCCTGGCGGGCAACCCGCGCATCTATGGGCAGCTGGTGCCCATTCTGGGCAAATACAGCAAGTTTGCCAGCGCGGGTGAAAAAGCAGCTTTGCGTCAGACCACCGACATCTGAAGGTCTTCAACGGGCACCGGGCGACCAAAAAAGTAGCCCTGGAAAGCCTTGCAGCCAGATCGCAGCAAAAAGTCCCGCTGACCGGCAGTTTCAACCCCTTCTGCCACCACGCCCAACTCCAGACTGGCCGCAAGGCTCAAGATGGTGCGTGCGATGGCCGCATCGTTGGGGTCAGTCAGCACATCGCGCACAAACGACTGGTCGATTTTGAGCTGGTCCAGCGGCAACCGTTTCAGGTAGGACAAGGATGAATATCCAGTCCCAAAGTCATCCAGCGCAAAGTTGACGCCAATGGAACGCAATTCGCCCATCTTGACGATGACGTCCTCAAAATCGTTGAGCAACATGCTCTCGGTCAGCTCCAGCTTCAAGCGGTAAGGGTTGGCCCCACTCACGCGCAAAAGCTCCAGCAACTGGGGTGTGAATTCGGGGTGGCGGAACTGCCTGGCACTCACATTGACGGCCATCGTGAGCCTGCGGGTGGTTGCGCTGGTATTCCAGGCCACCAGTTGGGCGCACGCTGCTGTCAAAACCCACTGCCCCAAGGGCAGAATCAACCCCGACTGCTCGGCCACCGGAATGAATTCACCTGGCGACACCATCCCGCGCCTCGGGTGGCGCCAGCGCAACAGGGCTTCGACCCCGGTCATTTTGCTGTCATGGTCAACCACCGGCTGGTAGTACAACAAAAATTCCTGCTGCTCCAACCCATGGCGCAGGTCTATTTCCAGTGCCGCACGGGCACTGGCGGCCGCCTGCATGACGGGGTCAAAAAACCGCAAGGTATTGCGACCTGCGGCTTTGGACTGGTACATGGCCAGATCGGCCCGTCGCAGCAATTCGTCCACGCTCTGCTGGCGATCAAAGAACAGCGTCACACCGATACTGGGCGAGCTGTGGTGCGGTTGCCCATCCAGCTCAAAATAGTGGTTGAGTGCCGTCAAAATCTTCTTTCCAACCGCCTCGGCCTGGGCAGCTGAATCCATTTCGGACTCGCCCAACTCCTCCAGCATGACGACAAACTCGTCGCCACCCAGGCGTGCCACGGTATCGATGACACGCACACAGTCGGTCAACCGGGCGGCCACCTGCTTGAGCAACTGATCACCCATGTGATGTCCACGGGTGTCATTGAGTATCTTGAAGTTATCCAGGTCAATAAACAGCAAAGCGCCGTAGCTGGCGTGCCGCGCGCTGGCCGCCACCGCCTGCGTCAGTCGGTCAATCAGCAACCGCCGGTTGGGCAAACCGGTCAGTGCATCAAAAAAAGCCAGCCGCTCGATCTCGGCCTCGGCTTGCTTGCGTGCGCTGATTTCACGCCCCGTTCCGCGGTAACCGACAAACACACCATTGCTGTCAAAAATCGGGGTGCCGCTGATGGATACCCACATCACGCTGCCATCGGCACGAAGGCGCTTCATTTCAAAGTCATGAAACTCCTCATGCGCCTCCAGCGCAGCCCGGTGCGCAGCCCAGCGGGCCTCACTAACCCCCGTGACGCCTGATCCCCAGCGCGTCAGGCCCAGGTAGCTCTCGGACGGTATCGACCTGGCGGTATCCAGATCGCCATCCACACGAACAAAACGAAACTGGTCGTCCTGCTCCCAGTACCAGTCTGATGTCAGCTCGGTCAAGCTGCGAAAACGTGCTTCGCTCTGCTGCGCAGCGGACAGCTGTTCGGCTGCTGAGTCCAGTGCGGCGCGCTCCTGCGAGATGTCCTGGACAACACCGAATTCGGCCTTGACCACGCCATGCTCGATCTGCCTGTGCATGCGCGAGCGCAACCAGATGACCGTGCCGTCCGGTCGCCGCCAGCGGTATTCGACGATGCCACCATCCATCCGCTGGAGCGCGTGTTTAACGTGGTCGCGGTCTTCCTCCATGATCCAGTCCAGTTGCTCACCAATGGGTGCCCGGTTGGCGTCACCCAGATGCCCAATTTCGCAATAGCCGTGTGACAGGTGAACCATCGCATCGCCCGGGTACACCACCCAGGACCCCACCTTGGCCACCGACTCGGTTACCTGATGCAGTGCCAACTGCCGGTTGAGCTTTTCATTGGCTTGCTCCAAGGCTTTTTCGCCGGCTTGCAGCGCAGCTTGGGCCATCTGTTCGGCCGTGATGTCGTGCAGATAGATCAGGACATAGGACTCCGGCGCCACATCCACGCGTACGGCATCCACGCACATCACACGCGGCAGGCCACTTTCCTGCGCCATGGTGACTTCCGCGTGGCGCAGCTCACCATTCAGCTGCAGGGGCCGCATCGCCAGTTCGCGATCTGATTCGCTGGCCCATATTCCCAACTCAACTGCCGTCATTCCCAGCACCTTTTGACGGGCAAAACCCGTCAATTGACACCACGCGTCATTGACCTCAATGATCACGCTATCGCGGATGCGGGTCAGCGCAATGGCCTTGGGACTTCGGAAAAATAGCGCCTTGAATACCGGGTCGGCCAGTGCATCAACGGCAGTTGGCTCACTGGAGCCAGACACGACGGGCAATGGGGGTTTCAAAAGACGCTCCTGCGGGTTGTTGCCAAAACGCCGCTGGCGCGGCCAGCGTTCAGCCCTGAGCGTAGCACCGTTGCGGGCCAAACGCACCGCACCAAGACAGGATCAGGCCCGATTCTCACAGGACGCACGCCCTGCCGGGGCCTGCGAATTGATAGACTCCAATTGATGAACGACACCCTCAAGCCGCATTCCCCGATGATGGCCCATTATTCTGGTTATCCTTATTCCATAAGGCTTCCAAGAGCATTTGGAACTTTTTGGCTCTAATTTGGCGGCAATTTTTCCACAGCCATTCATCATCTGCGCATGAAAGCCCTTTACCCAGAGTGAGCGATCTGTTGAAGCCGCCAATAGCCACCTAAAACAGGACTTCTGTCAGCCAAAAGTGCCGCCAAACTTCTACGGTTTTCTGCGCTCACCCTAGCCAAATCTGACTCATATTCAGGAGACACAACCATAGCTAGCAGCCTTGCTATGGGTCCAAGTGGCGGGTGAATTTTGTACCCTAATCAGAACAAGAAAAGCAGCTTGAAAGACCGGGAAACTTGGCAAGTTATACCGACGAAAAGCTAGGTGACTGAGATGATGCGGACTTTGCCGTGACAACGGTTTGCGACGGAAGAAAATCATCACTGCGTCAAACCCCCGGTGTGAGTGGACGCCAATCTGATTCGCCACCAAGCCGCATTGCAACTGCTCATTTCGGCATGTCCCACCACAGATATGTTCACTAAGTGCACAACTGGTCCATAGTGGAATTTACATCTCCATTCGCCGCCGTCAATGAACCAATGTCCCCTACACTCCTTTTGGGAGCACATAGTGGATAAAAAATCGAATTCCGAGCAACTGTTTACGAATGAATTGGAAGGCCTAGAGCCTGGCAGCGTCAATCGTCCGAAGATTTCTGGACCGGTGCCTGACAAAACGGTCGTACCCAGAACTTTTGACCTCGCAGTTGCGGTCAGGATGAACCGAGCCGAGAGGTTGAATTCTCTCCTCGATTTCAACCAAATGAAAGATCCAGTCGTCACAGGCGTTTTGTCTGAGGGAAGGGTTAACGCTGAAGGCAAGGGCTTTCCGTATTGGCTTCGAGATATCAAAACAGCTACGGGCGCGAAACTAAATATCCCGCTTAACGAGCTTTGTCCCCCTCCCGCGATCCCTTTTCGTGAGTGCCCGCTAAATGCAAAAATTGGCGAACGGATTCAATTACAGGTCGATGTTGTTGACAATCAGCATCCTGAAATTCTCTACAAAGGAAACCCGTTTGCATTAGTTGAATCCGGGCCTCTGGAGGTCTTAATGCCTTTGGCCTCTCTGGATGATTCCAAAGTACTGATAAGAAAATCAATTTGGGAGTCCGAAAGTAAGAAGCTGATTGGACCTCTGCAAGTTGAGTTCAACAAATTCAAGGAGAAGATGGACAGCGACTTGCAGTTGATGTTGGACAAGAACAATGCAGTCGAACATGAGACTGAGCTAAAACGCATTGCACTCACTGAGTTAACAGCAAAAGTTACCGATTCTGAAAATAGATTTCAGGCAATAGATGCTGACGTGACGATTGGTCGTGACCAGATTGCGCAGATAAACAAACAAATGGGAGAAGCAATGGCAGCGTACCAAGAAATGTGTGACTTTGCTCGGGACAGAGCAGGAGTTCTGCAGGCACTTGACTTGATATCCGATGAGCAACTTGCCCAACTGACCGCAACAAGTGTTGAGTCGAAACCAGAAGGCGATCATCTGTCTTGGAAAAGTGATCTGGATCAGGACTATGGGAAAGTAGTCAGTTCAATTCACTCTTTTCTGCTAGAAGAAGAAAATATGAATCGCCCCGGATTTTGAGGAGGCTCCAACCTTTGAGAAGATGGAGTCATGAGCAAGAAATCAAATCGTTTTTCCCCCGAAGTTCGCGAACGCGCTGTGCGCATGGTGCAGGACCACCGTGGCGAGTACGCATCCCTGTGGGCTGCCATTGAGTCAATCGCACCCAAGATTGGCTGCGTCCCGCAAACTCTTCATGAATGGGTTCGTAAACAGGAAGTCGACACCGGCCTGCGTGATGGCGTTACCAGCGATGAACGTGACCGTATCAAAGCTCTGGAGCGCGAGAACAAGGAATTGCGCCGGGCCAACGAAATCCTGAAACTGGCCAGTGCTTTTTTTGCCCAGGCGGAGCTCGACCGCCGGCTCAAGTCTTGAAGGACTTTGTGGACAAGCATCGCGAAACCCACGGGGTCGAGCCGATCTGCAAGGTATTGCAGATTGCTCCGTCAGGGTATCGGCGCCATGCTGCGTGCCAACGCAATGCCGAATTGCGCAGTACACGCGCCAAGACCGATGCCACCTTGATGCCGCAAATCCAGCAGGTCTGGCAGTCCAACATGCAGGTCTACGGCGCCGACAAGGTCTGGCATCAAATGAACCGTGAAGGCATCAAGGTGGCCCGCTGCACCGTGGAGCGGCTGATGAAGCGCCTTGGCCTGCAAGGGGCACGCCGTGGAAAGGTTGTACGTACCACGGTCCCCGACAAAGCATTGCCATGTCCACTGGACCGGGTCAATCGCCAGTTCAAGGCTGATTGCCCCAATCAGTTGTGGGTGTCTGACTTCACCTACGTCTCGACCTGGCAGGGCTGGCAGTACGTGGCCTTTGTGATCGACGTGTATGCCCGCCGGATTGTGGGTTGGCGGGTCAGCAGTTCCATGCGAACGGACTTTGTGCTGGACGCGTTGGAGCAGGCTTTGTATGACCGTCAGCCCGATCACAATGCATTGATCCATCACTCTGACAGGGGCTCGCAGTACGTCTCCATCCTTTATACCGAGCGCCTCGCCCAAGCAGGCATAGAACCCTCTGTCGGCAGTCGTGGGGACAGTTACGACAACGCCCTGGCCGAAACAATCAATGGACTGTACAAGACCGAATTGATCCACCGCCGTGCTCCCTGGAAAACGAAGGAGTCACTGGAACTGGCCACCCTTGAATGGGTGTCCTGGTTCAACCACCACCGACTGCTGGAGCCGATTGGGTATATTCCACCGGCCGAGGCTGAGGCAAACTACTTTCGGCGACTCGCCGAGAAGACCGAAACCCCGGTTTCACTTTAACTAACCGGCCTCCACGAAAACCGGGGCGATTCAAATATTATTTATCCG
>CAJAVE010000352.1 GCA_903945325.1 uncultured beta proteobacterium | reverse complement strand
GGGTGTGCTGACCGGCTATGTGCCGAAAAAAGACCTGGAGGAACCCATTGTTTCCATGGCCAACCCGGGGATGTGGGGCGGACTGGTCACGCTGGCCAACGGCTGGCAATTCGACCTGCCCGCCATGCCCGCCGACACACCCTTGCCCATCACCGTCGAAGCCCGTCGCCTGGCCTTGACGGAAGAACCTGGAGACTGATATGGCCTTCACTCCTGACTATCTGCGCAGTGCTGGCGAAGTGATTGCTGCTGCACCCTCGCTGCGCGACGCAGCCGCGATCTGGCGCGCACGCGATCCGGCGATCCGGGTGTTGCTCGTGGATGCCATGGACATGCGCGATGAAACTCCGGCGCTGCTACTGGGCCACCGCCGCGTCTATTTGGCCACCTCCAACGGCCATTGCTGGTCCGTTACGCAGCAGCCTGAAGAGGCGACGGCACTGATCCTGACGCAAGAAAACTAGATATGGAAGTCGACGTCATTTCCCTGTTTGAGCCCGAATGCGGCGCACGCGAGATGCAGCTTGTCAGCGCCGTGCTGAAATCCGCCCGCTGGGGCGACGGCCCCATGGTTGAGTCGTTTGAACGCGCTTTTGCTGGCTGGGCCGGCCGCAAGCACGCCGTGGCCGTGGGCAGCGGCACGCTGGGCACCTGGATTGCCTTGCGCGCGCTGGGCATTGGCCCGGGTGACGAGGTGATCTGCACCGCACACACCTGGCACCAGGTGGCGCAGGCCATCACCCTGGCGGGTGCCACGCCGGTGTTTTCCGACATCAACTACTGGACCGGCAGCCTGAGCCCTGAAAAAGCCGCGCTCAAGATCACTCCCAAAACCCGCGCCATGCTGGCCGGCAACACCAACGGGCACCCGGCAGCATGGGAGCCGTTGCGCGCGCTGGCGCAAGCCCACGGCCTAGTGCTGATAGAGGACAGCACCGAAAGTTTTGGCTCGCGCTACAAGGGCCAGGCCGTGGGAACGTTTGGCGATGTGTCGGTGTTCGATTTCTCCGCCCCCTCGGCCCTGTGCACGGGCGAAGGCGGCATGCTGGTCACCGACGATGACGACCTGGTGCACGAACTGCGCTACCTGCGCCAGCGCCGCCTGACGGACCGGTCGTCCGTGTCGGTGGGTTCGCGCGTGCCGCTGCAGGCCGGCATGAGCGAGCTCACCGCCGCGCTGGGTCTGGCGCAACTGGCCGGGCTGGATGAACGGCTGGACGCACGCAAGCAGGTCGTAGCCTGGTACCACGACAACATGCAGAGCTTTGAGGGTGTCAAACCCCCCTACATCGGCGAAGGCGTGGACGAGGTGCACTGGATGCTCTACGTGGTGCATCTGGGCAAACGCTTCTCGGGCAGCGCACGGGCGCAAATGATCGACGACCTGCTGTCCTGCGGCATCGAGACCGCCGCATACAGCCATCCGCTGCACCAGCAGTTCTATTACATGAACGCGGGCGATGCCATTGGCCGTCAGCGCGGCGTTCTGATCGACACCGACCGCATTGGCGACCGCGCACTGGCGCTGCCACTGCACACGTTGCTGGATGAGGAGCAGGTCCAGTACATCATCAAAACGCTCAAGGACACGGCGACCAACGTCGGTGCCGGTGCTGCCATTTACTAGGACCAAGGAAAAACCATGACCGATCTGATTCAAACCATTGCCCAACGTCTGGATACCGGCGCGGTCATTCCCTACCTGGGGCCGGACATGCTGTCGCTGTGCGCCGACGTGTCTGTGCCCGCTACCCCGCTGGCGCTGGCCGAGAGCATGACGGCCAAGGTCAGCGTGCCGCACAAGATACGCAAGCGCCTGACCCAGGCCGCGCAGTTCATCGAAAACTTCAAGCACCGCAAGTCGGTGGTGCATTTGATGAACGAAGCTTTTTCGTCCTCCCCCGCGCCGTCACCTTTGCACCTGGCCCTGGCCCGCAGTAACGCGGGGCTCTGGGTGGACACCTGGTACGACGACACTTTTGCCCGAGCACTGGCGCAGGTGGGGCCTAAGGGCAGCTGGGCGCAGACGCAGGGTTTGTCGCAGTCCGAACATTTTGGTCATTGGACCGGTGACTATGCCGACGACGGCACCCTGCTGCCAGAGTTGCCAAAGGAAGTCGCACGGTTGCTGTACAAGCCCTGGGGCGGCCACAGCCCGGCGGGCAACTACCTGGTGTCCGACAGCGACTACGTGGAGGTGCTGACCGAAATCGACATCCAGACGCCCATCCCGGCCGCCGTACAGGCCTGGCGCACCGGCCGCAGCTTTTTGTTCCTGGGCTGCCGCTTTGATGACCAGCTGACGCGCTGCTTTGCGCGCCAGATTATGAAGCGCTCCAGCGACCAGCACTGGGCCGTGTTGCCCGAAGAACCCACGCGCATGGAAGCGCGTTTTCTGCAGGAACAAAACATCACACGCATTGCGATGCCGCTGGCGCAGTTTGCGCAAGAACTGACGCAGGCCCTGCAGGCGACCGTTGCTGCCTGACCGTCCATTCCGTTCACATATCTTTTAACCACCCGACGGGCCTGAGCCCGCTTTCACCATGACCACACTCACCGTTCTCCCTTCCGGCAAATCCTACGAAGTCGCTGCGGGTATCAGCCTGCTCAAGGCACTGCAATCCGTGGGCGAGCCCATCATCAGCAAATGCGGTGGCGAATCCAAGTGCGAGTCCTGCCACGTAGCCGTGCCAGTGGGCAAGAAGAGCCTGTCCAAAATCCAGCGTGTCGAGAACGAAAAGCTCGACGGCATTGTCGGCATTGGCTCCAACTCGCGTCTGGCCTGCCAGGCCATCCTGGGCGAAGAAGCCGTCACCGTACAACTGCTCTGAACCACTGAACGCACCATGGCCAAGCCAGTGCCCTTGCCACAGGCTAGTCCCGTCGCCCCCGTGGTTGACGTTGCCATCGTCGGTGCGGGTCTGTGCGGCTTGTCTCTGGCGCGCACGCTGAGCGGGCGCGGCCAGCAAGTCCAGGTGCTCGAAGCCCGCGAACGCCTGGGCGGGCGCGTGCTGAGCGCGCACTGCCAGACCACCGGACAGGACCTGGACCTGGGTCCCACCTGGTTCTGGAGCGAGACCGAGCCGCGCATCACCGCGCTATTGGCCGAACTGGGTCTTGCCAGCCAGGCCCAG
>CAJAVE010000351.1 GCA_903945325.1 uncultured beta proteobacterium | reverse complement strand
CTCGTGGCTCATATTGGCCAGGAAACGCGACTTTGCCTGGTTGGCTACTTCGGCGACCTGCACCTGATCACCCAATTGCCGGTTGGAGTCGAGCAGCTTGAGTTCGGTTGTTTTCAGTTCCGTTACGGCATTTCCCAGCTCTGCGGTACGCTGGCTGACCAACTCTTCGAGGTGACTGCGGTGCTCACCGAGTTCACGTTCGAAGGCCTTGCGCTCGGTAAAGTCGCGCGCCACGGACAGACTGCATTTTTCACCGTTGACGGAAATGACGTGGGAGGACAGCAGAACCGTAATCAAGCTCCCGTCGTGTCTAAGAAAATCAGTCTCCATGTTCCTGACTTCGCCTTCGCGCTGGACGGTGTCAAACAGCATGCGCCGGGCGCTGAGATCGCTCCAGATTGCGAGGTCTTCTGAAGTCCTGCCGATCACATCGGCCCGCTTGCGCCCAAGAAGCTGCTCAAAACCGTCGTTCACTTCCAGAAAGCAGCCGTCCGCCAGCCGGTTGATGCTGATGGCGTCCGGACTGGTCTGAAAAGCCGTGTGGAAACGCTCCTCGCTGTCGCGAACGGTGGTCAGCGAGCCTTCAAGTCCACGCAGTAGCAGACCAATGGAGATGGTCACCATGGTGTTAATGAACGCGAAATTGACCGCAATGATGATCCACTTCAGCAGAGGTTGCCCCTCCAGCCCCATGACCTGGATGTCTGCATTGAAGAAATAGCCAACCAGCAGAAGCGTCAATGTATTGAAGGCCAAGGCGGCAACCGCCGGCCACATACCCAGAAAAATGGCCGCCATGACTGGCGATGCGATCAGGTAAATCTGGCTGGCAGGCCCGGTGATGAACAGCAGTGCAATACCCACCAGTGTGAGCAGTGCGCACAAGGCCCAGGCCCGAATTCGATAGTTAAGCCAGTCAGCCCGCCATAGCGCTAAGGTCAGCGCAAGTCCTATGCTGTCGGTGATGGCGACCTGCCACATCTCCCGGGTCAGCGCGAGAAGGATGCTCGGCACGGCAACCACGATTGCCAGCAGCGTCAGGACCGACAGCATCGATTTCAGAACATGTTGGCGCCACTGCGCCAGACTGGCATAGCCGGTGAGTGACGGAAAGTGCTTGCGGCGCAACGAATCGAACATTTTGACGGGGCCTCGCTACGGATCTTACGTCGCCGCCAATGGGCGGGCAACTTGGCGGTAGCTGGCACAGTATAGGCCGCGCTGGCACAGTGCACGGGTCATGCCTGGAGAGGCAATCGGGTTGCGAAATTGCTATATAAATAATAGCTGCTTGCGCAATGTTTATGGTAGTTTCAGCCATTTTTCTCTTAAGAAACTCTCTGAATGAGAGCCTTGGGCCGGGTCACCGCGTGCAGGGGATACCGGCGTGGCCACACTCTGCCCAGCCGCCGCCCATCACTTTGTAGAGCGTGACCTGGTTTTGCACCTGTTGCAATTGCACTTGCACCGCCGCCTGCCGGGTGGCGAACAGCGACCGCTGGGCGTCCAGCACGTCAAAAGTGCTGGCGGCCCCGTGCTTGAAGCGCAGGTCGGTCAGCTGCATGCGAGTCTGTTCGGCAGCCAGTTGGGCGCTTTGGGCGCGCAATTGTTCGCCCAGGGTGGCGCGCCCCGCCAGGGCGTCTGACACTTCCCTGAAGCCGGTCTGAATGGCTTTCTCGTACTGGGCCACAGCAATGTCACGCGCCACCCGTGCCGACTGCAGGTTGGCGGAGTTGCGCCCGAAGTCAAAGAGGGGCAGCAGCAACTGCGGCACAAACGTCCAGGCAGCAGTGCCGTTGTTGAGCAGCGTGTTCAGGTCGCTGCTCACGGCGCCCGCGCTGGCCGTGAGGCTGATGCGCGGAAAGAACGCCGCGCGTGCCGCGCCAATGTTGGCGTTGTTGGCCAGCAACACCTGCTCGGCCTGACGGATATCCGGACGGCGGGTCAGCAAGTCGGATGGTACCCCGGCGGGCAAATCGGCCAGCAGCCCTTGCTCTGTGATGGGCAAACCAGCGGGCAAATCGGCAGGCAGGCTTTGCCCTAACAGCAACACCAGTGCGTTCTCATCCAGCGCACGCTGGCGCGTTGCCTGGGCGTGTGCAAGCTTGGCGCCTTCAAGTAACGACTGGGCCTGGCTCAAATCGATCTTTGAGGCCGCTTCATTGTCAAATTTGAGCTGGGTGAGCTTGAGCGACTCCTGGCGCGAGGCGAGTGTGCCGCGTGTCACCTGCAGCAGCTCGTCGTCGGCCAGCAGGCTGAGGTAGGTGTTGGCGACCGATGCGATCAGGCTGATCTGCACCGTCTTGCGTGCCTCTTCGGTGCCCAGCAACTGCGCCTGGGCTGCCTGGCTCAAGGCACGCACGCGGCCAAAGAAATCGAGCTCGTAGGCAGTCACGCTCAGTCCCGCCGTGTAGGTGCTGGTGATGGCGCCGCTGGTGGCCGGCCCACGGGTGCCGTTGAGACCGGCGTTGAGCGTTGGCAACTGGTCGGCGCGGCGCACCTGCAGTTGGGCACGGGCCTGCTCGATGTTGAGCACCGCCACGCGCAGGTCGCGGTTGTTTTCCAGCGAAAGGGCAATCAGGCGCTTGAGCCTGGCGTCCTTGAAGAAAGCTTGCCAGTCTGTTTCAGCTGCGGTGGTGGCAGTTGCCGTTGCCGTTTGCGACGCGTCTGCGCCCTGGAACTGCGGTGCCACAGGCGCCGCGGGACGCTCGTAGGTCGGTATGAAACTGCAACCGGCCAGGGCCAAGGCTGCAGTCAGTGCTGCAACCGGAAAGATGCGTACTGTTTTCATGTGCAGGTCATTCATGATTGTCCACTCCGATCTGGTGACCGTGCTCGATATCAAACTGGTGCTGGCGCTCGCTGCCCTTGAAGATGGAGCGCACCACCACAAAGAATATGGGTACAAAGAAGACGGCCAGGATGGTGCCGATCATGCTGCCGCCAATCACCCCAGTGCCAATGGCGCGCTGGCTGGCCGACCCGGCTCCGCTAGAGATGGCCAATGGCAACACACCCAGCATGAAGGCCATGGACGTCATCAGGATAGGACGAAAACGCATGTGGGCCGCCGCCAGTGCGGCCTCGACCGCTGTCTTGCCCTGGGCCTGCAGGTCTTTGGCAAACTCGATGATCAAAATGGCGTTCTTGGCCGACAGGCCAATGATGGTGATCAGCCCGACCTGAAAATACACGTCATTGGCATAGCCACGCAGTACGGTGGCCAGCAGCACGCCCAGCACACCCACCGGCACCACCAGAATCACGGCCAGCGGAATGGACCAGCTCTCGTACAGCGCGGCCAGACACAAGAAGACAGCCAGGATGGCAAAGGCGTACAGCACCAGGGCCTGAGAGCCGGCGATTTTTTCTTCGCGTGACAAACCGGTCCATTCAAACGCAAACCCTTCGGGTAACTGTGCCGCCAGCTTTTCCATTTCAAGCATGGCGTCGCCCGTGCTGTAGCCCGGCGCTGCCGAACCACCAATGCGCATGGCCGGGTAGCCGTTGTACCGAATGGTCTGCATGGCGCCCTTGATCCAGCGCGTGCTGGCAAACGCGGACAGCGGCACCGGCACGCCTCGGGCGTTGGGCGTGGTCAGTTTCAAAATATCGTCGGGCTGCATGCGTGACGTGGCGTCGGCCTGCACCACCACGCGCTGCAGGCGGCCCTGGTTGGGAAAGTCGTTGATGTAGGCCGAACCCAGCGCCGTGGAAATGGTGCTGTTGATGGAGTCAAAGCTCACCGACAGCGCGCTGGCCTTGTCGCGGTCGATGTCGATCTGCAGTTGCGGTGCGTCCTCCAGACCGTCGGGGCGCACTTGTGTGAGCACCTTGCTCTTGGTCGCCATGCCCATAAGCTGGTTGCGCGCGGCCACCAGTGCATCGTGCCCATTGCCACCCCGGTCCTGCAGGCGGAAGGTAAAGCCGGAGGCCTGGCCCAGTTCGGGAATGGCCGGGGGACTCAAGGGAAAAATGAACGCATCGCGTATGCCCATCAGTCCACCAAAGGCGCGCCCGGCAAGTG
>CAJAVE010000350.1 GCA_903945325.1 uncultured beta proteobacterium | reverse complement strand
ACGATGGCGCCAATCACAAAATACAGTGCAATCTGCAACACAGCCTGCCCGGCCCACAGCCAGCCGTTCATGGTGCGAATGGCGGCCACATCTTCATTCACGTCCGCCTTGATGCTGACCACGCCAATGGTGGTGCCGGCATCGACGGCATGGCATTCCAGGCACTTGCTGGTGCGGTACTCTTTCTCAGCAATGTAGGGAATCACCGCGCGCAGGGTCGAGCCGTCCTTGGCATCCTCGGTCAACAGGTACAGGGGTTTGCCGCTTGCCAACACGGCACGGTCAAGGTCATCCACGATGCGCTCTTCCGGAAGGCCGGGGCCGTATTCATCATCGATGCTCTTGGCACGGACCACCCGCAGTTCCTTGATACCGTCCGAGATGGCAATTTTTTGGAGGAACAGCGCACGCGCCTTGGGATCGCTGATGAAATCCTTGTCATTCACAATGGGTTCCATCAGCGTATTCAGCGCGTTGATAACGCCATCGGCGGCAACCATGATCCGCTCTTCGGCTACGATCAGCGAGCGGCGCTCGATCTGGTGCGACAGCCACAACTGCGCGCTCACCAGAATCACCAACAGGAAACTTTGAATCAGGATCTGCAGCTTGAGCTGCAGCCCGACAGTGGACCAACGTTTTGCAAATGCACTCATGGCGCCTCCTGGCAATCGTCAGGGTGTCAGCGCGGAATTGCGCCGCAACCTTCTTGACGCCATTCTGATTATTGCCAGCTCTTGACGCAAGTCATTTCTCACGGATTGACTCGCCATTCCATGACCCAAGTCATCGTCAATGGAGAAATCAATGGTGGTGTCCATGCTCTCCATGCACATGCTTGTGGGCAATTTCCTCGACCGTTGCAGCACGCACATCGATAACCTTGACCGTAAAGCGCAAGGCCTTGCCCGCCAGCGGGTGGTTGCCGTCCAGGTGCACCACCGGGCCTTTGATCTTCAGCACGTTAAAGACGATTTCTTGCCCGTCGTCTCCCCGGCCCTGTAGCTGGCCACCGACCTTCACACCCGGCGGAAAGTCTTTTTTGTCGATGGTGGTCACCAGTGCCTCGTCGCGCTCGCCAAACGAATCGGCGGCAGACAGATTCAGTGTCACCTGGAACCCGGCTTCCTGCCCTTGCAGCGCTTCTTCCACCTTGGGGAAGATGTTGTCGTAGCCACCGTGCAGGTAAACCATGGGCTCGCTGCCGGTGTCAAGCGGCTTGCCGCTGGCATCCGCCACTTTGAAACTCAGGGTTACGGCGGTGTCTTTGTCGATTTTCATCAGGGTTCCAGTCGGTTCAGGTTGCGGGTTTGCCAAAGGCTATTGGGTTGGGATTCTCGCAGCAGATCAGCTTCGGTGCGGCGCGATGGACTCTGCGTAATCGTACAAGGCACCCAAAATGGCCTCGCCGCGCTCGTCGGTCGTCTCGGACAACCGGTCAATTTCGTCAAAGAGCTGCGCTATCGTTCGCACGCCGCCAGCGCCATCAAACAGCCGTTGCGCCCGGTGCGCTTCCCAGCTCGCGGTTTCGTTATCGCTCAATCCGTCGGGGAAATTGCGTGCGCGGTATCGAAACAGCAACTCGGGCAGGCGCGCATCCTCAAACGCCGGGTGGGCGTGGGCCAACTGATCGGCTGTCATGGCGCGCAGGTTAGTCAGGCGGCGCCGATCGCTGTTGCTGACGAAGCCACCATACAGGTCTTCGTCGACATCCAGCCTCGAACCTTCGGGGCGCTCGAACACTTCGCACCAGATGCCGCTCATGTCCGGCAGGGTCTGCGCATAGTGAGCGTGCTGCAACTGGGAGTCCACATCAATGCCCCAGCGCTGAGCCATTGCGGGCGACAGCACTTTCAGGTTGGTCATCACCATGGGCGACTTGTTCAAATGCACCGATTTGACCGGCAGCCGCAGCACACTCTCGGGCAGATCGGCCGCCTTGCTGAACAGGCGCAGGCGCACATCAGCCGCGTTGAGCGACTCCAGTTCGCGCGGGTCAAACGCCAGGTCCCAGGCAATCAGCTCGTT